>JBLNBW010000253.1:0-8290 GCA_050260255.1 Rhodospirillaceae bacterium | reverse complement strand
CGCCCATCCCGCCGGGGGCGCGCGCGGGTTGCCGCCTGCTCGGATGCCCCGGCTGGGGGCGCGTGGACGTGATGGTCGACGGTGAGGGCAACCCGCACCTGCTCGAGGTCAACACCGTGCCCGGCATGACGGATCACAGCCTCGTGCCCATGGCGGCACGCGCCATCGGTATCTCGTTCGACGAGCTCGTGCTGCGGATACTGGAGTCGGCGCATGTGGGATAAGCCCGATCAGCTCAACCGCATCGCGACCGCGCTCTACGCGTTCGCGGGGTTGGCTGTCGGCTATGCGGCGGTGTTGTACGTCATACACCTGCCGATCTTTCCTTTGCGCGAGGTGGAAGTTCTCGGCAAGCCCGCGCACGTGACGTACGAGCAGGTCGCCGACATCGTGAAAACCGAGTTGAAAGGCAACTTCTTTACGCTCAACCTGCCGGCCGCGCGCAGCGCGTTCGAGAAGCTGCCATGGGTGCGTTCGGTGAACGTGCGGCGCAAATGGCCGGATCGCCTGGAGGTGAGCGTCGAGGAGCACGTGCCGCTTGCGCGCTGGGGTGACGAGGCGCTCGTGAACGTGCAAGGCGACCTTTTCCGTGCGGCGTACGACGGCGACCTGCCCACGTTCATCGGTCCTCCCGGCAGCGCGAAGGAAATCGCGATCCAGTACAACTTCTTCAAGCGCGCGCTTGAGCCGATCAAAAAGACGCCGGTGCAGGTTCAGGTGACGCCGCGGCGTGCCTGGGAAGTGCGACTCGCCGGGGGCACGACGCTCGCGCTCGGACGCAACGAAGTCGAAGCGCGGCTCATGCGTTACATCGCGGCCTACAACGCATCGGTAGGGCGTCTGCAGCGGCGCATCGATTACGTGGATCTGCGGTATGCGAACGGCTTTGCCGTGCGCATCGCCGAGCTGAAAGACGCACCGCACGGGGGCAAAGCGCAGCAGGGGACACAACAAGGCCGGGGAGCGCGCCATGCCGGCGCGCGGCCAGGGAGCGCGGATAACAAGACATGAGCAAACCAAGAGAGAGCAGAAAAAATCTGATCGTGGGTCTCGACATAGGGACGTCGAAAATCGCCGCCATCGTCGCCGAGGTGAAGCCGGAAGGGGGCTTCGAGATCATCGGCATGGGCAGCTCGCCGTCACGCGGCCTGAAGAAGGGCGTGGTGGTGAACATCGAAACGACGGTCGCCGCGATACAGCGCGCGCTCGAAGAAGCGGAGCTGATGGCCGACTGCAAGATTTCCGAGGTGTATACCGGCATCGCCGGCAGCCACATCAAGAGCTTCAATTCGCAGGGCATGGTCGCCATCAAGGACAAGGAAGTGTCCCAGATGGACATCGACCGCGTGATCGAGACCGCGAAGGCGGTGCAGATACCGAACGATCAGCAAATCCTGCACATCCTCAACCAGGAATTCATCATCGACGGTCAGGAAGACGTGCGCGAGCCGCTCGGCATGTCGGGCGTGCGCCTCGAGGTCAAGGTGCACATCGTCACCGGTGCAGTGTCGGCGGCGCAGAACATCATCAAGTGCGTACGGCGCTGCGGGCTCGAAGCGCGCGACCTCATCCTGCAGCCGCTCGCCTCCGCCCTCGCGGTGATCTCGGACGACGAGAAAGACCTGGGCGTCGCGCTCGTCGACATCGGCGGCGGTACCACGGATGTCGCGGTCTTCACCCACGGCGCGATACGGCATACCGCGGTGATTCCGATCGCCGGCGACCAGATCACGAACGACATAGCGATGGCGCTGCGCACGCCGACGAAGGACGCGGAAGACATCAAGCAGCGCTATGGCTGCGCGCTGTCGCAGCTCGCCGATCCCCAGCAGATGGTCGAGGTGCCGGGCGTGGGGGAGCGCAGCACCCGCGAGCTTTCGCGCAAGACGCTCGCCGAAGTGATAGAGCCTCGCGTCGAAGAGCTCTATTCGCTGGTGCAGGCCGAGCTGCGGCGCAGCGGCTACGAGGATCTCCTTTCGTCGGGCATCGTGCTCACCGGCGGGTCGAGCATGATGCAGGGCATGGTCGAGCTCGGCGAAGAAATTTTCCATATGCCCGTGAGAGTCGGGCAGCCGAATTACAGCGGGGGGCTCGCGGAAGTGGTGCGGCATCCCCGTTACTCCACAGGGGTGGGCTTGCTGCTCGCCGGCATGCAGCAATACCGGCAGCGCGAAATCGCGCAAATGCAGATCAGCTCTTTCCAGCACATGCTGGAGCGCATGAAGGCATGGTTCAAAGGAAATTTCTAAAGAGGCGTAGCGGGGCGCGCATCGGGCGCTTCGTGAGCGCGGAACGACGAAGACACGGACAGCTCAATTGATTTTTGAAATCGACGCACAAAGGAGAGAACAGATGATAGAACTTATCGATACGCAGACCCAGGAAGCGGTGATCAAGGTCGTGGGCGTGGGCGGCTGCGGCGGCAACGCGGTGGACCACATGATTGCGCAAGGCGTGCAGGGCGTGGAATTCATTGTCGCGAACACCGACGCCCAGGCGCTGAAGCGCAACCAGGCGAAGGTGCAGGTACAGCTCGGCACCAACATCACCAAGGGTCTGGGCGCGGGCGCGAATCCCGAGATCGGGCGCAATGCCGCGCTGGAGGATCGCGAGCGTATCGCCGAGATGATCGCCGGCGCCGACATGCTGTTCCTCACCGCCGGCATGGGTGGCGGCACCGGAACTGGCGCGGCGCCGGTCGTCGCGGAAGTCGCCAAAGAGCTCGGCATCCTGACCGTCGCGGTAGTGACCAAGCCCTTTGCGTTCGAGGGCAAGCGCCAACGCATCGCTCAGGAAGGCCTGGATGCCCTCGCTCAGCATGTCGATTCGTTGATCGTCATTCCGAACGACAAGCTGATGCAGGTGCTCGGCACGCAGGTAACGCTGGACGATGCGTTCAAGGCCGCCAACGACGTGCTGCACGGCGCCGTGGCCGGCATCGCGGAGATCATCAGCTGCCCCGGCATGATCAACGTCGACTTCGCGGACGTGCGCACGGTGATGGGGGAGATGGGCATGGCGATGATGGGCTCGGCGAAGGCGGCCGGCCCCGATCGCGCGCGTGCCGCCGCCGAACAAGCGGTTGCGTGCCCGCTGCTCGAGGACATCAACATCTCGGATGCGCGCGGCGTGCTGGTCAACATCTCGGCAAGCCGTGCGAGCTTTCAGCTGCAGGAGATGTACGACGTGATGGAGACGATCAAGGCGTTCGCGGCCGAATCCGCGACCGTGATCGTGGGCACCGTATACGACGACAATCTCGAGGACAGCCTGCGCGTGACGATCGTCGCCACGGGGCTCGGCAAGCCGGTCACGCGCCAGCAGGCGAAACCGCTCACCGTGGTGGCGCAGAAAACCGGCACGGACAACCAGCCGCTCGAGGTCGACTACGACGCGCTCGATCAGCCGGCCGTCATACGCCGTCGCAATCGTGCCGAAACGGTCGAAGCCATGCGGCAATCGGGCGTGGAGATGCTCGACATCCCGGCGTTTTTGCGCAAGCAGGCGGATTGAAGAGCGGCGCCCGGCCGGCGGGCGTCAGCGGCGCATCGCGAGGCGGCAGAAATGCGCTGCCTGGACCGCTTTTTGCCCCTATGAGTCCGGCATGCTAGAATTCGGCCTTAATTCTATGAAAGTTTGGGTAAATTCTTGGTTCGGCAGCGCACCCTGAGGAACTTGATCCGCGCCACGGGCGTCGGGTTGCACACCGGTGAGAAGGTTTATCTCACCTTGCGCCCCGCCGCGCCGAACACCGGCATCGTGTTCCGTCGCACGGACCTGCCCGAGCCGGTGGAGATCAAGGCCGAGCCGTATGCGGTGCAGGATACGCGGCTGTCGTCGTGCCTCGTGAAAGGCGACGTGCGCGTTTCCACCGTCGAGCATCTCATGTCCGCGATGGCCGGTCTGGGCATCGACAACGCGTACGTCGATGTCACGGCGCCGGAGGTGCCGATCATGGACGGGAGCGCGAGTCCGTTCGTGTTCCTGCTGCAATCCGCAGGCATCGAGGAGCAGAAAGCACCCAAGCGCTTCATCCGCGTGCTAAAGCGCGTGGAAGTGCAGGAGGGCGACAAATGGGTGCGCTTCGAGCCGTTCCAGGGCTTCAAGCTCGAGCTCAGCATAGCCTTCGATCATCCGGTGTTCGATCGCTCGCGGCAGACGGTGTCGGTCGATTTCGCGACGACGTCCTACGTGCGGGAAGTGAGCCGCGCGCGTACTTTCGGCTTCATGCAGGACGTCGAGACGATGCGCTCGCAAGGCCTCGCCTTGGGCGGCAGCCTCGACAATGCCATCGTGATGGACGAGTACCGCGTGCTCAACACCGATGGCCTGCGCTACGAGGACGAGTTCGTGAAGCACAAGCTGCTCGATGCAATCGGTGATCTGTATTTGTTGGGCCATCCGCTGATCGGCGCTTTCGCAGGGCATAAGTCGGGCCACGCGCTCAACAACCGCTTGCTGCGTCAGCTCCTTGAAACGCGGGACGCGTGGGAGTACGCCACGTTCGAGCGCAACGAAGACGCGCCGCCCTTTCTCGCCTGGCAGCCCCAGACGGCCTGACTACTGCGCCAGCGGTCGTCGTCGGGGAGCCATGAGCCATGTTCGTCGCGCGGCTGCTCGGTCTCATTCTCCTGGTGGTCCTCGCCGTGCTGCTCGCCGCCTATTTCATCACGCGCGATCCGCGCTACGCACAGTGGGTGCGACGCCTGCTCCAGTTCGCGGTGGCCTTTGCCTGCGTGTTCATGGCGCTCTACGTTGCCGAGCGCCTTATGCTCGTCATTTGACGCGTGACGGGGTGCGGTGATGTTCGACGAGTGCCCGCAGCGCCTCTTTCAGCGGGGACTCGGGGACGGACGCGGAAAGTTTTTCGAAGTGCTCGACCGCCTTCGGCGGCAGTCCCGACAAGGCGCGCTTTTTTTCGCGGCGTCGTGTGGCTTGCGCCGGTTGCACCTGCACTCGGATTGAAGTAACCTCATTTGCCTGTTTGTTCAGCGCTGTCATCAAGCGGGGCGTCAACTGTTTCAGCTTGGCGGCCACCGCGGCGTTGTCTGCCCAGAGTACGAGCGTTCCCGATCGGAAACCCGCCACACGACTAGACCGTGCGAGCGCGGGAGGAGCGAGATCGGCATAGCGCTTGTGCCATTCAGCAAGGCGTTGCGTCTTTTGCACCAACGCCTTGAATTCGCCGGTCGCGCCGAGCAGAGATGAAAATTTCTGTACGGCCATAGCCTACTGCCAGAGTGTCATGGACCTTATTCTAGTCGCCCGCAAGCAAGCGGAAACCAAAACCTATACGCTGCGTTTGCCCGATGTGCTGTTTCTCATGATTACGAGCCTGCTGGTGGTTGCTGCGTTAAGTGCCAGCGTCACGCGCATGGTGCTCGACGAGCGGGCGCGCATGCACGCGGCGTTCGAGACCGCGGCGAGCGCGCCGAGTGCGGAGCACGAGACGGACGTTGCACCGGCAGCCGAGGGTACGGACTTGCGCCAGGTTGCGGCGCGTGTGGCCCAGATGCAGTCGCAGCTCGTACGGCTCGACAAATTGAGCGACCGGCTCACGCGCATGGTGGGCTTCAGCACCGATGAGCTGCTGGCGAGCGATGAGAACGCAGGCGGGCGCTTCGATGCCGTGCCGCCGCCCGTCATGACGCTTGCCGGCCTCATGCGCCAGGTGGACGTGCTGTTTCGCCAGTTCGACGACCGTCGCGATATGCTGGGTGCGCTGGAATCGCTCTTCGCGCTGGATGATGTGCGCCGCAAGCTGCTTCCCACCAGCCTGCCGCTGGAGACCGGCGCGTACTCTTCCGATTTCGGCTGGCGCACGGACCCGTTCACGAACGAGCGAAACTATCATGAGGGCATAGACTTCACGGCCGAGCACGGGGCGCCGATTCTCGCGGCAGCGGGAGGGGTGGTGGTTTACTCGGCCTTCCACCCTCAGTATGGTAATATGCTGGAGATCGACCACGGCAACGGGCTCGTTACGCGTTACGCCCATGCCGCCAAGCGGCTCGCCCGGGTCGGCGACGTGGTGACGAGAGGTGCCCAGATCGGTGAAGTGGGAAGCAGTGGCCGCTCTACCGGTAACCACCTCCATTTCGAAGTGCGGCGCAACGGTGCGCCGCTGAACCCCGCTCAGTTCTTGCGGCTGCGCGGCTGACGAAGGACAGGAATCGCGGGGGTGGGGTTTTCCCCACCCCTTTTTTATTTGAGCCCGACAAGGTAAAAGGCGTCAGGCAATTCCGGCGTGACGTGATAAAAGACGGCAGGCGGTTTTCAGTTGATGGCATGACTTCATCAGCGATGTTCGAGCCTGACCCGAGTACCGTGTCAGGCGTTTTTTCACCCGGCAGAGCGGGACTATGATCACCGGCGTACTTCGCAAAATCTTCGGCAGCCGCAACGAGCGCCTGTTGAAGCAATACGGCCGGCTCGTGCGCGCCATCAACGCGCTCGAGCCGCAAATCGCGGCGTTGAGCGACGACGCACTGCGCGCCAAAACCGACGAGTTTCGCGCGCGCATACGGGAGCGTCTTGCCACGGTGCCCGAGCGCGCCGCGGCGGACGACGCGGCCGACGAAGCGACGCCGGCGGCTCCGAATACCGCCACCACCGAGCACGAGCGGGTGCTGCGGGATGCTTTGAACGACCTGCTGCCCGAGGCTTTCGCGGTCGTGCGCGAAGCGGGCAAGCGCGTGCTCAACATGCGGCATTTCGATGTCCAGCTGATCGGCGGCATCGCACTGCACAACGGCAAGATCTCCGAGATGCGCACCGGCGAGGGCAAGACGCTCGTCGCTACGCTGCCCGCTTATCTCAACGCGCTCGCCGGGCAGGGCGTGCATATCGTGACGGTGAACGATTATCTCGCGCAGCGCGATGCCGAGTGGATGGGGCAGATCTACCGGTTTCTCGGGCTCACTGTCGGCGTGAACCTGTCGCAGATGGAGCATTCGGCCAAGCAGGCGGCGTACGCGGCCGACATCACTTACGGCACCAACAACGAATTCGGCTTCGATTACCTGCGCGACAACATGGTGTACCAGGTGTCGGAGAAGGTGCAGCGCAATCTCTTTTACGCGATCGTCGACGAAGTGGACTCGATCCTGATCGACGAGGCGCGCACACCGCTCATCATTTCAGGTCAGGCGGAAGACACGACGGACGCGTACATTGCGATCAATCGCATTGCGCCGAAGTTGAAGCGCCAGAAGGAAGAGAAAGGCCCGGGCGATTACTGGGTCGACGAGAAGGCGCACCAGGTGCTGTTGTCCGAGGAAGGACATGAACACGCGGAGCAGTTGATGGCCGAGGCGGGCCTGCTGCCCGAAGGCAGCAGCCTGTACGACGCGGCCAACATCAATCTCATGCACCACCTCAATGCGGCCCTGCGCGCACACACGTTGTTCCTGCGCGATCAGCAGTACGTCGTGCAGAACGGCGAGATCGTCATTGTCGACGAGTTCACCGGACGGCTGATGCCGGGGCGTCGCTGGTCCGAGGGACTGCACCAGGCGATCGAAGCGAAGGAAGGCGTCGAGATCCAGAAGGAAAACCAGACGCTCGCTACGATCACGTTCCAGAACTACTTCCGCATGTACAAGAAGCTCGCCGGCATGACGGGCACGGCGGATACGGAAGCGTACGAGTTCCAGCAGATTTACGGCCTGGAGACCGTCGTCATTCCGACCCACAAGAAGATGATCCGCGAAGACCGGATGGACCAGGTCTATCGCACCGCCAAGGAGAAGTATCAGGCGATCATCAACGACATCCGCGACTGCCATCAGCGCGGGCAGCCGGTGCTCGTCGGCACGACCTCGATCGAGAACTCCGAGCTCGTGTCGAACATGCTGAAGAAGGAAAATCTGCCGCACAATGTGCTGAACGCCAAGCAGCACGCGCGCGAGGCGGAGATCGTCGTGCAGGCCGGCCGGCCTCACGTAATCACCATCGCAACGAACATGGCGGGCCGCGGCACCGACATCGTGCTGGGGGGCAATCCGCAGCCGGAGATCAACAAAGTACTCGCCGACGAGACGCTCGATCAGGCGTCCAAGGACAAGCGCATCGAAGAGATACGCCACGAGTGGCAGAAGCTGCACAACCAGGTCGTGGCGGCGGGCGGGCTGCATATCGTCGGCACCGAGCGCCACGAATCGCGCCGCATCGACAATCAGTTGCGCGGCCGTTCGGGCCGCCAGGGCGACCCGGGCTCGAGCCGCTTCTATCTGTCGCTCGAAGATCCGCTGCTGCGCATTTTCGCATCCGACCGCGTGGCCGCGATCAT
>JBLNBW010000252.1:0-24904 GCA_050260255.1 Rhodospirillaceae bacterium | reverse complement strand
GCTTACGCCTGCGGGCTGACGCAGGCGGCGAGTTCCTGCTGCCGGGCGCGGGGCATGTGCTGCTCATAAAGCAGGCCGCGAGGGGTCGCCCGCGGGCGGGATGTCGAACGCGTTGGCGATCATACCCATCATCAGGAAGTAGCCCAGCGTGCCGGCGATCTGGACCGCCGCAGGCACGCCGAAAGCGGCAATGACGGCGCGATAGCTGTCGTCGGGCACATGATGGTTGCCGCGCAGAAGCTGATGGCAGAAGCCGAGCAGCACGCGCTGCTCTTCGGTGAGCCCGGGAGGCGCTTTGCCTTTCTCCAGCGCGTCAATGATGTCGTCTCCGATCCCGCTCTCGCGTGCGGCAGCTGCGGCTGTATCCCAGGTGTAGGCGCAGTCCAGCTCGCGCGCGGCGATCAGCCACGTCAGTGTCCGGATTGCCGGCGGTATCGCGGTCCTGTAGAGAAAGAATTCGCCCACGTTGGCTACACGCTCGGCGACGTCCGGAGAGTGCAGCAGCACCTGGAACACCGGCGATATCCACCCGCGCGTGCGGACGATGCGATCGAGAAAATGCTGATGCTCGGGCGCGACATCGTCATGGCCCGATAACGCAGGCAGGCGGGGAACCGTGCCGGCGTTGCTCGCGATCGGCGGCACCTGCTGGCGGGCGTATGCCGCATCCGTCCCCGGCCGCCCCGAAACCACGAGCGGCTCGAAAGGCTTGCGGTTGCCTTTCTGCTCCGCTGACATTTCCATCTCGAATGCATTGAGCGGCAGCGCGATCATCGCGAAGTAACCCAGCGTGACGACGACTTCCACCAGCCCTTGAACGCCGAAGTGATCCAGCGCCGCTTTGAACGTGCCGGGTCGTACGCGGTGGTCGCCGGAGATGAGCTGCGTGCAGAGATCGGCGACGAGGGATTGCTCTGCAGTAAGCTCCGACAGGGTGCGACGCTCGCGTATCGCATCTGCCGTCTCTCGTGGGACGCCGGCATCGATGGCCCAGTTCACCCACGCTGCCCACTCGTACGGGCCATCGAGGGCCCGTGCACCGAGCAAGGCGATGAAACCGCGCACGCGCAGCGGGACGATGGATTCGTCCGCCTGGCCACGCGCGTGAAAATAATGACCGAGGTGTGCGAATCGCGCCGCAAGATCCGGAGAGCTGTTCATCGTCACGATGAAAGGCCCCGTGATCGGCCGCCGTCGCAGCGCTCTCACCGCGTCGTAGAACCGGCGTTGGTCTGCAGGGAGCGCGTCCCGCTCCACCATGGCTAGCCTGCTCAAGGTATCCTCCCTCGGTGTGTCGCCCGGCGATTATACAAAGCGGTCGTGCGGGCCGGCTTGCGGGCAATGGAGCGCGCAATGCATCGACACATGTTGGACGTCCTCGTGTCCCGCCATGCTTTTATGGTTATGCTTCCAGTGCCGGGCGAAACGATAAAGCGACATCGGAGGAGCGCATCGTGAGAGTCCAATCCGGGCTGCTGATGTTATCGGTCGCGGCGCTGCCCGCGACCGCAGTCGCGCAAACCTATCCCAGCAAACCGGTCCGTATCGTCACCGCAGGTGCCGGCGGCGGCAGCGACCAGGCGACACGGCTGATCGCGCCGCATCTCGCGACGCTGCTGGGCCAGCAGGTCATCGTCGATAATCGCGGTCTGCTTGCCGCCGACGTGGCGGCCAAAGCGCCGCCGGATGGTTACACGCTGCTGTTGAGCGGCGGGACCTTGTGGCTGCTGAGATTCATGCGCGACCACGTGTCCGCCGACATCGGCGACTTCACGCCTGTCTCGCTCGCAACCGAAACGGCCAATATCCTGGTGGTGCATCCCGCGCTGCCGGCGAAGTCCGTCCAGGATCTCATCGCGCTCGCGGCGGCACGGCCCGGGCAGCTCAACTATGCGACATCGGGCACCGGCAACTCGGTGCACATTGCCGCGGAGCTGTTCAAGTCGATGACCGGACTCAACGTCGTGCGGATCAATTACAAGGGCGCCTCGCAGGCGCTCACGGAGCTCATGTCGGGGCAGACGCAATACATGTTCGGTGTCCCGGGGTCGGTGACTCCGCACGTCTCGGCGGGCAGGTTGCGCGCCATCGCCGTGACGAGCGCGAAGCCTACGCCCCTGGCGCCCGGCTTGCCCACCGTGTCGGCGACGCTGCCGGACTACGAGCAGGTGTCGCGGCTTGCCATCTTTGCGCCCGCGGGCACTCCGTCGTCCATCGTGGCACGGGTGAGTCAAGACATCGTGACCGTGCTCAGCCGCCAGGATGTCAGGGACAAGTTTCGCTCGACGGGCGTGGAGGCGGTCGGCAGCAGCCCCGAAGCGCTCGGTGCACTCGTGAAGTCCGAGATGGAGCGCATGGGGAAGGTGATCAAAGACGCAGGGATAAGGGCCGAGTAGCACGCCGTCCGGCGTGCCGGGATATCGTGTATGCTCAGCGCATCAGAACACGCCGCGGAGTGGTGGCGATGGAGCAGCGGTTCCGGCGATTGCTGACGCGCTTGCTCGATACCGTGGCATTCGAGAACGTCGGTCATATGCGAGAATTCGAACAGCTGCTCCAATCCAGCGGGCGCCGCGAGCAGCCGGATGGTCCCGAGAGGGGAGCGCCGCGCGTTGCGGTAGACGGGCTGCCGGCGGCTTCGAGAAAGGCGGACCGTGACTGCTGACGGCAGACATCACAGGAGCAGCCTCGTCGCAGCTGCCGCAGTCCTCACGCGGCTCGGGATCAACAACCCAAACCTCAAATACGATGTCATCGCCGGCGTCACCGTTTCCCTCGTAGCGATCCCGCAATCGCTTGCGTATGCGCAGCTTGCCGGCGTTCCCGCCTACTACGGCCTTTACGCCGCGTTCATTCCGACGATAGTGGGCGCGGTGCTCGGCTCCTCGCGGCAGCTGTCCACCGGCCCCGTCGCGATGACGTCGCTGCTCACCGCCGCGAGCGTCGCTCCGCTCGCGGGCCAGGGCACCGAGCTTTACTCCGCATACGTCATTCTGCTCGCTCTGGTGTCCGGCGTGATGCAGGTCGCGTTCGGACTGCTGCGGGCAGGCATGCTGCTCAACTTTCTTTCGCATCCGGTGCTGATGGGCTTCATCAACGCCGCTGCGATGATCATCGGGCTGTCGCAGCTGCCCGCGCTGCTCGGCATATCGACCCGGCAGTCGGACCATTTCCTGTCCGACATCTGGCATGTTCTGATCAACATCGACGCCGTTCACGAAATCTCGGCTGCATTCGGTATCTGCGCCATCATCATGCTTGTCGTGTTTCGGCGGTTCTCGCCAAGAATGCCCGGTGTGCTGATCACGGTAGCGCTGCTCACATCCATCAGTGCGTTGATCGATTTCGCGGGCATGGGCGGCCGTGTGGTGGGAGAGATTCCGTCGGGCCTGCCGAGCGTTTCCCTGCCGCCGCTCGATGTGGGGGCGACCATTGCACTGCTGCCGGCGAGCTTCGTCATCGCGCTCATCAGCTTCATGGAGGCGATGTCGAGCGCCAAGGTGATCGCGATACGCACGCGCGTGCCGTGGAACGAGAACCGGGAGCTCGTCGCGCAGGGGCTCGCGAAGGTGGCGGCAGCGTTCTGCCATTCGATGCCGGTCAGCGGCTCGTTCTCCCGCTCGGCGCTCAATCTGGCGTTGAGCGCGCGCAGCCGGTTGTCGTCGGTCATCTCGGCGCTGTGCGTTCTGTTCACGCTGCTTTTCTTTACGTCGCTGCTGTTCCATCTGCCCAAGGCGGTGCTGGGGGCGATCATCATGATGGCCGTCGTGAATCTCATCGACTTCGGCGCGATCCGCAACGCCTGGAAAGCCAGCCGCGACGACGGCACCGCGGCCGTCGTGACGTTCGTCGCAACGCTCGCCTTCGCGCCGAACATACAAAACGGCATCGTAACCGGCATCATGCTCTCCCTCGGGCTGCTGCTCTATCGCATGACGCGTCCGCGAGTCGCGGCGCTGGCTGTGGACACCGATGGGACGCTGATCGAAGTGACGCCGCGAGCGATGACGCCGAAGCATGCGAAGATATCGGCCGTGCGGTTCGACGGCGCGCTGCGTTTCGTAAACGTCTCGTATTTCGAGGACGCGCTCATCCGACTCGAGCGCGCGAATCCGCAGGTTGCCTGCATACTGGTAAAGTCGAGCGGCATCAACGGTGTCGACGCGTCGGGCGTCGAAGTCCTCAAGAATCTGGTGCGGCGGTTTCGCGCCAACAACATCGCGCTCGCTTTCAGCGGGCTCAAGCAACAGGTGCGGGACGTGATGGACAGGACGGGACTCGTCGAGGACATCGGCGCCGAAAACATTTTCGCGACGGACCGCGATGCGGTACGCGTTCTCATCGATCGTTTTGCTGCCGGCGAGGCGAATGTCGCCGGCACCGCCACGCCGCTAAACCCCGAGCGACACGCTCATTGACGAGCGTCGCAGCGCAACTATAGGTCTGAATCGATTATCGTCGTCCGCTCGTCGTTCCTCGTAAAAACTGCCTTTTTCGGTTACCGCCCGATATGATGAAACCAGGCAAGCACGGCAGAGATATCGTGCGCATAGGCACCGGCGCCGGCATGGCCGACGACCGCGTGTATCCAGCAGTGCAATTGCTCGAGCGCGGCGACCTCGACTACCTCGTGTGCGAATGCCTCGCCGAGCGCACGATTGCCCGGGAAAGCCTCGACCGGTCGCGCAATCCGGAGCGCGGCTACACGCCCATGCTGGAAGAGCGGCTGCATGCGTTTCTCCCGCTCATGCGCAAGCATGATGTGTGCATGGTGACCAATATGGGCGCCGCCAATCCGCTCAGCGCTGCACGCGTCGTTCGGCGCATCGCCCGCGAGCTGGGCCTGGACAGTATTCCTTGTGCTGCGGTCGTGGGCGACGACGTGACCGAGCTCGTGCGCGCGCATCCGGAACTGCCGTTAATGGAATCCGGCGAGCCGGTCGAATCGGTGCTGCCGCGCATGGCGTCCGCCAACGCTTATCTCGGCGCCGACGTCATACGGGATGCGCTGGCGACCGGTGCGGAAGTGGTCATTACCGGACGCGTCGCCGATCCGTCGCTGTATCTCGGCGTGCTGCTCCATCATTTTGGATGGTCGTACGACGATCTGCCGCTGTTAGCAACCGGCATCGTCGCGGGACATCTCCTGGAGTGCTCTACCCAGGTGACGGGCGGCTATTTCGCCGACCCCGGCAAAAAGGAAGTCGCGAATCTCGCCGATCTGCCGTATCCATACGCGGACGTGACCCGCGGTGGTGCGCTGACGCTGGGCAAGACGCCGAATTCAGGTGGGCGTCTCGATGTCATGACGTGTACCGAGCAACTGCTCTACGAAATACACGATCCGGCCCGATACATCACGCCCGACTGCGTCGTCGACATTACGGACGTCGATCTCGCGCAGGACGGCCCGGACCGCGTCAAGGTCGCCGGTGCGCGAGCGACGCCGAGAACAGCGACGTACAAGGCGGTGGTCGGTTATTTCGACGGCTACATAGGCTGCGGCGAAGTGAGCTATGCCGGTATCAATGCCGTAGCGCGGGCGAGGCTCGCCGCCGAAGTGGTGAAGGAACGCCTGCGCATGCAAGGCTTCGCGCCTTGCGAGTATCTCGTCGACCTCGTCGGCATGACGAGCCTGCACGGCGACAACGGTCATCGCCCCGAGCCGTACGAGGTGCGCCTCCGCGTCGCCGGGCGCTGTCCCGATCGCCGGACGGCGGACGCGTTGGGTGACGCGGTGCGGCAGCTCAATATGCAGGGGCCGTCCGGTCCCGGCGCGGCGACCAACATAGGGCCGCGGGAGATCATCGCCGTCAAATCGGTTTTATTGCCGCGCGAGTGGGTCCACCCGGAAGTGGTGATGGAGGAACCGGGATGAAAGTTCGCGTTTACGACATCGCCCATGCGCGCTCGGGCGACAAAGGGAACACTTCCAACGTCGCGGTGATCGCGTACGACCAGGCTGGATGGAAGCTGCTGCACGAAAAGCTGACGTGCGAGCGGGTGATGGATGCTTACGCACATCTCGCGCAAGGCCCGGTGCGGCGCTACGAGCTTCCGAAGCTGCGCGCGCTCAATTTCGTCATCGAGAACGCGCTGGCGGGCGGGGTCACGCGCTCGTTGCGTCAGGATGCGCACGGCAAATCGCTGAGCACCATCATCCTCGCGATAGAGCTGGACGACGGGCGCTGAATCGATGCCGGGGGATACAGCTCGGCTGCCTGCTATTGGTCGCGGCGAGCGTGCAGGCTCGGGCGACCCGACGATGACGATGCTCCGCTGCGTGCACGGCGATAGCGACTAAAGTCTCGGATACCCCCTACCTTGGTTTCATATCGCCGCCGAGGCCGGTGAGGATAATACATTGCGGGCGCTCATCGGGGCGCCTGCCGGTTGATACCTTTTCCGCCGACGTGCGTCCCGAAGCCCGTCCCAAGCAACCGACGCACAGGAGGCAATCATGAAGAGCCGCAACATCGTAATCGGCCTGTGCGCTGTGGCAGGACTCGCAGCGGCAGGCAACACTGGGTATGCCGAGACCGTGCAAACCCCGTTTTCCCCGAACGAAGCAGGGCCGGCAATCCTTCCGGCAGAAGAAGCCGCGATGCATAGCGGCGATTCCCGCTACATCGGGACATCAATGGGACCTGCGCAGGGCGGTACTGTGGGCGACACAGCATCCGGCACGTTAAGCTCGGGCGGTGCACGCCTGAACCTGCTGCCGGAAACGACATTCGATTCCAGGTGGGAGCCGAACAAGATCGGAGACTGACGCGATAAGGCTGCCGTGCCCGGTGGATGGACGGGTATCGGGCGGCTCTCTCAGCGCACCGCATCATTTCAGGTGGACCGGCATGTCCTGACTCTCGAACAATGACATGCAACATTCCCATTTTTTGCCGACGCATCGACGTCGGTTTTTTTTGTGTACGTGTCGGCCGCACGGCGCGAAGGCTGCAGTGGCGGTCTCGTCTCGGACTACGCGGCATCGTCGCGGCCCTTGTTCTCCGCAGTCGCGATGATCGCCGCTGACGATTGCGGCCGAAGTCCCGCCGGGCGGTGAGCGAAGCAGCGCGCCGGCAGATACTCGCATCCATGCGGCGCGGCTGCTCGAGCCGGGCGACGGACGCTATCGCGGCACGAAGCGCTGCAGCCGCCGCCCGTAGCCGACCTCTGCCGTATAGAGATTGCCTTTCGAATCGATCGCGATGTTATGGATGCCACGGAATTCGCCCGCCTGACGCCCGGGGCGACCGAACGCGGCGAGCTTCCGGCCGTCCTTGCGCGAGAGGATGTAAATCTCGGAATTCGCGCCATCCGCGCTGAAGAGAAAGCGCTGTTCCGGGTCGGTCGAAAAGGCGAGATCGGCGACGGGTCCCGAAAGCGTTTCCCGCTCGATAAAGAACTCCTGCACGAACGTGCCGTCGGAACGAAACACCTGAATCCGGTTGTTGGGGCGATCGCACACGTAGAGCAGCCCATCGTGCGCCCGCTTCACGCAATGCGGGTTGCCGAACTGCTTCGAGGGTGCGGCGCCCGGCTTGTAGGGCGGCATTTTTCCGTCGTCGGGCACGCCGCCGTATGCTCCCCAATGCCGCTTGTACGCGCCTGTCGTCATGTCGAACACGATCACGCGGCGATTACCGTAACCGTCGCCGACGTAGATCTCGTTCGCGGCTGCGTTCGAATCGATCGACGCGGGTCTGCCGAGCTGGGTCTTGCTGTTGCTGCCCTCGGATTTGCCCGGCTTGCCGATCTGCATGAGGAACCGGCCGTCGCGCGTGAACTTGAGTAAATGGTGGTCTTTCGGATCGTTGCCGGCGATCCAGACGTTGTCCTGCGCATCGACGTGTATGCCGTGCTCGGTGCTGGGCCAATCGTAACCCGCACCGGGGCCGCCCCAGCCCTGTATGAAATTGCCCTCGCTGTCGAATTCCATGACGGCGGGCGCCGCGACGCAGCAGCGATTCGTCGGCGGATTCTGCTGCGCGCCCTTTTCGTCGTCGAGCAGCGTGCCGGGGCGGTGCAGCACCCATACATGATCGTGCTTGTCGATGGCGACGCTCGACACCTGCCCCAATATCCAGTTGCCCTGCAGCGGTTTCAGCCACAGCGGATCGACGCGGTAGCGTGGCACGGTGTCGACCGTCTGCATGGGCGACTGCGCGCAGCTCATGACGCTGAGGATAGCAGCGAAGCTTGCCGCGCCAATGAAATAGCGGCCTGTTCTGGTCATGTACTCCTCCCTGATGGGTATCCGGCTGCGAGCCTTGTTGGTCCACCTTGACGCTGCGATTCGGGCTTCGGTGACCGCAGCGCCCGTTCTCAGCAGTACCGTGGCGGCGCTTTCAGCTCATGCCCGGGATAGGCGCGCGCCGCCTGCAGCAGTTTCATGTTCGCCATCGCGATGGCGGTCTCTATGCCCGCCGGAAGCGCGCGGATTATCGGGATCTCCCGATAGCCTGCCTGGTCAAGGCGCTGCCTCACGCCGTCGGCGCACGCCTGCAGATGCTCGCACGCAAGGATCAGCGAATCTGCACGGTTCTCGTCGATCGCTGCGATGCATTCGCGCGTGATGTCGTCCATGATCTTTCCGAGTTCCGGATCGCGCAGCCGAGCCGGCCAGTCGTTCCGGTATTTTTCCAGGTGGCGATAGGCTTCGGTCGACGTGTGCCAGGGAATGCGCACGGCGACGAGCTTGTCGCCGAAACCGTAGCGTTCGGCGAGATGCCGGACAATGAGCGATGAGGAGGGCACGGTGTGGATTTCGCTCACGCGCTCGCCGATGAGCGAGGCGACATGCAGCGCGGAATGGATGGCGCCGGTGACCGGCAGCTTGTTCTGCAGCACGACGCGCGCGGCCACGAAGCCGGGATCGATGCCGCCGGTGAGAACGATGCCATCGTACTTGCCGGTGCGCGCGTATTCCTTCACCTTGTTGATGATGCCGACATTGATGATGGCCAGCACTTCCTCGTCGCGCGTTTCCGACGTGCTGTCGACGAGATACCCGTCGTCCACATCGACTTCGATGCCTTGGAGTGCGCCGGTCCTGCGGTAATCGTCCACGAGATGCTTCAAGACCCAGCCCCAGCTCACGGCCGGATTGCGGTACGGCGGTATAGCCACCAGTCTCATCGCGTGTCTCCCTTGTAGTAGATCGTCAATCGATTTTCGCGAGTTTTTCGTCGCGAATCACTTTGGCCCATTTGTCGATCTCGGCGCGCATGAATGCGGCGAACTCGGCCGGCGAGCTGACGACGGGCACATTGCCGCTCTTGCGCAGCTTCTCCACGACTTCGGGACTGTTGAGCGCTCGCCGCGATTCCGTGTGCAGACGCTGCACAATGTCGGATGACGTCCCGGCCGGTGCATAGAAACCGTACCATCCCGTAACCACGTAACCCGGGACACCGGACTCGGCGATGGTCGGCACCTCCGGCATTTCGGTGAAGCGCTCCGACCCGGTCACCGCGATCGGGTGCACCTTGCCGGATTTCGCAGGGCCGACGAGCCCTATGGTGCTCGCGAAGACGAAGTCGATATGGCCGCCGATGAGGCCGATAGTCGATGGGCCGGCGCCTTTGAATGGAATGTGCAGCCACTGTATGCCGGTCATCGACTGGAACAGCGCGCCTGCGAGATGGTTGATGCCACCGGTGCCCGACGATCCGTACGTGAGCTTGCCGGGACGCGCTTTTGCGAGCGCGATGAGCTCCTTGACCGTCTGGGCCGGTACTGAAGGATGGCTCGCCAGCATGAACTGCCCCGCGGTGAGCTGCGAGATGTACGTAAAGTCCTTGAACGGATCGTACGGCAGCTTGCTGTGCATGCTCGGATTGATGGAGAACTCCGGCGCGGACACCAACAGCGTGTAGCCGTCGGGTGCCGCCCGGGCCACGAGCTCGGTGCCGAGCACGCCTCCGCCGCCCGGGCGATTGTCGACGACGAACGTGCCTGCGGTCTGCTCCGAAAGCTTGTAGGCGAGATACCGGCTGACGCTATCGACGCCGCCGCCTGGTGCGAACGGCACGATCAGGCGCACGGGTCGCGCTGGCCACGTCTGTGCACTCGCTGCTCCAGCGTGGACGCACGCGACGGCGATCATCAGCAGGGAACGAATTCCGGAAACGAAATCCATGCTCTCCTCCCGCGTACGCATTCTTCTGCGTTCAGCGTAGCATGGATATCCCCCGGACGCATGGCGGTGGGCCGGGCGAAGACCAGAATGGCCGTGATCGCGGGATACGAGATGACGATGCGGCGGCCGGGCAATAAAAAAGGCCGTCTGAAGACGGCCTTGCCTGCGTTGCATTCAGCTTGCGCTATTGACGCGGCATGAATATCACTTCACCGCTGCTGTTCTGCGCGGGCTCGAGCTCCACCACGTAGTAGTCGGTAGTCTCGGCAGCCGGGACTCCGACGAGATAGTATTCGCTGTAGATGCCGCGGTCGGCGAGCGCCAGCGATTCCCTCTCGCTTTGCGGTGCTGCAGACGAGCGCTCGGGGAGCCACGTGTCATGCGATGCCGAGCTCTCGCTCGCAGGTGCCGGCCTTAGGACCGTGCCGCGACTGTAACCACTCGGCTCACCGAAGCGATCCTGCATGGCAAGTTGGCGTGCACCGTCCGGCGCCCCCGCTTCCGGGATGGACAGCGGCGTGCGGACTTCCCAGTTCCGCTCGTGCTCGAAAGCTCGCTCGTTCCGCGCGAAACGGTCATCGTTCGGCTGGACTCGCGCATCGCCCGCTTCATTGACGGACAGAGGCGTCCTTGCGCGGAAGTCGTCGTGCGCGCCCGCCGCGAACGGCAGGGTAACCATGCCTGCTACCGCCGTCGCCATAAGGGTCTTGGTCTTCATACAAGCTTCCTCTGTCGTTGGACACATCCATCTTCCCGCAACGCCTATGCCAGAACAGATCTATCGTATATCCAAGGACTTGCGGACCGGTGCGGCGAGGCACAGTAGCCCGGTGGCGACAGTACGCCCGTATGTCTCCTAACACGCTGAAGCCTGGTGGTTTTCGCGTCGTCCGGTGGAGACAGCCACGCACTCGTGTGATGCGATACGCTGGTGCGCGAAATAGCATGACACATGCATATCTAAAGCACGCGCCGTGTCACAACTCCGTTGTTCCAGCTTGCCGCTGCTTCAGCACGCCTGAGCGCTGCGCATCGTAGCGTCCCGCGAGTCCATATAAGGTGCTTCGACCGCCTCCGCGACGACGGTGCGGGTAGAATTTCCGGAAAGGAGGCGCCATGGCAAACGAAGAAGCATTGCTGATGTACCAGAAGCCGGCGACGAGCGCGCCGCATTACGAGCCGTATGGCTGGCAGCAATGGCCCGAACATCCGTACCTGTCGTATCAGTTCCGCCGGGCACTGGGCGAGACGCAGGAAGGCGGCGGAGCGGTCAGCGAATGTTTTCAGGCTGCGAGCCGCATGAAGCCGGGCGACAAGGAGAGCTGGCACGACGAATGGGTGCGCGTCGCGGATCGCAACCGGGATCGCGGCGACGAGGCGCAGCGTCGGGGCCATATCAGGACGGCGATGAACTGCTGGCTGCGCGCGGCGAACTACTACCGGCATGCCGAGTTCTGGCTCCCGCCGCACGACCTGCGGCGTCTCAAGACATTCACGCAGTGCGAGCTCATGTCGCATAAATTCCTTGCGCATCTCGATCCGCCCGGTGAAGTCATCGAAGTGCCCTATGAGAACGGCAAGACGCTGTACGCATACTTCGTGCGCTCGCCGTATGCCGACGGAAAGCAGCCGGTTTTGATGTCGTGCGGCGGGCTCGACTCCTTCAAGGACGAATTGTGGTTCATGACCGGACGGGGCGCCGTGCAGCGCGGCATGTCCGTGCTCATGTTCGATGGCCCGGGGCAGGGCGGCACGCTGCGGCGTCACGGGCTGCCGACGCGTCACGACTACGAGGTGCCGGTCGGTTACTGCATCGACTATCTCGCAACGCGCAACGATGTGGACATGAAACGCATCGCGCTCTCCGGTTCGAGTCTGGGCGGCTTCTATGCGGCGCGCGCCGGGTGCTACGAGCCGCGTCTTGCCGCCTGCATCTCCCACGGCGGCAACGCCAACGTCTACGAGAACTATCTGCGGCGCGATGAAAGCCACGAAATGGCTTACCAGATCAAGTGGGTGTACGGCGCCAACTCGATGGACGAGGTCAAGGAGAAAGCGCGAGCGTTCCAGATCGGCGATGGATTCAGGAGCATGAAGTGTCCTTACCTCATCGTGCACGGCGCGCACGACGTCAACGGCGTAGAGCGGGCGCGCAAAGCCTACGAGAGTGCGAAATCGCAGGGAGTGGACGTCACGCTGCGTTTTGTCACGGCAGAAGATACCGGCGCCGATCACTGCCAGCATGACAATCCGACCCTAGGGCAGGAAGTGATGCTGGACTGGCTGGCTGATCGATTCGGCATCGATCAGACCAAGCTGGGTCGGATTGCGGCGTAGACTCACTTCGCGTTCTTTGCCAAGTTATGTCGAAGCCACAACCTCCAAGGACAGGGATGTTGTCGCGGATTGCGGCGTAGACTCACTTCGCGTTCTTTGCGACGTTATGTCGAAGCCAACACGAACCTCGGAAAAGAGAAGATTCTCGATTGGCTGGCTGACCGGTTCGGCGATGAGGCCGAAGGTCCCCATGGAGCCACAATGATGAGAGGAGAGCCTGCGTGAAGAAATGCATGAGCAAGTCGCTCGCAATGGTGGGCATGATCGCTGCGCTGTCGGCCGTGACTGACACGATGGCGCAAAGCTGGCGGCCCGACAGGAACGTGGAGATCATCGTCGGGTCCAGCCCCGGCGGCAGCTTCGATCTCACTGCGCGCAGCATGCAGAAAATCCTCCAGGACACGAGACTCGTGGAGGCACCCATCACCGTGGTGAACCGGCCCGGCGGCAACAATGCCGTGAGCTGGGGCTATATGAACGGCCATGCGGGCGACGGCCACTATCTCGCGCTCGTGTTTCCGACGCTGATCACGAACCGGCTGATGGGCAGCAATCCGATCACCATCGAGGACGTAACGCCGATCGCGCACCTCTACAGCGACTACATCGCGTTCGGCGTGCGTCCCGATTCGCGCTTGAAGACCGCTAAGGACGTCGTGGCGGCGCTGCGGCAGGATGCACAGAAGGTCTCGATGGGACTGACGGCGGTCGGAACGGCGCATCAGATCACCGCTGCCCGGCTCGCGAAGGCCGCCGGCATCGATCCGAAGACGCTGAAATTCATCGTGTTCAAAGGCGCCGGGGATGCGAAGACGGCTGTCATGGGCGGCCACATCGAGGTGGTGATCTCGGCGCCCGCATCGTTCGCCGGCGATCTCGAGGCGGGACGGCTGCACGTGCCGTTCGTGACGTCGCCGCAGCGCATGAGCGGTGCGCTTGCAAAAGTGCCGACGCTGAAAGAGCAGGGCTACGACATCGTCGTGCCCAACTGGCGCGGCATGGCAGGCTCGAAAGGAATGCCCGCCGCGCAGGTGACGTACTGGGAGGGCGTTTTCGCGAAGCTTTCGGAGAACGCGGAATGGAAAGCGACGCTTGCCAAGTACGGCTGGGAAAACGAATACATGAACAGCCGTGCGTTCGTGAAGTTCCTCGAGGCGGAGCGCAACGAGCTTGCCGCCGAATTCGCGGCGCTCGGCTTACTCAAGCAGTGACGCACTCTCGCAGCTCTTCGAGAGCGGTATGAACGTCATCGAGCTCAAAACTACGGGCGGTCCCGATGTGCTGCGGCTTGCGCAGCGGCCGCTGCCCGAGCCGCTGCCGTACGAAGTGCGAGTGCGGGCGCAGGCGATAGGGATCAGCAGCGCCGACACCCTGGTTCGCAAAGGCGTGTACAAATGGATGCCGCCGCTGCCCGCAATCCCGGGAAACGAAATGGCGGGCGTCGTGGATGCGCTCGGCAGCGCGGTGACGACGGTGAAGCGCGGGCAAAAGGTGCTGGTGAGCTCCCGGGAGCTCGCGTTTCGCGGCGGCTGCTATGCCGAGGCGATCTGCGTGCCTGCCGATGCCACGTACGAGCTTCCCGAAGCGGTTTCGCCGCACGACGCTGTCACCCTCCCCAACTATCAGCTCGCCGGTGCGCTGCTTTACCATTCCGGGGTGCGGCGGCCGGAAACCATACTGATACACGGCGGCGCCGGCGGTGTCGCCACGGCGCTCGTGCAGCTCTGCCTTGCCGACGGTATACGGCCGATCGCGACGGTAAGCAGCGACGAGAAGCACGCATACGCCGTCACTGCAGGGGCACCGCATGTCATTCACAGGGCGAAGCAAGACGTCGCCGATGAAGTGATGGCGCTCACCGGCGGGCGCGGCGTGGACGTCGTTTATGCCATCGTCGGCCCGGGCTTCACGAAAAACTTGGATTTGCTAGCGCCGCTGGGCACGCTCGTGTCGATCAACTCGCTAGGCAGAGAGCCGGACGCCGATTTGTACGCGGAGTTGCGGCGCTGCCTGGGAAAGAGCCTGGGCGTGCGGCTTTATTCGATACACACGCTGGACAAAGACCACGAAAGGCGCCGTGCGCTCATGTATCGCGCGATCGAGCTGATGGCTGCGGGTCATCTGCAGCCGCCGCAACCTACGTGCTTGCCGCTCAGGGACGCCGCGCGCGCACACGAAATGCTGGAAGCGGGCACCGCACTCGGCAAGCTCGTCCTGGTGCCCTGATCGGGCGCATCACCGTGATGCTTCGAGGCGAGGTTTTTCTGCGGTTGCCGCCGGCGTTTTGAGCCGGTAGCCGCGCTCCGGTGGCGTGCCTGCGGTGAAATGGATCGTCTCGAGCGCGGGAACCGCAACGTTGTCGCACACCTTGTGTATGCGGTACACCTCGATCGGCGGTTTCCAGTCGGACTTGAGCTCGCAGCTCACCTGCACGCAGCCGATGCTCTTCAGCCATGAGCACACGCCTACGTCGGCGCCCGACGCATTCCGGATCTCCGTGAGGAAAGAGGCTCCTTCGTAATAAGGCTTGTTGGTCGCCGCCTCGGAACGCACGTCCTGCAACACCGTATAGAACTTGCCGTCGACCTTGAGCAGTGCGAGTACTTTTTCCATGAAAAGCGACAGATCCGTCGCGTACGAGAAGCCGCCGATCACGTCGGTGATGATCTGGAACTGCCCGATATCGTCCGGCGAGTACTCACGCAGCTGCTTGTTGTACACGTACTGGATTTGCCTGGGTGCGAGCTGAGCCGCCGTCTGATTCCAGAATGCCGTTCTGCGGTCCTCGATCGACATCGCCACGGCGCTCGCCTTGCGGCTGTTCGGCTTTGCGCTCTCCGGATGCGTGAAATCGTATCCGGGAGAGTAGTAGTCGAGTATCGCCTGGCCCATGCCTGCGCCGATGTCGAGCCAGCGGTCTTCCGGACCGAGGCTCGCGAGCGACCGGTCGAAGTCCTTCGGCAGCGCGAGGATGTAGTCGGCCAGTGTGCGATCGGTGACATAGCCCTCCGCATAGCCTTCGACTTTGTCCTGGTAGATTTTATCCTGCTTGGTGAGCTCGCCCTTGAAACGGGGAGGCGCCACCCCGGCAGATTGGGCGAGAGCCCATGAGGACGATATCGAGAGCAGGACGATCGCAGTGCGCGCAGAGAGCGTTTTGAATGTGGACATGGACGTGGCTGGCAGTAAGCGGTTTACTTCTTCCTCGGATCTATCAATTTGCCGTTCTTGATTGCATTGCCAAAACTGGCCCAAGCATAGTCGAATCCGCCGGTAGCGGCGAGGCTAAATGCCGCAGAGGTCAAGGCGCTCACGAAGGTGATCTGATGCTCTTCGGTGGGGGCCGACTCCGCACCGAAGCTCACGGGTGCGGCTTCGAGCGGAAACTGCGCGTCCTCATGCGCGGCGCCGCGCACGGAAATCTCCGCTACGCCGCTCTGCAGGTAGCGGTAGAACCACTCTCGACCGCGCGCTACGGTGACGCGCTCGTCGGCGCCGATCACCATGACCGGTCTCGCGATTTTCCTGAACGATGCGGGCAGCGCCTTGCCGACGTTGGCCGGGTCGAGCAGCACTGCGCCCGCGACCGGCGCGCCTTCCGCGAGCGCGTACGTGGCGGAGTAACCGCCGAACGAGTGGCCGACGAGGACGATCTTCGACGGGTCGACGCGCGGGTCGATCGCTTCCGGGCGCTGCCGGATGACCTCCACGATGCGCGCGAGCGTCTTGCCGTTGCGGACCCAGGGCCCGCGATTCGGAAGCTGCACGCTCAAGCAATGCATGCCCCACGTCGCGAGGTGCAGCGCCTGGTAGCCGTGATCGTCCTTCGAGTTGCCGTACCCGTGCATCAGGATGACGAGCGGCGCTTTCCCGGGCGCACCGGACAGATAGAGGTCGGTGGCGATATGCTCCGACGGCGAGAGGTCGAGCGCGTGCTCGCCGCGAGTCGTGACCGGGAACGGCCCGCGCAAGCGGAATTCGTCGACGTCCGGCTGGTGGCTGAGGAGATACTGTTCGAGCTCCGCGTAGCTGCGCGGCTTGAGCGCGGTGAGGCCGGTGCTCGGCATGCGCGCACAGCCGCCGATGAGTAGCAGCCAGGCAAGCGCAATGATAACGAGGGTATGACGCGCGAACGTCCGATATTCGGCGTTCGGTGTTGCGAGGGTAATGGACTGCATTGATCTTCTAGCGCGCGAGGTCCATCTGTATGCCGGCGTCGTGTACGACGCGTGCCCATTTTTTCATTTCGGCCTCGATATATGCCCGGAATTCCTGCGCGGTGCTGCCGCCGATGTCGGCGCCGAGGGCGATAAACCGGTCCCGCGTGTCGGGCGCTTCCAGCACGCGCTGGATTTCGGCGTTGAGCCGCTGCACCAGCGCGGGCGGCATGCCTGCCGGCGCGAGGACGCCGTTCCAGATGCTCGCCTCGTATCCCGGCACGCCGGTCTCGGAAACGGTCGGGATGTCGGGGGCGAGCGCCGAGCGCTGCAGCGACGTGATGGCGATGGCCTTGGCGCGGCCCGCCCGCACGTGGGGCATCACCGAAGTCATGCTCGGGAAAGCGATCTGGACCTGGCCCGACAGCAGATCGTTCGTCGCCTGCGCGGTGCCTTTGTACGGCACGTGCACGAGCTCGATGTGCGCCATGTGATTCAGTAGCGCACCGGCCAAGTTGGCGGGCGAGCCGTTGCCGGAAGAGCCGTAGTTGAGCTGACCCGGCTTGGCGCGCGCAAGGGCGATGAGCTCTTTAGTCGTTCCCGCCTGAAGAGCGGGGTGTACGACGATGATGAGCGGCGTGGATCCCACGCGGGTGAGCGGCACGAAATCGCGCCGGATGTCGTAGGGCAGCTTTTTCGAGAGCACGCTGTTGGTGGCGAACGTGTTTGCAATGAAGAGCAGCGTATATCCGTCCGCTGCGGCCTTCGCGGCCAGTTCTCCGCCGATGATGCCGTTTGCCCCCGGCCGGTTGTCGACCAGGACCTGCTGGCCGAGGTTGCGCGTGAGCTGCTGAGCGACGATGCGGGCCATGATGTCGGCGTTGCCGCCCACCGCGTACGGCACCAGCATGCGTATGGGGCGCGACGGAAAAGTTTCGGCTGCGCCCGTTACGCCGGCGAGCATGCACAGTACGGCAGCGGCGCACACGCGCGACGCAAGCTTCGGAATGGCCACTCGATGCTCCTCCTCGTGATATCGGGGGAGCGCTATCTTAGCGCGGCTGACTTGCGTGCTGGTGACGATTTCGGCGGGAACGGCGCGCCAGCTTGTGGACTTCCGCTTGTCACCACCGTGCAAAGTACTTACGCTGCCGGCCACAGGGAGGAGAGCAATGAAGAAGCAAGCGTTGTGGTCGCTGTCGTTCGCTGCGTGGGTGTGCGTGTGTAGCGCGCAGTCGTATCCCGTCAAGCCGATAGAGCTCGTGTCTCCCACCGGCGCGGGCGGCGGCTCCGATCTCGTCGCGCGCGCCGTCGCCGACATCGTCGCACGCGAGAAGCTGCTTTCCCAGCCTTTCGTCATCCAGAACCGTGCGGGTGGTGGCGGTGCGGTGGGCCAGGTGTACGTCGCGGGCAAGCGCGGCGATCCGTATACGCTGCTGCTCGCCGGCACTTCGCTGCTCACGGTGCCGGTACGCACGGGACTCGACGCCGGGCTCGACAAGTTCCAGCCGCTCGGCATGATAGGCGTCGATCTCAATTCGCTTGCCGTGCGCGAAGACGCGCCGTATCGCACGGTGAAGGAGCTCGTCGCCGCCGCACGCGCCAATCCGAAAACGATCAACATTGCGATCACTTTCCCGGGCGGCACGGCACACAGCCTCGTCTACCGGCTCGAGCAGCTCTCCGGCGCGAAGTTCAACACCGTCTCGTTCAAGAGCGGCAGCGATGCGGTGACTGCGGTGCTGGGCGGGCATGTTCATGCGACAGCCGAAAACCTCGGTGAAGTGGTGCAGCACGTGGCGGCGAAGAAGATGCGGCTGCTCGGCGTGCCTGCAGGCAAGCGGCTTGCCGGGCTTGCGGACGTGCCAACGCTGAAGGAGCAGGGCTACGATGTCCAGGTGGGGGCCTTCCGCGGCTTCGTCGCCCCGGCCGGCGTGCCGCGTGAAGCAGTGACGGTGCTCGAAGAGGTGTTCGAGAAAGTGCACAAGAGCGCGGCGTGGAAGGAATTCATGGCGAAGAACCATTACGAGGATGCGTACATGAACGCCGACGAGTTCGGACGCTACCTCGCTGCGCGCCAGTCGGAATTTCGAGCTTTCCTCACCGACATGGGCCTCGCGTTGAAGAAATGAACACCGCGGCATCGGGCAAGCACAGATCCTGGCTGATCGTTCCGGCATCGCGTCCCGATGACGTCGAGCGGGCTGCGGCGTCGGGCGCGGATGTCGTAGTTCTCGATTTCGTGGAGTTCGTCGCGGCGAAGGACAAGGCCGCGGCGCGGACGCAGGTGGGCGCGCTGATCGACCGCCTTCTTGCGCGCGGCGTGCAGGTCTTCGTCCAGACCGAGCCGGATGCCATGGACGAAGACGTTGCCGCATGCTCGCGATCCGGCCTCGCGGGCATCGTGCTGGCGCGCGCCGAATCGGCTGAACAGGTGCGCGAGTTGTCCGCCGCGATCGAGCGGCAGGAGCGCGCGGGCCTGCTGCCGCGCAACGCCACTGCGATCGTGGCCGCGCTCGAGACCGCGCGCGGCAACCACCTGGCGTACGACATTGCCTGCGCGAGCGAGCGCGTGTGGGGCATTACGCTGGGTCGCGCGGATCTCGTGATGGACTTGCGGCCCGAACCGTCGGGCGAGTTCCATCTCATGCCCTATCTCATGCAGCGGCTCGTGATCGTCGCGGGCGCAGCCGGGAAGGTGCCGCTCGGCGCGTGGTGGCGTGCGCCGGACCGCGGCCTGCTCGCGACGGAAGAGAACACCTATAGCGCGGCGGTACGCGGGCGTGCCATTGGTTTCCGCGGGGCGATGTGTCTGCGGCCTGCGCAGGTCGACGCGCTCAACAGGGCATACGCATGACGAAAGTCCGACGCTCGGGGCTCACCATGCCCATCGTCACGCCGCGCTTCGTGGACAAGGCCTGGACGCGCGGCTGCGATTTCGTCACGCTCGATCTCGAAGACTCGGTGCCCCAGCATCTCAAGGCGCACGCGCGCACCCTGGTGCGGGATGCGATACCGAACGTGAGCAAAGGCGGCGCGGAAGCCTTCGTGCGCATCAACCACGACACGGTGGAGGAGGACCTCGAAGGCGCCGTGTGGCCGGGACTGCGCCGCATCAAGTATCCGAAGGCCGAGACGGCCGAAGAAATCCGCCGCCTGGACGAGATCATCACGCGGCTGGAGCGCGAGCGCGGCATAGAACCGGGGTCGATCGAGATCGACGCCAGCATAGAGACCGCGCTCGGCGTGACGAACGTCTACGAGATCGCCTCGGCAAGTCCGCGCGTGCGCGAGTTCGGCGCGACCACCGGTGGCTACGACCTCTCGCGCGATCTCGGCGTCGAGATGTTCGTGGGTTTCGATCAATTCGTCTATCCGCGTGGAGAAGCGGAGCTCGTCGCACGCGCACTCGGCCTCGAAGTGCGCACGGCGCCTTTTGTTGCCAACCGCTCCGGGAGCGTGAGCGATCCCGATCGCGCCTACACGCAGGCGCGTGCGGCGCGGCTGTGCGGGCTGCACCTGGGCGGCGGCGGTCTGAATCCGGCGGTGGTGGATGGACACAACCGGGGTCTTACGCCGACGCCGGAAGACATTCGTGATGCGCAGTGGGTGCTCGAGCAGTACGCGGGTATCGAGGGCTCGTCCGATACATGGCGCGAAATCGAGGGGCGCATCATCGATCGCTACGAAGCGGCGCGCGCCAGGGACACACTCGACTGGGCCGCCGCCTGCGCGCGGCGCGATCAGGAGAAAGCGCAGGCCGTGGCGCGAGTGCGGGCTGCAGGCAATACGTAACAGGAGAGTATCGTGGCGGGAACGGCACAAGCAGTACCAAATTCCAGCGGCACGGAGCCGCCGCGCCTATCTGCCCCCCCGCTCGCGACGGACTGTCACATCCATATCTACGATCCGCGCTTCGAGCCGAAGGTCGAGCATCCTTCACACGCCACAGTGAGCGACTACCGCCTGTTGCAGAAGCGCCTCGGGCTCTCGCGCGTGGTGATAGTGCAGCCGCGCAATTACGTCACCGACAACCGGCCGACGCTCGACGCGATCAGCCAGCTCGGCCAGAATTGCGCGCGCGGCATCGCAGTGCTGCACCCGACGGTCACTGACGCGGAGCTCGCGCGACTGCACGAAGGCGGCATCCGCGGCATACGCTTTACCATCGGCAAGCCCGATGTCGCCGTGGTGTCGATCGACATGATAGAGCCGCTCGCGCGGCGCATCGCTCCGCTCGGATGGCACGTGCAGCTTCATATGTCGGGGCAGCAGATCGTCGAGCACGAGGACATGCTGCGGCGCCTGCCGCTGCCGATCGTCTTCGATCACATGGGCCGCCCGCCGCTGCCAGACGGCATACGGCACGCCTCGCACGCGATCGTTCGCGATCTGCTCGACCGAGGCTGCGCGTGGGTCAAGCTCTCCGGCGCCTATCTCAACAGCCGGAGCGGCGCCCCGGCATACGAGGATGCCTGCGACATCGCCCGCGCCTTCGTGCGCGCGGCACCCGAGCGGCTCGTGTGGGGCAGTGACTGGCCTCATCCCGGCCCGAAGACGGCGCCGGACGATGCGGTGCTCCTCGACCTGCTTGCTGCGCAGGCTCCCGATGCCGACACGCAGTATCGAATCCTCGTCGTCAATCCGCAGACATTGTACGGATTCGCCTCATGAAGCTGGTCGTGCGCCGCTCCAACCTCGTGGTGCCCATCGATGACGCGGCACGCGTCGCCGAAGCGTGGCAGCACGATGCGGATGCGATCACGCTCGACATGATCGACCGGTCTCGCACGAGCGCTGGTGTCCGTGAGGCGCTGCGCGCGGCCGCTCGAGGGGGAGCCGAAGTGTTCGTGAAAGTCGGCGTGGCCGATTACGCGAGCGATCTGCAAATGGCCGTCGGGCCCGGTCTGCGCGGCGTGATGCTCGCGGGCGTACAGGGACGCACGGATGTTGCGGCGGTGTGCGACGCATTGTCGCGGATGGAAGATGCGCTCGCGATCGAGCGTCACTCCACGCAGCTCATCGTGGCGCTGGAGACGGCCCGCGCCGTCTGGGAGGTGCGCGATCTGGTGCGCGCGAGTCCGCGCGTATTGCAGGTGTTCCTCGACGAGGCCGCGCTCGCCGCCGATCTTCGCATCACGCCGCATCCGGAGTACGACCCGTTCGTCTATGCGCGGGGCCGCGTCGTCACGGAGGCGATCGCAGCCGACGTGAGTCCGGTAGGCATGTCGTATCCGCTGAGCGCGGTGCCTGCCGAGCGCGCCGCGGCGGACATTCATGCTGCGGCGCTGGTGGCGAAGAATACCGGCATGAAAGGCGTGGTCTGTCCGTTCGCGAGCTGGGTGGCACCGGTGAACCGCGCATTCACGCCGACGCCCGAGCTGGTGGAATGGAACCGCCGCGTGCGCGCGGCATTCGCTGCAGGCGTTGCTGCCGGCACTGCAGCGGTGCCGCTCGACGGCAAGATGATCGACGTTCCGGTCGACGAGTGGGCCATCGTCGTGCTCGCGATGGCAGACGCCTGCGCCGCCCGCGACGCGGAGAAAAAAGCAGCGATGGCAAAAGCGCGCGGCGCGGCGGAGTCGTGATTTTCAGCGTGCCGCGGTCTGCACCACGAGCAACGCATCCGCGGCTTTGACGCCGCGTCCTTCAGGCAGGACCATCAACGGGTTGATGTCGAGCTCGGTGAGAACACCGTCCAGGTGCACGGCCATGTGCGACACGCGCACCAGTACCTCTGCGAGTGCCGCGATATCGCATGCGGGCTTTCCGCGATAGCCTTTCAACAGCCGCGCACCCTTCACCTCGTCGATCATGCGCAGTGCTTCGTCGCGCGAGATCGGGCAGTGGCGCAGCGCAACGTCGTTGTACACCTCCACCATCACGCCGCCGGTGCCGAACAGCAGCATCGCACCCATCTGCGGATCGCGCTTCACGCCGACGATCACTTCCACGCCGCCGCTCACCATTTCCTGTACCAGAACGCCGGCAAGGTACGCGTTCGGCGCGTTGCGGCGGGCACTGGCGAGGATGTCGTCGTAAGCCGCGCGCACGGCGGCCGCGTCGGCGAGCCCGAGCCGCACCACGCCGGCCTCGGTCTTGTGCGGAATATCCGGCGAGTCGGCTTTGAGCGCCACCGGGTAGCCGATGCGCTGGGCGGCCGCAACCGCTTCGTCCGCTGTTGTCGCGAGCGCCTGTTTGGTCACGGGAATATCCCAGGCGGCGATGGCATCCTTGCTTTCCTTTTCGGACAGCGTAGCGTGTGCCGAGGACGAAAGCCGATGTCGAACCGCGTCCCGCGCCGGCGTGCGCGCGGGCGGGGCCGCTGCCGCAGCGCGCGCATCGCGCCATGCGTGATAGCCGATGAGGCTCTTCAATGCGCGTGCGAGCGTCTCGGGCGAATAAAAGAGCGGAACGTTGGCCGCCTTGAGCGCGGGCAGCGCCTTGTCATCGTAGCGGCTTGCGGTCCAGAAGAACGCCACGTTCTTGTCCGTGCGGCTGCGCAGCGCCACGACCTGCTCCACCTGCGTGCCGGCACCCGCGCTCGCGACCACCAGAGTGCCGACCTCGGGTTCCTCGATCATGTAATTCATGATCTCGCTGAACTCTTCGCGCCGCGCGAATCCTGTGACGTCGGAGGGATTCGCCGCCCAGCCCGATTCCTTCAGTATCGCGTTGATGCCGTCGCGCGCGCGGTCGGTGAGGGGAGGCAGCGAGAGCCCCGCTACGCCCAGCATGTCGGCCGTCAGCGAGCTGATGCCGCCCGAATGGGAGACGACCGCGATGCCGGGCTTTTTGGGCTTGCGGCTGCGCGCCAGCAGCTGCGCAGTCTCGAGCAGCTCGTCGTAATCCCTGACCCGTATGATGCCGTATTGCCGGAACAGCGCTTCGTACAGCTCGTCGGCGCCGGTGAGCGCAGCTGTGTGCGAGCGCGCTGCCTGCGAGCCGGATGCGGAACGCCCGATCTTGATCAGCACGATCGGCTTGCCGCTCTCGGCTGCAAGCTCAGCGACAGCGATCATCTTGCGCACGTCCTTGAAGCCTTCGACGAAGCCCGCGATTACACGCGTTTCCGGATCCTCCACCAGGTACCGCGCGAAATCGGAAAAATCGAGATCCGTCTCGTTGCCGGTGGAGATGATGTAGCTCAGGCCGATGCCGCTGTCGACGGCGCGCAGCAGGAAAGGGCCGAAAGCGGTGGCGCCGCTCTGACAGACGAGACCGATATGGCCCCTCAAGCCGCCCAGCGTACGCGATGACGCCGTGGCCCAGATGTCCTCGCGCACGTTGGCGAGGCCGAGGCAGTTCGGGCCCGCGATGCGCACGCCCGATTCGCGCGCAAAACGACCGAGGTCGTTCTGCCGGTCTGCACCGGCTTCGGTGCCGCGCTCGGCAAACCCGGCGGAGATGATGACCGCGGAGCCTGCCTGCTTGTCGCGGCATTCGTGCAATACGCCGAGGACTTTGGCATGCGGCACGACGATGCCAACGAGATCGGGCGCTTCCGGCAGCGCGGTGATGCTCGGGTAGCTGCGGACACCCATGACCTCTTCGTAATTCGGATTGACGGGGTACACGCGCACGCGATCACGCGAGCGCAGCACCGCGTTGAGCAGCCGTCCGCCGTATCCGCCCTTGGGCGTCGCGCCGACGACCGCGATGGAGCGCGGATGCAGCATCTTGTGGATCGACTGCATCTGCTCGGAAGACCAGTATGGGCCGGAGAACGATTCTCGAGTCACGTTCGTCATTTGTCTTATGTGTCGTGGGATGATGCGAGCGTCGCGCCGGCAACCGCGGCGTTCGCCAGTTCAGCGCCGCTTTGCCATCGCGGTCTCCTCCGGATGAGGATCGCCGTCGCAGTATACTAAACGCGCGACACCGTGCGCTCGTGCAATTCCGCATCATGGCGACCGGATTGCAGCGCGACACGAACACAAAGGGAGGAGTGATGACTATGGCGACCCGAGCGCTCTGTAACGGGCTGGCGTTTCTTGCAGTGAGTGCAGCTGCAGCAGCTCAGAGTTACCCGGTGAGGCCGATACGGATTATCGTGCCGTTTCCGCAAGGACGGCGCACCGGCTCTCGGCGAGGGTTCTGGTGTTGGGGCGGAGACGGGGCGCGGCCGCACGGATGGATGCGACGAGTTGCAACCTGCCTCGCTGCAGCAGCAGGTGCTGTGGCACTCGCTATATCCCCGGCATCGCTTGCTCAAACGTACCCGGTGAGGCCGATACGCATTATCGTGCCGTTTCCGCAAGGGCGGCGC
>JBLNBW010000251.1:0-21003 GCA_050260255.1 Rhodospirillaceae bacterium | reverse complement strand
CCCCCCCCACGCCCCCCACCGGATGCGAGTCCGATGAGCGATTCCCATCTCTCGGCCGCACGACGCGGCACGGGCGCGATCGTGTTCCGCACGCTGTTCATCGCGCTTTCCGCCGTGTCGTGGAGCGTGTTGTGGTGGTGGTCGGCCAGTCCGTACGCGCGTTATGTCGATCACGGAGGGTGGACGGACGGCTCGTTCCTCGCTGCGTGCAGAGCGCTCCCGGCCGGCGAGCTGTGGATACCCGGGCTGCTTTATGCGCTGGACTGGCTGTTGATGATCGCCGCGATGATGCTCCCCACGGCTCTGCCGGTGGCGGATACCGTTCGCCGCATGACCGCCGGGCAGCCGCACGCGATGCGGATACTCTCTGCGCTCGTCGCCGGTTATGCCGCCGCCTGGCTCGCGTTCGGTATCGCAGCGCACGTCGGCGACGCGGTGTTGCGTGCCATGGCAGGCCGGTCGCCGTGGCTCGCGCTCAACGGATGGGCGCTCGGCGCGGCCGTGCTCGCTGTTGCCGGTCTTTTTCAGTTCAGCGCGCTGAAGTATCGCTGCCTGGAAGAATGCCATGCACCCATGGCCTTCGTGCTAACGCGCTGGAACGGCCGATCGCGAACGCGTGACGCCTGGACGATTGGATGGGACCACGGCGTATTCTGCATCGGCTGCTGCTGGGCGTTGATGGTCATCATGTTCATGGTCGGCACAGCGAACGTCGGGTGGATGATGCTGCTCGCCGCCGTAATGGCTGCGGAAAAGAACTCGCCCGGCGGGCGCAGGCTGCGTACGCCGATCGGCATCGTCCTTCTCGCTTCTGCCGCAGCGCTCGTCCTGCTCAACGTCCGCGTGCTCCCCGGTTGAGCCGGGCGCTCGATCAGCCTGCAACGCGAGAGCCCCGTCAGTCGCGCAGCATCAGGTGCGAGACGTTCTTGACCACGGTGTACTGCTCGAGCCCCTCGGTGCCGCCTTCCCTGCCATAACCGCTGTCCTTCACGCCGCCGAAAGGCGTCTCCGCCAGCGATGCCACGAGGTGGTTGATCGAGAGATTGCCCGCCTCTATGCCATCGGTGAGGCGGTCGACGTTGCTCGACGACTTCGTGAAAGCGTACGCGGCGAGCCCGTACGGCAGCGCGTTCGCTTTTGCGATGGCTTCGTCGAGATCGCGAACCGGATTGATCAGCGCGAGTGGCCCGAACGGCTCCTGGTGCATCGCCGCCGCATCGTCCGGAACATCGGCAAGCACGGTGAGCGGGAAATAATAGCCGCATTCCCGCAGGCGGCGTCCGCCGGCGAGCAGCCGTGCGCCTTTCGACGTCGCATCCGCAATGAGGCTTTCCATCGCTTCGACCCGCCGGCTGTTGGCGAGCGGCCCCATCTGACTCTCCGGATCCGTGCCGTTGCCGACCTTGATCCCCTTCGCGTTCTGCGCAAACGCTTCGGTGTAGCGCGCATAGATCGACTCGTGCACGAAAAAGCGCGTGGGCGCGACGCATACCTGCCCCGCATTGCGCGACTTGGTCGCAACGCATGTCGCGGCAGTCGTCACCGGATCGACGTCGTCGCACACGATGACCGGCCCATGGCCGCCGAGCTCCATGATGCAGGCCTTCATATGCTGACCTGCGAGCGAAGCGAGGCGCTTGCCGACGGGCACGGAGCCGGTGAAGGTGACGAGGCGCACTTCCGGCTGCGGTATGAGGTACTCCGAAATTTCGGCTGGCCTGCCGAACACGAGATTGAGCACGCCGGGCGGCATGCCCGCATCGACGAAGGCACGCACGAGCTGCACGGCGCCGGCAGGCGTTTCCTCCGAGGCCTTGAGGATGATCGCGCAACCAGCCGACAGCGCGCCCGCGACTTTGCGCGCTGGCGAGCTCACCGGGAAGTTCCATGGCGAGTACGCCGACACCAGTCCTATCGGCTGCCTGTACACCGTGTGGCGCAGGCCGTCCTCCCCGGGAATCACGCGTCCGTACAGGCGACGGCCTTCGTTAGCATCCCATTCGATGATTTCGCACGCGCGCTGCACCTCCAGACGCGATTCTCTCAGCGTCTTACCTTGCTCCAGCGTCATCGATACGGCCATCTCCTCCATGCGCTCGCGCATGAGACTCGCCGCTTTCAGTATGATCTGCGCGCGCCGGGCGGCCGACATGCGCCGCCAGACCCGAAAGCCATCGCTCGCAGCAGACAACGCGCGATCGAGATCCGCGCGCGTGGCATGCGGCACTGTGCCGAGGACCGTCTCGTCCGCGGGGTTGATCACGGGCTCGCCTTCCGCGCTCTTCCACTCGCCCGCGACATGCAACTGCAAGTTCGGATACTGGACCATCTCGTTCTTCTGACACGATTCGAAGACCGGGTAACGTATACCAAAGAACACGGACGTTGGGGATGCTCTGCGCCGAGCCCGAAGTGGTGCGCTTTACGAAAGATTAGCGTGCAGAATTTCGCAATGAAGTTGCGCTTGTCATAGAGCCACGCCCGGCAGTCCGAAGCATCGCCGGATTGGAGACTTCGCCGTATAGCAGGCCTTCAGCTCCACCACCGCCCTGCTGCTGTCAGGCGCGTGTGCAGGACTATGCCGCTTCTGCGTCGGGTACGGGCGTCTTGAGCTCGCCGCGTTCGAAGAACGAACGCAGATTCTCGAGCACCAGCGCCTCCATCGCCGCAAACGTTTCGCGAGAGCTGCTCGAGATGTGGGGGAGCAGCACGACGTTGTCGAGTGGCAGCAGGGCTTCCGGTACATGAGGCTCGCGCTCGTACACGTCCAGCGCCGCGCCTGCTATGCGCTTACCCACGAGCGCCTCGACGAGCGCCGGTTCGTCGACGACCGAACCGCGCGACACGTTCACGAGATAGCCCTTGCTGCCCAGCGCAGCGATGACTTCGGACGATACGATGCCGCGCGTTCCGGGTCCGCCGCTGCACGAGACGACGAGAAAGTCGGCCCAGCGCGCCAGCTCGACGAGCGACGGCTCGTACCGATATGCGATGCCCGCTACCGGCCGGCGATTGTGATATCGGATCTCGAGATCGAAACCCGACGCACGCTTCGCAATGGCGCGCCCGATCGCGCCGAGACCCAATATGCCGAGCCGCTTGCCGCTCACGCGCGTCGACATGGGAAAGCGTCCGTGCATCCAGTCGCCGCGGCGTACGAAGCGATCGGCGGCACAGATATTGCGTGCTGCCGCAACGAGCGCACCAAAGGCAAGATCAGCCACGCAATCGGTAAGGAGATCCGGCGTGTAGCTCACCGCGATGCCGCGGCTGCGTGCACACGCAAGATCTATCGTGTCGTAGCCGACGCCCCGGCTCGCGATGACACGCACATTGGGCAAGGCCTCGATGAGGTCCGCACGCGCGCCCACCATCGCGGTCGTGACGATCGCATCCACGCTCGGGCCGTGCAGGACGGCATACGCTCTTTGGTCGGCTTCAGAGGCGGCGAGATGCACCGTATACCGGTCGGTGAGCGCGTGTTCGGCCTCCGGCGAAAGTCGCGCGATCTGAAGTATCGTCCGCTTGGGGTTCATCGTGTGCTTTATTGGACCTTGACGCCGCGCTCTTCCATCATGCGCGCATAGGGCTTGCCATCGGCATCGATCAACGGTTTGACCTGCGCGAGCGTGCCGCCGACGGCGGTCGCTCCTGCGCGCCGAGCTTCTGGCGCGTCGCTGCTGCGGCGAGGATATCACGCTCACGATGCCGGCCGCCGCAACGGCTGCTAGTGCGGCGATATCCATGTCGCGCCTCGTCAGAGCGGATCAACGCACCAGGCAAGGCCGCTTGCGATCGAAGCTCCAGCCCGAAACGAGGTACTGCATGGCGATCGCGTCGTCGCGTGCGCCGAGGCCGTGCTGCAGGTACAGCTCGTGCGCCGCTTCGACCGCCGCCATGTCGAGCCGCACGCCCAGGCCCGGCGCGCCCGGCACCGCAATGCGTCCGCCAGCGATCTTCAGCGGGTCGCGCGTGAGCCGCTGGCCGTCCTGCCAGATCCAGTGCGTGTCTATCGCCGTGGTGTCGCCCGGCGCTGCAGCCGCGACGTGCACGAACATCGCGAGCGACACATCGAAGTGATTGTTCGAATGCGAGCCCCAGGTGAGCCCCCAGTCGCGGCAGGTCTGGGCGACGCGCACTGATCCCTGCATGGTCCAGAAGTGGGGATCGGCGAGCGGAATGTCCACGGCCTGCAGTTGCAGCGCATGAACCATCTCGCGCCAGTCCGTCGCGATCATGTTGGTCGCCGTGGGCAGTCCGGTAGCACGGCGGAACTCGGCCATGACTTCGCGCCCGCAATACGGTCCTTCCGCGCCGCACGGATCTTCGGCGTACGCCATCGTGCCGTGCAGGTCTCGGCACAGGCGCACGGCATCTTTCAGCAGCCAGCCACCGTTCGGATCGACCGAAACGCGTGCGTCGGGAAACGCTTCTTTCAGGGCGCGAATCGCTTCGATCTCTTCTTCGCCGCGCAGCACCCCGCCTTTGAGCTTGAAGTGACGAAAGCCATAACGCGCATGCGCCGCGCGTGCGAGGCGTACGATGGCCTCCGGCGTGAGCGCAGTTTCGTTGCGCAGACGGCACCAGTCATCGGCTGCGTCGTCCTCGCTGCGATAGGGCAGATCGGTGCGCCGCCGGTCGCCGATGTAGAACAGATAGCCGAGCACCTCGACCGTCGCCCGCTGCTGTCCTTCCCCCAGCAATGCTGCGACCGGCAATCCGACGTACTGACCGACAAGATCGAGCAGCCCGGCCTCGATCGCGGTCATCGCGTGGACCGTGACACGCAGATCGAACGTCTGCACGCCGCGCCCACCCGCGTCGCGGTCGGCGAAGCGCTCGCGCACGGCTTTCAGCACGTTGCGGTAGTCGGCGATGGATCGCCCGATGACGAGCGGCTTTGCATCCTCGAGCGTTTTGCGTATCGGCTCTCCGCCGGGCACCTCGCCGACGCCCGTATTGCCGGATGAGTCCTCGAGCGTGACGAGATTGCGGGTGAAGAACGGACCGTGCGCGCCGGAAAGATTGAGCAGCATGCTGTCGTGGCCCGCGACCGGGATGACGCGCATGCCGGTGACGACCGGAGCCGCGCGCGCAGAAGCTTGGCGTTGGGTATGGCGCATGGACGTATCTCGGTGGATGAAGCGCAGCTCAGTCTAACGTGATGTGCCCCGTTTCGATCACCTGCTTCCAGCGCGCGAGCTCCTGCTGCAGAAATTGCGCAAACTGTTCCGGCGTGTTCGCGACGATCTCGAATCCCTGATCTTCCATTTTCCTGCGGGTCTGCGGCTCGCCGAGCGCCTCCACCATCGCCTTGTGCAGCTTCGCTTTTACGTCGGGCTGCAGTCCTTTCGGCGCACCGGCCGCCTGCCACGAGTACACGACGACATCGCGCACGCCGGCCTCTTCCATCGTCGGCACATTCGGTAGCTGTGCCGATCGCTTGGTGCCGGTCTGCGCAAGCGCCTTCATCTTGCCGGCGTTGACGTGCGGTACGACGACGTTGAGATTCTGGAACGACGCATCGACGTGACCGCCCAGCAGATCGGCCACCGCAGGCGCACCGCCTTTGTATGGCACGTGCAGCCCCTTGGTCGCCGTCTTCTGCCAGAAGAGCTCGGCCGTCAGATGATCCGAGGAGCCCGCTCCGGACGACGCGAACGTCACTTTGCTGGCGTTCTTCTTCATGTAATGCACGAGCTCCGCTACCGAATGCGTCGGTATCGATGGATGAACGACCAGCACGTTGGGCGCCCGCACTGCGACCGTGAGCAGATCGAAATCCTTCGCCGGATCGTACGGGAGATTCTTCTGCAGGAATGGGTTCACCGCCCACACGCCGATCGAAGCGACGAGCAGCGTGTAGCCGTCGGGCGCCGCGCGCTTCACGATGCCTGCGCCGATCGCGCCGGTCGCACCGGGCCGGTTGTCGATGATGAACGACTGCCCGAGCTTCTCGGTCATCTTGAGGCCCATCGTGCGCGCGACGACGTCGGTGGATCCGCCGGCGGGGAACGGGACGATGACGGCGACCGGCTTCTCGGGATAGGCCGCGTACGAGAGGCGGCACAGCGTGAACAGCAGCAGGCACATCAGGGTTCTTTTCATCCTCGGCTCCTCGGAAGTGGGCGGCCCGTCCGCCTCGCGACCCGGCCTCGAGCACTGCTCTTTCCGGCGGCAGGCGGAAAAATGATAGCGCTACCAAGGCCGTGCGGCTTGGATGGTAGCGCTGTCACGCAAAAGGGTCAAACGGATTCCCGGGATAGTTGCTGGAGATCAGGCGCTGCCGCGCGAGACGATGGAATAACCGATATCGACGACGCGCTGCGGAACGTCTTCGCCCGCCGCGCGCTGAATGATGAAGCGAGCCGCCTGCTCGCCTATGCGGGCGCCTTCGATGCGCACCGTGGTGAGCGGCGGGTGCACGTCGGCGGCGAATGCGAGATCGCCGAAACCCACAACGCCGAGCCTCGACGGAACAGCGATGCCGCGCGCATGCGCTTCCGTCAGCACGCCGAGCGCAAGCAGGTCTGAGCTGCAGAACACGCAGTCGATCTCGTCTCGCGTGTCGAGCAGCCGCGCCAGCGCCTGCCGCCCCTGCTTGAGATTGGTAGGGGCAGTCACCCAATCGACCACAGGTTCCGCCATACCAGGCAGCGTGCGAATCGTAGCGACGAAAGCTGCTTCGCGACGACGCGCGCGCACGTCGTCGGCGCTGATTACGGCCGCATGGCGATAGCCGCGCTCGGCCAGGTAGCGCGCAACCGCCGCACCGGTCTGCTCATGGGAAAAGCCGACCAGCATGTCGATCGGATCGGTGGTGAGGTCCCACGTCTCGACGACCGGTATGCCGGACGCGATCAGGCGCTGCCTTGCGTGCGGGGAATGCATCACGCCGGTGACCACGACGCCGTCGGGCCGCCTGCCGATGATCGCATCGAGCAGTGAATCTTCACGCGAATTGTCGTAACCGCTCTGTCCGAGCATCACCTGGTAGCCCGCGTCGCTCAGCGTCTGCGTGAGGGCCTGTACCATGTCGAGAAAGACCGAGCCCGCAATCGTAGGCACGATGGCAGCCACGAGGCGGCTGCGGCTCGACGCGAGCCCGCCGGCCAGCATGTTACGCACATAGCCCGAACGCTTCACGGCTGCGCGCACCCGACGCAATGCATCAGCGGACACCTTGTTTGGCGTATTGAGCGCGCGCGAGGCTGTAATCGGCGATACGCCCGCCAAGCGGGCCACCTGCATCAGCGTGATGCCGCCGCTGCGCCGCCGTGATCTGCGCTCGGACGTGGCGGGGTTGGCGTTGCGCGAAGAGGATTTTTTTTGTGCCATGCGTGTGGCAGCGTGTCGCTGCACCTCGGTTGCGCGCAGCATAGCATGCGGCGGGAAGCCGCCTTCACGCATCGAGCTTCGTTGCAGTCGCGGCACGGTGCATCGGGAAGCGGCGACGTGTTGACTTCGGCTGCCGGATGGGCCGATATTGGCAAAAAATCACCATGGAGGAGGTCCATAGTATGTGCACGCTGCGCAAGCCCTGTTCGTTGCTGTCCATCGTCGTCGGCATGGCGTTCTGCCCTGCCCTCTCGTTCGGTCAATCCGCCAATCTGCCGAACAAGACCGTGCGTATCGTCGTTCCGAACGCTGCCGCAGGCCCGAACGATCTAGCCGGCCGCATGATTGCGCCCGAACTCAGCAAGACGCTGGGCCAGAGCGTGGTGGTGGAAAACAAGCCGAGCGCGAACGGCGTGATCGGCTCCGAATACGTTGCGCGGGCGCCGGCGGACGGCAGCGTCCTTGCGGTCGGCAACTCCGGGACGCATGCGGTCAACTTCACGCTCTACAAGAATCCGACATACGACCCGGTGAAAGACTTTGCGCCCATCACCGAAGTGATATTCAGCAGCCTGATGCTCGTCGCGCATCCTTCCGTGCCTGCGAACAACGTCAAGGAGCTCATCGCCGAAGCCAAACGCAATCCGGGCAAGATCAACATTGCTGTGGCAGGCGCAACGGGAGAGATCGCCGGCAATCTCATCAAGCTTCAGGGCGGCGTGCAGATGAACAACGTGCCGTACAAAGGCGGTGCGCCCGCCGTCGTCGCCGTCATCTCAAACGAATCCCAGCTCGTGCTGACGCTCTATTCGAGCCTGAAGGGACCCATCGACGCGGGCAAGCTAAAGCCGATAGGCATCACCGGGGCGAAGCGCGATCCGCAAATTCCGAACGTCCCCACGCTCGCCGAAACCGGCTTGCCCGGCTATGAGGTGGAATTCTGGGTCGGTGTGTTCGCGCCGGCAAAGACGCCGGCGGCCATGGTGCAGGCGCTGAATCGCGAGATGGTGCGCATCCTCAACCTTCCGGAGGTGCGTGAGCGATTCACCAGCAACGGCTACGAAGTCGTCGGCAGCACGCCCGAGCAGTTCGCCGAGCGTGTGAAGCGCGATACGGAAAAATACCGCAAGATCATACTCGAGTCGGGAATGACCAGGCTCGATTGATCGCGCGATTGCGCGGCGACGACGCCCGGCTCGAAATGCGAGAGACCGTGCTCGCGCTTCGAGCCCGGCGCGCGCTGCGTGTTACCAGCCCGTCGAGGCGCCGCCTTCGGTGGCGATGAGGATGAAAGCCATCACGCACGGCTCCTTGCCGCGGTTGTTCCAGTTGTGCATCGTGCCGCGCTGGATCACGACGTCGCCCGGCTTGAGCGTGACTTCGCCGTCTTCCATTTCCATCACCATCTCGCCCGAAAGACAGATGGCGTAGTCGACGGAGTCGGTGCGGTGCCAGCGAACCGCGACCCCAGGCTCGTACTTCGCCAGCCGGAACACCGAGCCGCCCGCCATTGCGGTGCCCATGTCCCAGTTGCGCGGATCTTCTTCCGTCATCTCGGCGGGCAGTTTCTTCGTTGCCCACATCTCGATGTTTCCAAATCCCGGTCGGCCCGGAACCGGGTCGATCTCGTTGTCCCATTTAATGCAGCTTTTCCCGTTCTTGTTCACGCCCGTTACGACTCTGCGAAATCCCATTTCTCCCACCTTTCGTTGAAAAACGCGTAATTATCGTTCGTTCTTCGTGCGATGCGAACACCTTTCTGCGGCACGATGCGCGACGAGCCTCCGGTCGGTGAGACAGCGCGATGACGGCGCGCGGGCAAGCATGGCCACTGTAGAAGACGCGCCGCGACCGGCGACACCGGCCGGTCGCAGTGAATCCCGCCGCTCCGCATTGCCCTTCAATATTCGCCTTGACAATAATTGCCTAGGCAATATAATAGCCACCATACGCTTGAATCCAAGGTGCTGCATGACCGACGCCTACGATCCGAAGACTTTCCAGCCGGGCAAGAGCCTGGGCTACCTCGTCAACCGCGTGCGCACCGAGCTCTTGTCCGCGATAGACCAGGAGCTTGCTCCGCTCGATGTCACCTCTGCGCAGTACATCGTGATGGCGCAGCTCTCGTACAGCCTCGCCGACTCCGCCTCGCAGCTCTGCAAGAGCATCTCGTACGACCCGGGCGCGATGACGCGCATGATCGATCGCCTCGAGGCGAAGGGTTTCGTGCGGCGGGTGCGCTGTCCGGGCGATCGCCGTGCGTCGAATCTCGAGCTCACGCCGGAAGGCCAGGCGGTGTTTCCCAAGATGCGGGACAAGGTGGTGAGCGTGCTGAACCGCTTTCTTCGCGGCTTCACCAAGGCGGAGGTGCGCGAGCTCGAGAGCCTGCTGCAGCGGGTGCTCGACAATGCGTGAAATTTTTTTGGCCCTATACTTGCCTAGGCATTTATCGCCCGCGCAAGAATCTCCATACGGGAAACGATCCATGAACCTCTCCACCCTCAAGACGAAGTTACGCAAGCTCGCCGCACCGCTCGCGGTCGCGCTCATCGTTCCCGGAGGCTCGTTGCTGGTCGCACTCGCGTGGCTCGTGCAACGCCGCCACGGAAAGGTATGAGATGACGATGCCGATACGTTCCATCGCGATTGCGCTTCTCGCCGCGATCCTCGCCACGGGGTGCGCGGACATGAGCGGTCTTTCAACGAAAGCCTCGCTCGACGACGCGAACCGGCTGAAGGCACAGCAATCCATTGGCGGGGCGCACCTCTCGAATGCTGCATGGCCTGCGGTCGATTGGTGGAAGCGCTTTGGCGATCCGCAGCTTGACCGCCTCATGGACGAAGCGCTCGCCGGCAGCCCGACGCTCCGCATCGCCGAAGCGCGTGCGCGACAGGCCCTCGCCTTTGCGCAATCGGCGGGTGCGCCGCTCCATCCGCAGGTGAACGCTAACGGCGCCGTCATGCGCGAGCGCTTTTCGGAGCACGGGCTCGTCCCCCCGCCCTTCGCCGGTGCGTGGGCATCGCAGGCGCAGCTCGAGGCGACTGTCGATTACGACCTCGATCTGTGGGGCAAGAACCGCGCGGCGTACGATGCGGCGCTCGGCCAGGCGAAGGCCGCTGAAGTCGAGACGTATGCGGCACGCCTCGCGCTTTCGGTCAATATCGCGCAGACGTATGTGCAGTTGCTGCGCGCCTATCAACAGCTCGACGTTGCCGAAAAAGCGTTGAAGGAGCGCGAGCAGATCTACGCGCTCACCCGCCAACGCTTCGAGGCCGGCATCGACTCCCGTCTCGCAGTGAAGCAGGCGGAATCGGCCGTGCCTGCGAAGCGCGAGGAAATCGCGCAATGGCAGGAAGCGATCGGACTTGCGCGCAATCAGCTCGCCGCGCTCACGGGCCAGGGGCCCGACCGCGGCCTCGCCATCGAGCGGCCGGTCGCGCATGCGCTGAACGACGTCGAGATCCCGTCGGCGCTCCCGGCCGAGTTGCTGGGCCGTCGCCCGGACCTCGTCGCCCAGCGCTGGCGCGTCGAGGCGGCGCGCAAGGACATCGACGTCGCGAAAGCGCAGTTCTATCCCAACGTGAACCTCACGGCCTTCATCGGGCTGCAGGCGTTGGGCCTTCCGGGCTTCCTTCAGGCCGCCAATCGCACGCTCGGCGCCGGGCCGGCGGTGACACTGCCGATCTTCGACGGCGGACGGCTTCGGGGCAATCTCACCGGCCGCAACGCGGAGTACGACATCGCGGTGGAGCGCTACAACCAGACGCTCGTCGAGGCCTTGCGCGACGTTGTGGACCAGCTCACCTCGCTTCGCAGCCTCGACACCCAGCGCACAGAGCAGCGGCATGCGCTTGCCACTGCCCAGGAGGCGTACGACCTCGCACAGCTGCGGTATCGCGAAGGAACCGGGAATTATCTCGAAGTGTTGAGCGCGGAATCGCAGCTCCTTACGCAGCAGAGCCTGGACGTGGATCTCACCGCACGCGGCCTTACGCTGTCGATCAATCTCTCTCGCGCGCTGGGCGGCGGATATACCCCCGCCGCAGTTCCGGTGGCGAATGCTGCGCACGCGTCTCACTGATTGCAGGAAAGGACTTATCGATGAACGACGAAACCAGGGACAACATCAACGCTGCCGACACGGCGACCCCCGCAGTGGGAAACGGTACGCGCAAGCGCTGGCTGATCGGCGTTGCAAGCGCGTTCCTCCTCGCGGGCGCGGCCTACGGCGCGTACTGGATGGTCCACTTGCGCCATATCGAGTCCACGGACGACGCCTATGTCGGCGGCAACGTCGTGCAGATCACGCCCCAGATCTCGGGCACGGTGGTCGCGATCGACGCCGACGACACGAACTTCGTAAAGACCGGCCAGCCACTCGTGCAGCTCGATCAGGTGGACGCACGCGTGGCGCTCGAGCAGGCCGAAGCGCAACTCGCGAAGACGGTGCGCGACGTGCGCAGCCTCTTCGCCACGAATGGGCAGCTCCAGGCGAACGTAGCGATGCGCGAAGCCGACCTCAACAAGGCGCGCGACGACCTCTCCCGCCGCGAGCGTCTCGCGAGCTCGGGCGCGATCTCGGCGGAAGAAGTGCAGCATGCGCGCGAAGCGTATCGCACCGCGCAGGCGGCGCTGATCGCCGCACAGCAAGGGCTCGCCGCGAACCGCGCGCGCATCGACCGCACGACCATTGAAACGCATCCCGACGTGAAGAACGCCGCCGCGCGCGTGCACGACGCCTATCTCACCTATGCACGCACCACGCTCCCCGCGCCCGTGTCCGGCTTCGTCGCGAAGCGTGCGGTGCAGCTCGGACAGCGTGTGAATCCCGGCACGCCGCTCATGGCTGTCGTGCCGCTGGATCACGTGTGGGTGGACGCGAATTTCAAGGAGCCGCAGCTCGCGAACATGCGCGTGGGCCAGCCCGCCACCATCACCACCGACCTTTACGGCGGCAAGGTGGTGTTCCATGGTCACATCGCCGGCTTCGGCGCCGGCACGGGCTCTGCGTTCGCGCTGCTTCCGGCGCAGAACGCGACCGGCAACTGGATCAAGATCGTGCAGCGCGTGCCGGTGCGCATCGCGCTCGATCCGCAGGAGCTCGCCGCGCACCCGCTGCAGATCGGCCTCTCGATGCAGGTAGAAGTCGATACGCGCGGCGGCCAAGCCGAACGCTTGCCGAAGGTCGCGCGCGAAACGGGGACCTACAAGACCGACGTATTCGAGTCGATCGATGCCATCGCCGATCGCCGCGTGAAGACGATCATCGCTGCCAATGAAGGTTCGGCAGCGCCGTCCGTCTCATCACGCATGCCGGATGGCACTGCGCCGGCGAACCACCTCGCCCACAGTGCGCACGCGAGTCTGCCGGCCGTGCAGCCGGTCGCCGCGCAGTAACCACGTCGAATACGATGAACAGCGAGTCCAACACCGGCGCACCGGGACCGCTCACCGGCGCGAGTCTCGCGATCGGCACCGTCGCCCTGTCGCTCGCGACGTTCATGAACGTGCTCGACACGTCGATCGCGAACGTGTCGATCCCCGCCATCGCAGGCGATCTCGGCGTCTCGCCCGATCAAGGCACCTGGGTCATCACGTCCTTCGGTGTCGCGAATGCGATCTCGCTGCCGCTCACCGGCTGGCTCACGCAACGTTACGGGCAGGTTCGGCTCTTCATGGCCTCGACCATCCTGTTCGTCGTCGCCTCGCTGCTCTGTGCGCTCGCGCCGACGCTGCCGATGCTCGTCGCGTTCCGTGTCCTGCAAGGCGCCGTCGCAGGGCCGATGATCCCGCTCTCGCAATCGCTGCTGCTGTCGAGCTACCCCAAGTCGAAAGCCGGGAGCGCGCTCGCGATGTGGGCGATCACGACGCTCGTCGCACCCGTGGTCGGCCCCGTACTCGGCGGCTGGATCACCGACAACATCAGGTGGCCATGGATCTTCTACATCAACGTGCCCGTCGGCATCGTCGCGGCGGCCGCGACCTGGGCCATCTACAAGACGCGCGAGACGCCGACGGTGAGACTGCCGATCGACAGCGTGGGTCTGGGACTCCTGGTCGTATGGGTCGGCGCGCTGCAGATCGTGCTGGACAAGGGCAAAGACCTCGACTGGTTTCACTCGGGTGAGATCGTGACGCTCGCCATCGTGGCGCTCGTCGCCTTCGCCTTTTTCCTCGTATGGGAGCTCACCGAGCGTCACCCGGTGGTCGATCTCAAGCTCTTCGCGCGCCGGAATTTCTGGACCAGCACGGCGGCGATGTCGCTCGCCTACGGCGCATTCTTCGGCAACGTGGTGCTGCTGCCGCTGTGGTTGCAGCAGTACATGGGCTATACGGCGACGATGGCGGGCCTCGTGCTGGCGCCGGTGGGTCTGCTCGCGATCGTGCTGACTCCGCTCGTCGGGCGGACGCTGCACCGGGTCGATCCGCGCGTCTTCGCCACGGTCGCCTACACGGTGTTCGCGCTCGTGCTCTTCATGCGATCGGAGTTCAACACGAACGCCGACTTCGCCACCCTTATGCTGCCCACCATCATCCAGGGGGCGGCGATGGCGGCGTTCTTCATACCGCTCATCACGCTCGCACTCTCCGGGCTGCCGCCGCAGCGCATACCGAGCGCGTCCGGCCTTTTCAACTTCGCGCGCATCACCACGGGCGCATTCGGCACGTCGATCGCGACGACCTGGTGGAACCGGCGCGCGAGCCTCCATCATGCGCAGCTTGCCGAGCACATCACCGCGTACGATCCGACCTCCGCGCACGCGCTCGGTAACTTGCAGGCGAGTGGCATGACCGTCGAGCAGAGCTATGCGGCGTTGAACCGGCTCATCGACCAGCAGGCGTACATGCTGTCCGCAGACGACATTTTCCGCCTTTCGGCGATCCTGTTCCTGCTGCTGATCGCCGTCGTATGGCTCGCCCGCCCGGCGAAGGGTGCACAGGGCGGCGAAGCCGCTGCCGGCGCGCACTGATGGCGCGCGACGCGCGGTTGCCGTGCGTGTAGCCTACAATCCGGCATGGTCATCGATCTCGTAGACGGCACGTACGAGCTGTTCCGGCACTTTTACGGACAGCGGCGCTTCAACAAGGGGATCGACCGCCCCTATGGCGCGGTGATCGGCGTACTGCAGACCCTGCTTCAGATGGTGGAGAGCGGGAGCACGCACGTCGGCCTCGCCACGGATCACGTCATCGAGTCTTTCCGCAACGCGCTGTGGCCGGGCTACAAGACGGGAACGGGCATAGAGCCCGCGCTGCTCGCACAGTTTCATCCGCTCGAAGAAGCGGCGAGCGCCATGGGCATCGCCGTGTGGCCGATGATCGAGCTCGAGGCGGACGATGCCTTGGCGTCCGCGGCTCACATCGCAGCGCAGGACGAACGCGTGCGGCAGGTGCGCATCTGGACGCCCGACAAGGATCTCGCGCAGTGCGTGCGCGGCGATCGGATCGTACAGATGGATCGGCGGGGAAAGCACACGCGGGATGCGAAAGCGGTGCGCGAAAAGTTCGGCGTCGATGCCCACCTCATTCCGGACCTCCTCGCGCTCGTCGGGGACAGCGCCGACGGCTATCCGGGCCTGCGCGGCATAGGCGCCGTCACTGCCGCGCAACTCCTGACGCGGTATGGCCCCATAGAAGAGTTCCCCGCCGAAGTGCTCGGCGATCGCCGCGACCTCGCGCTGCTCTTCAAGCGCCTCGCGACGCTGCGCACCGACGCGCCGTTATTCCACAACATCGACGACATCCGCTGGCGCGGACCCATGGCGTCTTTCGCCTCGTTGACCGAGCGCATGGAGGCCCCTCAACTGCTGCGCCGGTGCCTTAAAGCACAGGCTGCAATGCCGGCCACATGAATCGCTCACGAGGGGCTGGGCCGCGCCGAGCGGTACAGAGAAGGGCGAGAGAATAACGCGCGGGAAGCCCCCCTTGAGGCGGGGTCCTATCGCCCCTTCCCCGCTGTCATAATGACGGTGCGGTGCGGCAGCACGCCGCGACGAGAAACAAGGCGTTGTCGCAACCAGCGGACACGCCGCTCGGGTTTTTGCTGCAGTTATCTTGCATAGCGGAAGGAAAAGACCCTTTGCGCGCGCCGATTGCTACGGTCCTCGCCATGCAGGGAGGTGTATATCCTGCAGCATTTCATGCACTCTGACATACGCACCGGGACCGCGAACGATCGATGACTGCTCCGCTTCAGCGCCTCTTCAACGTGCGCCGTGACGAGGTTGCACCTGCCCTTGTGGCCGCGTTGTTCTTTTTCTTTGTCCTGACTGCATTGATGGTGGTCCGCCCGGCGCGGGAAGCGCTCGGCATGCAGCGCGGAATCGAAGCGGTACGGTGGCTGTTCATCGGCACCGTCATCGTGACGCTGCTCGTTAATCCGATATTCTCCGCACTCGTCAGCCGTTACCGGCGCCTCACTTTCATCACTGCGACGTATCTGTTCTTCGCGGCCGGACTGGTCGCGTTCTACGCGTTGCTGGTCGCGGCGCCGGCGGCAATCGGAGAACGGACCGGTCAGGTGTTCTATGTCTGGTTCAGCGTCTTCAATCTCTTCGCGACCATGTTGTTCTGGGCGCTCATGGCCGACCGCTTTACGCTCGAGCAAAGCAAGCGGCTGTTCGGGGCGATAGCCGTCGGCGGGACGCTCGGCGCGATATTCGGGCCGTGGCTCGCCAGCGTGCTCGCCCGTCCGCTCGGCACCCCAGCGTTGCTGCTCGTCGCCGCGGTCTCTCTCGTGCTCGCGCTCGCCATGGCCTGGTGGCTGACGCATCTCGCGACGGACCGCCGTGACACGAACCCTGCACATGCGTCGGATGCCGCCGAATCCGTCATCGGCGGGAACGCGTGGGAAGGATTCGGCGCCGTGTTCCGGTCGCCCTATCTGCTCGGCATCTGCGGCTACGTGCTCATCCTCGCCGTGATGGCGACGTTGGTGTATTTCACGCGTCTGCAGATGGTCGCCGCCTTGGGCGTCGATCTCAACATGCGCACCGCGACGTTCGCGAAAATCGATGCGATCACGCAGACCGCGACACTGCTTCTGCAGGCGATCGTCACCGGCCATCTGATGAAGCGGCTGGGCGTTGCGACGACCCTGGCACTGCTACCCGTCACGGTCGCCCTCGGATTCATAGGGCTTGCGGTCGTCGGCACGCTCACCGCACTCGTCGCGTTCGAGGCCGCGTTCCGCGCGGTCCAGCGCGGCATCATGCGACCCGCGCGGGAAACGCTGTTCACGGTCGTGCCGCGCGCAGACCGCTACAAGGCGAAGGCGTTCATCGATACCTTCGTTTATCGCGGCGGGGATGTGATCGGCGCGCAGACCGAAGGCCTGCTGGGACGCCTTGGCATGGGGCTCGCGGGTCTGGCGATGTTTGCCGTTCCGCTCGCAGTCGCATGGGCTGCACTCGGTTTATGGCTCGGTCATGCGCAGAGCAGCCGGGCAGTCCGGCAAACCGCACTGGAGCAGGAGACTTTGCATGGTTACCCGTCGTGACGCGCTGCGCCTCGCGGCCGGCGCAGTATGCGCTTGCGCCGTCGTCCCCTGGGCGCGAGGCAAGGAAGCGCCGCAGCTCATCACCCGCGCCATTCCCTCCACCGGCGAGCGCTTGCCTGTGGTCGGCCTCGGCAGCTCGGCGACATTCTCGCAAGTCGCGCGCAGCGAAGATGCCGCGAGCCTGCGCGCGGTGCTCGCCAAAATGGTCGAGCTCGGCGGGACGGTGTTCGACACGGCGCCGGCTTACGGCGCGTCCGAAGAAGTCGCCGGTCAGATCGCTCAGGACCTGGGCATAGCAAAGCGCCTCTTCTGGGCGACGAAGGTCAATGTCGCTCGGCGCGGCGGCAGCGCCGATGCTCGCGCCGCACGAGAGCAGCTCGAAACATCGTTCCGCCGTGCGGGAAAGCCGGCGATCGATCTCATCCAGATACACAACATGGGGGACGTTCGCACTCAGCTGCCTTTGCTGCGCGAGTACAAGGCGCAAGGACGCGTGCGCTACATCGGCCTGACGACGACGTTCGAAAGCCAGTACGCGGAGCTGATGCAGGTCATGCGCACGGAGCGACTCGACTTCATCGGCACCAATTACGCGATCGACGACCGCGATGCCGAGCAAACCATACTCCCGCTCGCCCGCGACCGCGGCATTGCGGTGCTGTGCTATGCGCCGTTCGGCCGCACGCGGCTGTGGAGCCGTGTCGGCGGACGCAAGCTCCCCGAATGGGCATCGGAGTTCGATGCGACGTCCTGGGCGCAGTTTTTTCTGAAGTACGTTGCAAGCCACCCCGCGGTGACGACCGTCACGCCGGCCACGAGCCGGGTGCAGAACATGGTGGACAACATGGGCGGCGCAGTGGGGCGCCTGCCCGACGAGGCCATGCGCAAGCGGATGATCGCATTGATAGACGGCCTGCCCGGCGCGTAATCGGCACGCGGAACTCTTAGCGAAATGCAATCCGGCGATGCGCGGCTTTCCGCTGCCGACGCCCGCGCGCCATAGCCGATACGTGGACTCGCGGCGTTGCGCCCGCCCGTCTCGATTGCTATCTATAAGAGACCGCACGTAACATCGAGGAGGAGAAGCATGTCACGCAACATCGCGCTCGCGGCGACGATCGGCCTTATGCTGCTTCACGGTGTCTCACTTGCCGAGACACGCATCACGCGCCCGATACGTCTGGTGGTGCCCTACGTGCCGGGAGGCGGAACCGACACGCTGGCGCGGCTCGTCGCACCCTATATCGCGCAGGGCTTCGGCCAGCAGGTGGTCATCGACAATCGCGCAGGCGGCAACAGCACCATCGGCACCCAGATCGTAGCCCATGCCGCCCCCGACGGTGAAACGATAGGCATCGTCGACGCCGCGTTCGTCTCCAATCCCAGCCTCGCCGACAAGCTGCCTTACGACACCTTGCGCGATTTTGCGCCCGTCGCACTGGTCGCCGCCGCACCGCTCGCGCTGCTCGTCGCGCCGGCCGTCGATGCAAAGTCGGTGAAGGCGCTCGTCGCGCTCGCGAAGGCGCAACCCGACCGTCTCACCTTCGGCTCCGCAGGCACCGGCTCCGCGACGCATGTCGCCGGCGAGCAGTTCCGCTCCGTTACCGGCATCGACATCGTGCACGTCCCGTACAAAGGCTCCGGACAATCCATCACCGAGCTCCTCGGCAGCCACATCACGATGGCGTTCACGGGATTGAGCACGGCGAAGCCACATACCTCCGCGGGCCGCGTGCGCGCGCTCGGCACGACCGGCGCTCAGCGCACGCAGGTCATGCCCGACGTGCCGACCTTCGCCGAAGCCGGCTATCCCGGTGTCGACACGACGACGCTCACCGGCATCATCGCGCCCGCGCGCACCCCGCGCGACTACGTCGTGAAGCTCAACCGGATCCTCATGAAAGCGCTCGCTGCGCCCGAGCTCCAGGCGCGCTATCACGATCTCGGCTACGAAGCGACGCCCAATACGCCGGACGAGTACGCAAAGCGCATCCGCGTCGAGATCGAAAAGTTCGGACGCGTCATCAAGGCGGCCGGCGCACAGCGCATGCAGCCGTGAACGCGGCTTGCGCGGCCGCGATGTGAACTCGTATCGCAGGAGAGCGGCTCGTGCGCGCTCTACCACGGCAGTAGACCCCATGCTGCAATAGCCATCGGGCCCCATATGGCTTACGATGCCGTGCTGTGGAGCTGGCGCGAAAACGCCGCGTTGCGCATCCTGGACTCGCCGCACGGCGTGCGGGTACATGTCCATAACGAAATCGCTGCCAAACGAGAAAATCGGATGAAGAACGACCTGAAGGCCTACAACATCTTCGACTTGCGTGAAATCGCCCTCAAACGCGTGCCCAAGGGCCTGTTCGAGTTCATGGACCGCGGCACGGAGGACGAGGTTTCGCTGCGAAACAACCGTGACGTATTCGACCGCATCCGCTTTCGCACCCGCACCTTTCGCGACGTGTCGAAGCGCACGCAGGAGACGACGATCTTCGGCGTGAAGCATAAGATGCCGCTCGTCATCGCGCCGACCGGCACCGCCGGGCTGATGTGGTACGAGGGCGAGATCGCGCTCGCGCGGGCGGCACGCGCGGCCGGCATTCCGTTCACGCTCGCGACAGGGTCCATCACGGCCATGGAGCGCGTGGCCGAGGAAGCGGGCGGCGAGCTGTGGTTCCAGCTGTATCTGTGGCCGGACCGGTCGCTCTCGCACGAGCTCGTGAATCGGGCGCGGGCGGCCGGCTACAAGGCGCTGATCGTGACCGTCGACGGCGTCTCTGCCGGCAACCGCGAATACAACATCCGCAACGGCTTCACCATCCCGTTCAGTTACTCGGCGCGCAACGTGATCGACATGCTGCGCCATCCGCGCTGGCTCTGCGGCACGATGATGCGCTATCTCGTGACGACCGGCATGCCGATGTATGCCAACTACCCCGCGGCTGCGAAAGCCAAAATGACCAAGGGGCCGATGGGCCGCTCCAGCCTGCGCACCGATTCGATCAGCTGGGGCGACTTCGATGCGCTGCGCAAGATCTGGCCGCACAAGCTGATCGTGAAAGGCATGCTGCATCCCGACGATGCGGTGACGGCCGTCGATCACGGCGCGGACGGCATCGTCGTATCCAACCATGGGGGGCGCAATCTCGATGGCATCGCCTCGCCGATCGAAGTGCTGCCGGAAATCGCCGACGCGGTCGGCAGCCGCGCGACCGTGTTCATGGACAGCGGCATACGGCGCGGCACCGACGTCGTCAAAGCGCTCGCGCTGGGCGCCGACGCGGTCCTCGTGGGGCGCTCCACTCTTTACGGCGTAGCGGCCGGCGGCGAGGCGGGCGCTGCGCGCGCGCTGGAGATCTATCGCGACGAAATCCACCGCGTGCTTGCGCTGCTCGGCGTGAATCGTATCGAGGAGCTCGGCCCGGAATATCTGCTCTTTGCGGATCGGCCGCTTCCTGTGCCCGAGCGCGCGCGCTCAACGCATCTCAAGGGAGAGCTGAGGGCCGTCTCCGAGTAACGAGCGAAGCCAGGACCGGACGTGCACAACGGCGTCCGGTCTGTCGCTCCACCGTCTTACTTCGCGAGCGGCGGCAACGGCAGCGGCTCGCCTTCCGGCAGTGGCGTCCGATCAACGTTCAGCAGGAACGACACCAGGCAGTAGAAGCCGTTCACGGCGATGAGATCGACCACGCCGCGCTCACCGAAACGTTCCACCGCCGCCTTGTAGGTAACGTCGTCCACGCCGTGCTGCGTGTGGAGCTGCGTGGAAAAATCGTAGACGAGCGCTTCGTCGGCGCCCATCTTTTCCGGGCGACGGCCTTCCGCGATTGCGCGCGAAACGGCCGGATCCAGCCCGTTCTCCATGGCGAGCTTGTGGTGCGCGTACCACTCGTACTGCGAGGTGTAATGCCGCGCCGTTATGAGTATGGCCATCTCATTGAGCCGCGGCGGGATGGAGCTGCGGAAGCGGATGTCCTCGCCAAGCCGCTGTATCGACATCCCGATGCCGGGCGATCGCAGCATGACGTTGAACGGTCCGCCGATCGGGCCCGGCGCCGACGCGGCCGAGCTTTTCAATTGGCCGCGCGGCCCGGATCGTATCGCGTCGACGACCTTGCGCTGCTCTTCAGTGAGCTCTTCGGGTGGAATCAGCGCGAAGCGCCTTCCG
>JBLNBW010000250.1:0-16997 GCA_050260255.1 Rhodospirillaceae bacterium | reverse complement strand
CCGTGTGATCGAGGTCCAACGGTTGCGCAGCACCAATCGCCGCATCGACCAAGTTGTCACCGAACGCGCCCACCACCGCCCACAAGCGCTGACGTCCCGACAGATAACGATCGACGAGCAGGCTCGTGCAAACATCGGGCGCCGTATCGATATAGGCCTCGAGATTCGCATGCTCGATGAGAGGTCCGGGAATGTGATGATCGAAGTAGCGGCATGTGGCGCCGCGCTCGAGCGCGCGCTGGACGGCCTCGGCGTTGTCTGCAAAGTTGAGATCGAGCACGGTAAGCTCGTCGCCGGCCTGTGCCTGCACGCGCTCCACCAATCGCAGATCGCGCTTCACGCCTGTGACGAGCTCGGCCGCGCGCGGCTCTTCCAGGCGCAGCTGCTGCAGCGCGCACAGACCGTCCGCGTCGCCGTTGAAAATATCGTAAAATTTCCCCAATGCCTTCCGCTCCTCACACGCCGCGACGTTTCCGGCTGGCGTGGACACTCGCGGTAGCTTACCTGCTGGCCGTGGTGTATGCCAGCGGACAGCCGTTCCGCGGGTGGCGCATTCCGCCCTCGGATACGCTGCACTTTCTCACCGCGCCGTGGCCACGCTATGTCACGCTCGAAGATGTGCTGCTCAACATCGCAGCGTACATACCGGTGGGCTTTCTCCTCGCGCTCGCGTTGCGGCCGCATGTGCGCAACCATCGTGCCGCAGTGCTCGCCATGGGCGCCGGGGTTGCGCTGAGCATCGGACTGGAATACATGCAGACGTTGCTCCCGGGCCGGGTCGCCTCCAACGTCGACGTACTCACCAACGCGATAGGCACTGTGCTCGGCGCATTGGCCGCCCCGCTCTTCGGTCCCACGCGGCAGCTCGGCGAGCGGCTCTTCGGCTTGCGCGACCGCTGGTTTGCGCCCGGCATGTTCGTCGATGCCGGCATCGTGCTCGTCGCGCTGTGGCTCGTGACGGCGCTCCATCCCACCGCACAGCTCTTCGGCACTGGCGACATGCGCACCACTCTCGATCTGCCGGCATGGTTGCTGCACAAGCCCTATATATCCGTTGCCGCCGAAGCCGCAGTCGTCTCGCTGAACCTGCTCGGTGTCGGACTGCTGATTGCAACACTGCTGCGTCCGGGCGTGCGTCTTGCGCGCCTTGTGATGGCGGTCGTGCTGGCAGCACTCGTGGTCAAGGCTGCGGCCGCAGCGGGCGTGAAGACTGCATCACACTGGTCGTGGCTGACGCCCGGCGTGACCCTGGGGCTCGTCACGGGCACGGGTCTGTTCTACCTGGCGTCGCGACTTCGTGAGCGGGCCGCAGCGTTGTGCGGCGCATGGGCCATCACGCTCGCCGTGATCGTCATCAATATCGCTCCCGGCAACCCGTACCAGACGCTGCCACGGCAGTTTTTGGCCGGCGCGAGCCATTTTCTGAACTACACCGGCATCGTCCGCGTGATCTCCGAAGCGTGGCCGCTGCTCGCAGTGGTGTACCTGCTCGCTGCGGCGATGTGGTTGGGCGCACGTGGCCGACCGGACCTGGCCGGAGCCGGGCATCGTTTATAATGCCGGGCGCACAAGCGTCGCGATGTCGCAGGCGTCCTGCTTTCGGAACCCCACGTGAGCTACTACACCCACCACGTTTTCTTCTGCTGCAACCAGCGCCCCGGATGCGAGCAGTGCTGCAACAACTACGGCGCGCAGGAGATGCGCGAGTATGCGAAGAAGAAGGTGAAGGAGCTGCGTCTTTCCGGCCCGGGCAAGGTGCGCATCAATCAGGCAGGCTGCCTCGACCGCTGCGAGCTCGGGCCCGTAATGGTCGTCTACCCGGAAGAAGTCTGGTACACCTACGTCGACCGCGACGACATCGACGAGATCATCCGCGAGCATCTGCAGAACGGTCGCATCGTCGAGCGACTGCGTATCTGAAACGCGATGGAACTGCGTCCTATGCCAGCCGCTACGCTGGAACGGGCGTCCTTGCCCGGCCCGGCAGGCGTCCTCGAAACCGACATCAACGATCCCGGCGAATCGCGGCGCGGCATCGCGGTGATCGCGCATCCGAACCCGGTACAAGGCGGGACCAAGGACAACAAGGTCGTCACCACGCTGGCGAAGGCCTGCTACACCCTGGGCTATGTCGCACTGCGGCCGAACTTTCGCGGCGTGGGCGCGAGCGCCGGCACGCACGATCACGGTCCTGGGGAAACGGACGATATCGTCGCCGTCGTGCGATACGCGCAACAACGCTACGGCGACCTGCCGCTGCTCCTTGCGGGATTTTCGTTCGGTGCATTCGTGCAAACACGCGTGGCAAAGCAGCTCGCGCCGGCGCGCATGGTGCTCGTCGGTGCGGCGGTGAATCGATTCCCCACGGAAACGGTGCCCGCCGACACGCTTGTGATCCATGGCGAGCACGACGATGTCGTGCCCCTTGCTGCCGTACTCGACTGGGCGCGGCCACAGCGGTTGCCGGTCGTAGTCGTGCCTGGGGGTGAGCACTTCTTCCATGGGCGGCTCGACGTGCTTGCCCGCATCGTCACGCGCAATCTCGGCTGACGCATGCGCCCGCTTCAGGTACGCGGCCTGCGAAAGCGTTATGGCGATCTGGAAGTCGTAGCCGGCATCGATCTCGAGCTCGAACAGGGCGAGTGCTTCGGTCTGCTGGGGCCGAATGGCGCCGGCAAGACCACCACCTTGCGGCTGTGCCTCGGGCTTACGGAACCGAACGGCGGTGAAATCACCATGCTCGGTCATCGCATCCCGGCGCAAGCTCGCGCCGCGCGCGCGCGCATCGGCATCGTGCCGCAGATGGACAATCTCGATCCCGATTTCACGGTGCGCGAGAATCTCATGGTGTATGGACGCTACTTCGGCTACGGCAAGCGCGACATCGCGGCCCGCATCCCGGCATTGCTGGAGTTCGCCGGCCTCGCCGGGCGCGCGGACACCAAGATCCAGACGTTGTCAGGCGGCATGAAGCGGCGGCTTACGCTCGCGCGCGCACTGGTGAACGATCCCGATGTGATCTTTCTCGACGAGCCGACCACCGGCCTCGACCCGCAAGCGCGACACGTCATCTGGGAGCGGCTGCGGCAGTTGCTCAACCAGGGCAGGACGATATTGCTCACCACGCACTTCATGGACGAGGCCGAACGGTTGTGCCACCGGCTCGCGATCATGGATCGCGGCCGCATCATCGCCCTCGGGACGCCGCGCGAGCTGATCGAACGTCATATCGAGCCGCAGGTCGTCGAAGTGTACGGCGACGGTGCGGAAGGCTGGGCGCGTCAGCACGGCGCTGCGCTCGCACAGCGGTGCGAAATATCCGGGGAGACCGTGTTCTGTTATGCCAACGACGCCACCGCGCTCGTGCACGAGCTCGATCGGCACAAGGCGGTGCGTTACCTGCATCGGTCGGCGAACCTCGAAGACGTGTTTCTCAAGCTCACCGGGCGCGAGCTCCGCGACTGATATGCACACCCATTTATTCCGTTTCCCGTACGTCACCTCGCGCCTGCTGCATGTGTGGCGTCGCAACGGGCTCGTCTGGCGCAAGCTCGCGATACCGTCCATGCTGGGCAATCTCGCCGATCCCATGCTGTACATGCTCGGCCTCGGTTACGGGCTTGGCGCGATGGTGCCCGAGGTGCGCGGCATGAGCTACGTCGCATTTCTGGCCGCCGGCACCGTGTGCTCCAGCACGATGAACACCGCCTCGTTCGAAGCGATGTACTCGGGGTTTTCGCGTATGCACGTGCAGAAGACATGGGAAGCGATACTCAATGCGCCGGTAACGCTAGATGACGTCGTTCTCGGGGAAGCGGTGTGGGCAGCGAGCAAGGCTCTGCTGTCGGGGGCGGCCGTGCTCATCGTCGCGGCGGCACTGGGGCTCGTGCAGTCGGCACTCGCGCTGTGGCTGCTGCCCATCGTCTTCGTCACCGGCCTTGCCTTCGCGGGACTCGGACTCATGATCACGGCACTGTCGCCCAGCTATGATTTCTTCATGTACTACTTCACGCTGGTGATCACGCCAATGATGCTGGTGTGCGGCGTATTTTTCCCGCGCGAACAGCTGCCGCTGTGGCTGCAGCACTTCGGCAGTGCGCTGCCGCTGACACATGCCGTCGCGCTGTCGCGGCCGTTGATGAACGGGGCCGTTCCGACATCGATAGGAACGCACGTCCTCGTGCTCGTTGCGTACGCAGTCGTCGCCTGCTACGCAGCCGTCGTGCTTGCCCGGCGGCGCCTCCTCAAATGACCGCGAGCGCCTGTCATCGGGCTTCGGTACCGGCCGTTGTAGCCGGTATGAAGCCAGCATTGCGGGGCACTATTGCGCTGGCGCTATGCGCGGCGACTTGCGCTGTGCACGGCGCGGGGGCGCGACTGATCGTGCAAAGCTCACCGCTCGCGGGCTTCCAGTTCTATGCAGCGCGCGACGTATGGGCCGAGATGAAGGCAGGCGACGCGCTGGAGCTCGTACGCGAGGCGGATAACACATACGACGCGAATGCGGTGTGCGTGCTGTGGCGCGGCCGGATGTTGGGTTACGTGCCGCGGCGCGACAACGCACACGTCGCCCGTCAGCTCGATCACGGTGCGCGCATTCAGGCCCGGATCGTCAAGCTCACCGAGCATCCCAATCCCCGCCAGCGCATCGAGTTCGAAATCTACGTCGACCTGTGAGCGTCCAGTACAGCTATTTCGCGTCCTGCCCGCGGGGACTGGAAACGGTCCTCGCGCAGGAGCTCGCCGGCATAGGCGGGAGCGATGTCGTGCCCACCGATGGCGGGGTTGCCTTCAAAGGACCGCTGGCCGTGTGCTATGCCGCGAATCTCGAAAGCCGCGTGGCAAGCCGCGTGCTGTGGCAAGTGTATTCGGGCGGCTATCGTAATGAGGACGACATCTACGCCGCCGTCCGCGCGCTGCCTTGGCACACCTGGTTCTCCGCTCGGCATTCGATACGCGTCGGCGTGGCGGCGATCAAAAGCCCGCTGAAGAGTCTGGACTTCGCGACGTTGCGCATCAAGGACGCCGTGTGCGACGGATTTCGGGCGCACGGCGGCACCCGCCCCAGCGTCGACACGCGAACACCCGATGTGCGCATACAGGCGTTTCTTTCGGCACGCGATTTCACGCTCTACCTCGATACTTCGGGAGAGGCGCTGTTCAAGCGCGGCTACCGGCGCGAAAGCGGCACCGCACCGCTCCGGGAAAACCTTGCCGCCGGGATACTGCGCCTCACCGGCTGGGACGGCACCACGACATTGCTGGATCCGATGTGCGGCAGCGGCACGTTTCTATGCGAAGCGGCGATGATGGCACTCGACCGCGCGCCGGGACTCGATCGCGCGTTCGGCTTCGAAAAGCTCGCACATTACGACGTCGGCACATGGCAGCAGCTGCGCGACGCAGCGCGCAACCGCCTGAAGCGCTCAGGCGACTTGCCCATACACGGGGCCGACCGCTATGGCGACGTGCTCAAGCTCGCACGAGCCAATCTCGCGTCGCTCGGCCTCGAGCATGCCGTGCGTTTGAAGCAGGCCAATGTGCTGGAACTGCCGCCGCCGGCCGCGGGCGGCATACTCGTCGCCAACCCGCCCTACGGCGTACGTCTGGCGGAGCGGGATGAGCTCGCGGCGTTCTATCCTAAGCTCGGTGACACGCTGAAGAAGAAATACGCGGGCTGGACAGCCTATCTTTTCACCGCTGACATGCGGCTCGCAAAGCTGATCGGCCTCAAGGCATCGCGCCGCACGCCGCTCTACAACGGTGCCCTCGAGTGCCGGCTGTTCGAATATCGCATCATCGCGGGCACGATGCGCCCTCGCAGTGAGGAGTTGGGACTGAGGCGTAAGGAGTAAAGGCTGCTTCGCTCAGGCCTCTCGGCCACCCGCCTCCCCGCGAAGCGCGTCGTCAACCGCCGCGTGCCTCGCCCGTTGGTACGCGCAGGCCTCCGCAAGCCGTCGACGGAAATTACGCGCGTGCACGACGGCGCTCACGCACAGGGGATCATCATGGAGAGACTACAGACGCTCACGATACTGAATGCGCTTGCCAATGGCATACACCCGGCAACGGGCGAATCGTTTCCCGCCGACAGCCCTTATCAGCATCCCGATACCGTGCGCGCGCTGTTTACCGCAGTGCGGGCGCTCGAGACGGCAGGTGCACGCAGCGAAGCGGCGCCGCCTGCGAAGCCCAAGCCGGCTACGGCTGCCGCCAACATCGGCTCGCGCTGGACGCCCGAGGAAGAGCAAAGACTCGCCGCCGGGTTCGACGCAGGCAAGCGCGTAACCGAGCTCGCCGCGCTCCACGGCCGCAGCGTAGCCGCAATAGAAGCGCGTCTGCTGAAGCTGGGAAAAATAGACGCTTCGGCGGTCACGGCGCCGCTGCGTTACGGACCGAAACCGGGAACAACGGGAGGAACGGCGCGTAACTGACACACCGTCGAACGACAACGCACCGAACGAAAAAGGCGCCGATAACGGCGCCTTTTCAAACGCGGCTCACGCTGGAAGCGAATTCAAAACGAATGCGGCCGAGATAAATGCACATCGAGCGACAAGGCGAGAACCAGGATCCTGCGCTGTCCGATCTCTATCCATTAGCCGTGCATCTGTGGTTCCGGTGATTTGAGTTCTGAACTGAGTCTCTACAACTCGTCTCGAAAATGCCCCCAAACCCTAGACAGGCTTTACAGGATTAAGGCGAAAAGCCTCGACGTTATTATCTTGTTAATCCTGTCAGTTTTTTCTCTTCGAGATCGCTTCTAGTCACTCATCACCGGTCGGGCGTCGCGCCTCTTACACGATGTTGAGGTGGTCGATGCCGCTCATCACGTCCTTGTCCTTCGCCTCCTTGCTGTTCAGCTTGATCGCAAGCCGCAGCTCATTGACCGAATCGGCATTGCGCAGCGCATCCTCGTAGCTGATCTCGCCCGCTTCGTAGAGGTCGAACAGCGCCTGGTCGAAGGTCTGCATGCCGAGCTCGCGCGACTTCGCCATGACCGCCTTGATTTCCTGCACCTCGCCTTTGAAGATGAGATCGGAAATCAGCGGCGAATTGAGCATGATCTCGACCGCGGCGGCACGGCCTTTGCCGTCCTTCTTCGGTATGAGCCGCTGGGAAATCAATGCCCGGACGTTGAGCGACAGGTCCATGAGCAGCTGATGCTTACGCTCTTCGGGAAAGAAGTTGATGATGCGGTCGAGCGCCTGGTTTGCGCTGTTCGCGTGCAGCGTCGCCAGCGCGAGGTGACCGGTTTCCGCGAAAGCGATCGCGTGGTCCATCGTCTCGCGATCGCGGATCTCGCCGATGAGGATGACATCGGGCGCCTGGCGCAGCGTGTTCTTGAGCGCCGCCTCCCACGACTCGGTGTCCACGCCGACTTCGCGCTGAGTGACGATGCAGTTCCGGTGCTCGTGCACGTATTCGATCGGGTCCTCGATAGTGATGATGTGCCCGTAGCTGTTCTCGTTGCGATAGCCGATCATTGCCGCGAGCGACGTCGATTTGCCCGAGCCTGTGCCGCCCACCATGATGATCAGACCGCGCTTGGTCATCACCACTTCCTTCAGCACGGGCGGCAGCTTGAGATCGTCGAATTTCGGAATCTGCGTATTGATGGTGCGCAGGACAAGGCCGACCCGCCCCTGCTGCATGAACGCGTTCACGCGGAACCGCCCTATGCCGCCGGGGTTGATGGCGAAATTGCACTCCTTCGTCGCCTCGAACTCACCGGCCTGGCGGTCGTTCATGATGCCGCGCGCGAGCTCGGCGGTATGCTGAGGCGTCAATGCCTGCTGCGCCACCGGCGTCATCTTGCCGTCGAGCTTGATGGCCGGAGGAAAACCCGCCGTGATGAACAGGTCCGACGCTTTCTTCGCGACCATCGCGCGAAGCAGGTCGTGCATGAATTTGACTGCCTGGTCTCTTTCCATGGAGTGCTCCCGGGTGCTGCTGGTGCGCTACTTGAAATTGTCCTTGTTGGCCGCCTTGCTTCGCGCTTCGTCGACCGAAATGATGTTGCGCTTCACCAGGTCCTGGAGGTTCTGATCGAGCGTCTGCATGCCGAACTGCTGCCCGGTCTGTATCGCGGAGTACATCTGCGCAACTTTCGCTTCGCGGATCAGGTTCCGTATGGCGGGCGTGCCGATCATGATTTCGTGCGCCGCGACGCGACCGCTGCCGTCTTTCGTCTTGAGCAGCGCCTGGGAGATCACCGCGCGCAGCGATTCCGACAACATCGCTCGCATCATCTCTTTTTCTTCGGCGGGGAACACATCGATGATACGGTCTATGGTCTTCGCCGCGGAGCTCGTGTGCAGCGTTCCGAACACCAGGTGGCCCGTTTCCGCGGCCGTCATCGCAAGCCGTATGGTCTCGAGGTCGCGCATCTCGCCCACCAGAATGATGTCCGGGTCTTCGCGCAGCGCGCTGCGCAGCGCGTTGGCGAAGGAAAGCGTATGCGGCCCGACTTCGCGCTGGTTGATGAGGCATTTCTTGGATTCGTGCACGAACTCGATCGGGTCTTCGACGGTCAGAATGTGCCCGTAATCGTTTTCGTTGATGTCGTTGATCATCGCTGCGAGCGTCGTCGACTTGCCGGAGCCGGTGGGGCCCGTCACGAGCACCACACCGCGCGGCTGGCGCGCGATCTCCGCGAATATCTTCGGCGCCTTGAGGTCCTCCAGGCTCAGCACTTTCGACGGAATCGTGCGCATCACCGCGGCCGCACCGCGATGCTGCACGAACGCGTTCACGCGGAAGCGCGCGAGATTCGGAATGGCGAACGAGAAGTCGCACTCGAGGTTCTCTTCGTAGAACTTGCGCTGACCGTCGTTCATGATGTCGTAGATCATCGCGTGCACATCTTTGTGCTCGAGCGGCGGCAGATTGATGCGCCGCACGTCGCCGTGCACACGAATCATCGGCGGAAGACCGGAAGAGAGGTGCAGGTCGGAGGCTTTATTCTTGACGACGAAGGCCAGCAGCTCGGAGATGTCCATTATAATTGCCCCCTGACAGAGCGCTCTAAGACCGAGCGTTAGGTGTCTGATTTTCGCCGGAGAATGTGATGCCCGGCGCTGCAAAATTATGACAACAATCGCCGCCACGTTGCAAGCCGTACACGACCGCATTGCGCGTGCGTCGCAGGCTGCGGGACGACATGCCGATCAGGTAAAGCTGATCGCAGTGAGCAAGACCGTGCCTGCGGAACGCATCGGCGAAGCTTATCGCTGCGGACAACGCACGTTCGGCGAGAGTTATGTGCAGGAAGCCCTTGCAAAAATCGCGACACTGCGCGACTTGCCATTGGAATGGCACTACATCGGTCCGATACAAAGCAACAAGACGCGCGCGATCGCCGAGCACTTTCACTGGGTGCACAGCATCGATCGCGTGAAGATCGCCGAACGACTCGCCGCCGCGCGTCCGCCCGACATGCCGCCGCTCGATGTCTGCATACAGATCAACGTGAGCGGTGAGGCAACCAAAGGTGGCGTTCCGCCCGGCGAAGAGCTTGCTCTCGCGCGCGCCATCGCCGCCTTGCCGCGGCTCAGGCTGCGCGGGCTCATGGCCATACCGGAGCCGACGGATGACGTGAGCGTACAACGCGACCGCTATGCGGCAGTCCGCCAGGCGCGTGACGCCCTCGTTGCAGCCGGTTTTCCGCTCGACACGTTATCGATGGGCATGTCGGACGATCTCGAGGCCGCGGTCGCGGAAGGGGCGACGTTGGTGCGGGTCGGCACCGCGATCTTCGGCGTGCGGAAGTAACGAAGTTGCCTGCCGGGCAGTGCTAATATCGAGCATCGCTTTTTCAATGACGTCTGATACCTCATGAAGCTCGTATTCATCGGCGGCGGCAATATGGCAAGTGCCATGATCGGCGGCCTGCTCAAGCAAGGCTGGCCTGCGGCCGACATCGCTGCGGTCGACATCTCGGCGGAAGCCCGCGATCGGCTGTCGAAGACAACGGGCGTGCGGACGTTCGGCGACCTTGCCGAAGGCCTCGCAGACGCCGAATGCATAGTTTTTGCCGTGAAGCCGCAGCAATTACGGGACACCGCGCGCGCAGTGGCGCCTTTGCTCAATGGCAGGCTGGTGCTGACGATTGCGGCCGGCATACGAAGCGGGGATCTCGCGCGTTGGCTGGGCGGCCACGAGCGCATCGTTCGCGCCATGCCGAATACGCCGGCGCTCGTGCTCGCTGGCATGTCGGGCCTCTATGCGAGGCCGGGCGTCGGGGGCGGCGATCGTGATGCAGCTCAACGCATACTCGGCGCCGCAGGCAACACGCTGTGGCTCGAAAGCGAGGACCAGATCGACGGCGTCACGGCGGTGTCAGGCAGCGGGCCGGCCTATGTGTTTTATTTCCTCGAGGCGCTGGAAGACGCGGCACGCGCGCAGGGGTTCGATCCCGCCGCCGCACGCGAGCTCGCACTACACACCGTTGCCGGCGCAGTGAAGCTCGCGACGGAGAGCAGCGAGACGCCCGCGGTGCTCCGAGCGCGTGTTACGTCGAAAGGCGGCACCACCGAGCGCGGCATCGCGGTGCTGGAGGCACGAAGCATGAAGCAGATCATGAATGAAGCCGTGGCGGCCGCGGCTTCGCGGTCGCGCGAGCTGGGCGACGAGCTCGGAGCGAACGAATGATTGCCGGCGCGCTGGCATTCCTCATCGAAACCGCGCTGGGGTTGTTCACCTTCGCCCTGCTCCTGCGGTTTTATCTTCAGTGGGCGCGCGCCCCGCATCGCAATCCGCTGTCCGAATTCGTGCAGGCGCTGACCGATTTCGCCGTACGCCCCGCCCGCCGCATCATTCCCGGTCTGTGGGGACTCGACTTCTCGACCTTGAGCCTCGCATGGCTCGTTCAGTTCATCGAGTCCTGGCTCATACTCGCCGTGCGTGGCTGGGAACTCGGCCCGCAAGTGGGCGCGATACTCACCGCACTGGCACTGCTTGCGCTGGTGAAAGTGCTGAAGCTGCTCGTTTACATCGTGATGGGCGCCGTGCTGATACAAGCGGTCCTCTCGTGGGTGGCACCGCACAGCCCCGTCATGCCGCTGCTTTCCAGCATGGCCCGTCCATGGACGCGCTTATTCCAGCGCTTCATTCCGCCGGTAGGCAACGTGGACCTGTCGCCGCTGTTCGTCGTCATCGCGTGCCAGCTGTTGTTGATGGTTCCGCTGGCGGTGCTCGAAGGCATGGTCACGCGGCTGTTGTGAGCGCCCCTTGGTACCGGCACGACACGGCCGCCGGTACGGTGATCCTCAATCTGCATGTACAACCGAATGCGCGCGCCAGCGGGTTTGCGGGCCTGCACGGTGATGCGCTGCGCGTGCGCATCGCAGCGCCGGCTGTGGACGACAAGGCCAACGGCGCATTGGTGGATTTGCTGCGGCGGACGCTCGACCTGCCCGTTCGGGCAGTAACCATACGCCAGGGGCTGCACAGCCGTCGTAAAGTCGTCGTGATCGCCGGGGCGGCGCCGGCCATCATCGCGAAGCTCGAGGCGCTGGCGTCGTCCTGAGTAATCAATCGCGCGCCGGCGGCTCGGCGGCCTCCGCTGTTTCCTGTTGCGGCCGGCGCTTGAGCTTCCGCGCCCGGATGAACAGCGCCACCGACACCCAGACGGCAAGCGCGACCAGCGGCCAGGCGATCGCCGCCGGCCACCACACGCCAACGATCGCGAATGCGAGAAAGCCGAATGCGACGCCCGTCATAATGCCCGCCTCGGCCGGTCCCAGTACGCGGCGATTGGTCATGGCGGCGCCTACGGTGTTGCCGATGCGTAATGCGCCTGCCGCTGCCCGCGCTGCGCTACCCGTGCCGCGGTGCCGTCTGCGGCGCACGCCGGTCCGGGCAGTCGGGTGCACGCGACGTCGCGCGCCGAGAACGATTTCCGTGGCACGAGCGAGGTCCTGTTCGTACAGCGCCTCCATTTGCCGTGCCAGCGGCGCGTCTTCGATCGCGACGTCGAGCTCGTAATTGCCTATCCAGCTTGCGATGTTGAGATTCGTCGATCCTATGCGCGCCCACCGGCCGTCGGCCACCGCGCTCTTCGCATGCAGCATGGGGCCGTTCCACTCGAACACGCGTATGCCGGCCTCGAGCAGCGCGCGGTAACCGGTCCGGGAAAGACGGGACAGCATCGGCAGATCGCTCGCACCCGGCACGAGCAGCCTCACGTCCACTCCGTCGAATGCCGCGGCACGCAAGGCCTGGACGTAAGGCGAAATCCCGACGAAATACGCATCCGTGAGCCACAGGGTCTTCGTCGCCATCGCGGCGATCAGCTGGTCGAGCCGATACAGCCCCGCGAGCGTCGGCACGCTGGCGAGCACGCGCAGCATCACATCGCCTGCAGACCTTATCGATGCAGCGTCCGTCAGCTCAGCTGGCGAAAGCGGCTCGCCGGTTATCGCCCACATTTCCGCAAACGCCGCCTCGATATCGGCCACGGCAGGCCCGCGCACTTCGACGCCGGTATCGCGCCACGCCTCGATGCCGCGCGCGGGATCGCCCTTCCATTTTCGGCTCACGCAGAGGCCGCTCACGTAGCCCACGCGCCCGTCGACGGCGATCATCTTACGGTGATCGCGTGTGAGCCACGCGAAGGGACTGTCGAACCGCGGCGGATTGAAGCATCGCACGTGTCCGCCGGACTCGATCAGCGGTCGCCACAGGTTTCTCGAAGTCGCGCCCAGTCCACCCATCCAGTCGTACAGCGCATAGACCCGCACGCCGAGCCGCGCCCGGTGCGCAAGCGCGTCGATGAACTCACGGCCGACTTCGTCGTCGGCCACGATGTAGTTTTCGAAGAAGATCTTCTCGCTCGCGCCGCGTATCGCATCGAGCCATGCGGGATAGTTCTCGTCCGCGTCCTTGCAGATGCGCACGACGTTGCCGCCCACCAGCGGCGCGCCAGCAGCGCGCGAGAATGCCTGCTCCGCGAGCACGCGCAGCGGCGAGGGATTGGGATCGTAAGCGCGCAAATCGCGCTCGGTGAGCGCCATGGCGGAGACGCGGACGTTGGTTACATCAGGACGATGTCGAACTGTTCCTGGTTGTACGTGGACTCCACCTGAAGCGACACCGGCTTGCCGATGAAGTCCGACAACATGGCGAGGCTGTGCGACTCCTCGTCGAGGAACATATCGATCACCTGTTGCGACGCGAGGATCCGGAACTCGCGCGCGCTGAACTGCTTCGCTTCGCGCAGCACCTCGCGCAGCACCTGATAGCACACCGTCTGCGCCGTCTTGAGCTCGCCGCGTCCCTCGCACACCGGGCACGGCTCGCATAGAATGTGCGGCAGCGATTCCCGCGTTCGCTTGCGCGTCATCTCCACCAGCCCGAGCTGGGTGAAGCCGTTCACCGTCATGCGGGTGCGGTCCCGCGCGAGCGCCTTGCGGAACTCGTTGAGCACGGCATTACGGTGCTCGTCGGTGTCCATGTCGATAAAGTCGATGATGATGATGCCGCCCAGATTGCGCAGCCGCAGCTGCCGCGCGATCACCTGCGCCGCTTCCAGATTCGTCTTGAATATCGTGTCGTCGAAGCTGCGTCCGCCCACGAAGCCGCCGGTGTTGACGTCCACGGTCGTGAGCGCTTCGGTCTGGTCGATGATGAGGTAGCCGCCCGACTTGAGATCGACACGGCGCGCGAGCGCCTTCTCGATCTCGTCCTCGACGCCGTACAGATCGAAGAGCGGGCGCTCGCCTTGGTACAGGTGCAGCCGGTCTTCGACCGTCGGCGTGAATTCCTGCGCGAAGCAGCGCATCGCCTCGTACGTCTCGCGCGAATCGATCAGTATCCTCGCCGTGTCTTCGTGCACGAAATCGCGCAGCACCCGCAGGCTCAGGTTGAGATCCTGGTACAGCAGCGACAGCGGCGAGGCGACCTTCGCCTTTTCCTGTATGCCATGCCACAGCTTGCGCAGATAATCGACGTCGAGCTTGAGCTCATCGTCGGAGGCCGTCTCCGCCATGGTGCGGATGATGAAGCCGCCTTTCTCGTCGGCTGGCAGCAGCTGCTGCAGTTTCTCGCGCAGGTGCTGCCGCTCTTCCTCGTCCTCGATGCGCTGCGAAATGCCGATATGCGACTCCTGCGGCAGGTACACGAGGAAGCGGCCGGCAATGCTGATCTGCGTGGAAAGCCGCGCGCCCTTCGTGCCTATCGGGTCCTTGATGACCTGGACCATCAGGTTCTGGCCTTCGGAGAGCAGCCGTTCTATGGGCGCGCCGGGACTGCCGTTCTGCTTGTTGCTCCAGATGTCCGCCACGTGCAGGAAAGCGGCGCGCTCCCCGCCGACGTCTATGAACGCGGATTGCATGCCGGGCAGCACGCGAATGACGCGCCCCATGTAGATATTGCCTACGATGCCGCGCGCGGAGGCGCGCTCGATGTGAAGCTCCTGCGTGACGCCATGCTCGATGACGGCAACACGCGTCTCCTGCGGCGTGACGTTGATAAGGATTTCTTCGGTCATGGCATGACCGCCCGGCCACTACAAAACGGTGATGCCGAATTTCTGCATCAGTTCCGTGGTCTCTGCGAGCGGCAAGCCCATGATACCCGAATAACTGCCCTCTATCCGAGTGACGAACATGCCGGCGCGCCCCTGTATGCCGTAGGCGCCCGCCTTGTCCATCGGCTCTCCGGTATCCGCGTACCGGCGGATTTCGTCGTTGGTAAGGTTCCGAAACGTGACGGTGGAGGTGGAAACGCGCTCCTCGACCTGATCGCGGTACGCCATCGCAACCACGCTGATGACCTGGTGTTCGCGTCCGGACAGCGCAGACAGTATCCGCACCGCATCTTCCCGGTCTTCCGGCTTGCCAATGATCGCGGTGCCGAGCACCACCGTCGTATCGGCCGCCAGCACCGGCTTGGGCCGCAAGCTGCGCATCGCGACAGCTCTCATGCCCACTTCCGCCTTCATGCGCGCAATGCGCACGGCATAGTCGCGCGGCGGTTCGTCAGGCTGCGGGGTCTCGTCCACATCGGGACCGCGGCGCGGATCGCAACGCAGCAGCAACATCTCGAAATCCACACCGATCTGCTTCAGCAATTCACGGCGGCGCGGACTGCGCGAGGCGAGATATATCGATTTTTCAGGCATATCTTATTGTGGGCTTGCGCTCAGGGTCGCTGTAGGAAAAAAGTAACGGACATATGCCGCCTTCATGCGCGGTGATACGGGTGCCCCTGCACGATGCTCGCTGCGCGATACAGCTGCTCGGCAAGGATCACGCGCACCAATCCATGAGGCAACGTGAGTCGCGACAGCGATAAGAGCTGCGCCGCTTCGGACTTGAGCTCAGGTGCGAGCCCGTCTGCGCCGCCGATCACGAACGCGACATCGCGGCCGTCCATGCGCCAAGCGCGCATGCTGTCCGCCAGCTCGTGCGAAGTGTATTGCTGTCCGCGTTCGTCGAGCGCAACGAGGGTGCTGCCCGGCGGCAGCGCGCTGCGGATACGTTTGGCTTCGGCTTGGAGCACCCGGCGTATCGCGCCGGGACTGTCGTCGGTGCGCGCCTCCGGTTTGATTTCGACCAGGCGCACTGTCGTCTCACGCGGCATGCGCCGCGCATACTCTTCGTAGCCGGACGCAACCCACGCGGGCATGCGGTGACCGACCGCGACGATGACGAGCTTCATCCGTCACGCCGCGCTGCCGTCGGTCGCCCGCCGCCGGACCCGGCGTGTGGGCGGTGTCCATAATTCCTCGAGGTTGTAATACTGGCGTATCGCCGGCTGCATGATGTGCACGACCACCGCGCCGAGATCGACGAGTATCCATTCGCCGACCTGCTCGCCTTCTACGCCATAGATGCGCTCGCCCTGGGCCTTGAGCTTCTCCTGTACATTGTTCGAGAGCGCCTTGCCCTGCCGCGCGGAATCGGCCGTGACGATGATGAGCTTGTCGAACACCGACGTCATCTTGCGGACGTCGAGGACCTGGATGTCGCGCCCCTTGATGTCTTCGAGCGCGGCCACCGTGGTCTTCACCAGTTTGTCCAGCCTCATCACGCCTTTCTGTAGAGTTGCTGCGTCTCAATATAATCGAGAACGGAGTCGGGGAGCAAATAGCGCGGACTCATGCCTTCTCCTACTGCATCCCGTATGCCCGTTGCCGCGATGTCGAGTTCGGCGATCGGCAAGACGAACACGCCGCCGGCCGGTGCGAGATGCACGGCGAGCGGCTGCCGTGCCAGTCGCGCGCTGTACTCGCGAGCGAGCGGCACCGGCATGCGCGTATGCCAGGTATCGACGGAAAAGCCGGGCCGGTACGCCACGACGATGTGGGCGAGGCTGAAGAGCTGCTCCCAGCGCCGCCAGGTCGCGAGATCGAGGAACGCGTCGGCGCCCATGAGCAGCGCAAGCGACCGGTGCGTTCCGAACTCCGCCCTGAGTTCGCTGAGCGTGTCGACCGTGTAGCCCGGGCCGGCACGCCGCACTTCGCGATCGTCGACGGTGAACGAGGCATTGGCCGCAGTCGCAAGTCTCGCCATTGCAAGCCGTTGGGCTGCTGTCGCGCCCGGCGCCGTGCGATGCGGCGGCGAGCCCGCCGGTATGAAGCGCACTTCGGCGAGTTGCAGCCGATCGGCCGCTTCCTGCGCAAGCCGCAAATGACCGTAGTGTATGGGGTCGAAAGTGCCGCCGAAGACGCCTATGGGGCCGTTGGCGCTCGACATGGTTTTCGTGGCAAGAAGTAACGAGTCAAGCGTAAGGGGAAAAGACCCTTTGAGTCCTCGCCCCTCACGCGCCTAGAGGACCAGGCGCCGTATATCCGACAGCACGTCGGACAGGAAAGTGATGAAGCGTGCGCCCTGTGCGCCGTCGATCACGCGATGGTCGTACGACAACGACAGCGGCAGCATGAGACGCGGCACGAAGCGCTTGCCGTTCCATGACGGACGCATTGCCGCACGCCCGACGCCGAGTATCGCCACTTCCGGCGCGTTGATGATGGGCGTGAAATAGGTGCCGCC
>JBLNBW010000249.1:0-32293 GCA_050260255.1 Rhodospirillaceae bacterium | reverse complement strand
CCATCGCAGCCGCACCGAATCGCTCGTGATCCGTGCCGCGGAGCGCGACATCGACACGGTGCACGGCAGGTTTCGTCTCGTCGCATACACCGACAAAATCGGCCGCGAGACCCATCTCGCGCTCGTGAAAGGCGAGATCGATCGTGCAACGGAGGTCCTGGTGCGCGTGCACGAGCCGGTGTCGCTCATCGATTTGCTCGACACGCGCACGACGAGCCACTCGTGGAACTTTCACGACGCGCTCGCCACCATCGCGCGCGAAGGCTGCGGCGTCGTGCTCCTGCTCCACCGGCTGGAGTCGGCCGCGGAGCTCCTCGAGCGGGCGCACCCTGCGCGGCCGGAGGCGGCGGGCCACAAGATGACGCTGCGCAATTACGGCATAGGCGCGCAGATTCTGCGCGATCTCAAAGTGAAGAAGATGCGTCTGATGGCGGTGCCGCGCCGCATGCCGAGCATGTCGGGCTTCGGGCTCGAAGTGTCGGGGTACGTGCAGCCTCAGGCCGCAGTGGAAAAGAAGGCGTGAATCACACGATGAAGAGAATCGAACCGAATCACGACGGCAAGGGATTGCGCATCGGCATTGTCATGAGCCGGTTCAATCCGGAAGTCGGCGATGCGCTGCTGAAGAGCTGCGTCGACATGCTGCAGAAGCAGGGAGTGTCGTCGGACGACGTGTGCCTGGTGACGGTGCCGGGCGCCCTGGAGTCGCCGCTTGCGCTGCAGAAGCTTGCGCAAAGCGGGCGCTACGACGCGCTGATTGCGCTGGGTGCAGTGGTCCGCGGCGAGACGTATCACTTCGAGCTGGTTGCCAACGAATCGGGCAGCGGGATTTCCTCGGTGCAGCTCGATTTCGGCGTCCCGATCGCGAACGGAATACTGACGACGGAAAATGACGAGCAGGCGGCCGCGCGTACCGCACAGAAAGGCGCCGATTGCGCCTTGGCCGCCATCGAGATGGCGAATCTACTGAAGACTTTAGATGAAGAGCAATGAAGCAGGACGCAAACGCGAAGCGGGAACACGCAAGAGCAGCCGCCGGAAGTCGCGCGAATTCGCGCTGCAGGGCTTGTACCAATGGCAGCTTGCCCATACCGATCCGGTGATGATCGCCGCCCAGCTCGCCGAAGCGCAGGGCTATGAGCAAAGCGACGCCGATTACCTGCGCGAGCTGCTGCACGGGACGATACGCGAAGCACAGGCTCTGGAGCAGGCGATTACGCCGGGCCTCGACCGGCCTTTTGCGGAGCTGTCGCCGGTGGAGCGCGGCGTGCTGCTGATCGCCACCTACGAGATGCTGCATCATCCGGACGTTCCGTACCGCGTCGTCATCAACGAGGCGGTCGAGCTCGCGAAGGCGTTCGGCGGCACCGACGGTCACAAGTTCGTGAATGGCGTGCTGGACAAGCTCACGCCGCAGCTGCGCCCCTGGGAAGAGCTTCGCAGCAAAGGGTGAGCGTAAGGCGTTGCGCTGCGCGGTAGGCGGATGTTTTGCGCGCAGCGCCCCACGCGTGCTCTTCACCGTTTCGGAGAAAACGAATGGACGAGAAACTGAAACGACGCATCGTAATGTTTTATATGGCCGGCGTGATCAATCTGGTGCTCGGGTTATACGTCCTGTTCCAGGGCGGCAACTTTCTCGACCCGAGCAAGGTGACCACGCTGTCGCTGTTCTTCTTCGCGTTCGCAGCGGTCGATTTCTATTTTCCGTACGCGATGAAGAAGAAGTGGCGCGACGAGCAGGCGAAGGCGGCAGGTCGGGCCGAAGGCAATCGTTGACCCACCCGCCGCATGCCGGGCGAATTCGAGATCATAGAGCGCTACTTCACGTATCCCGCGTCCGGTGCGGTGCTGGGCGTCGGCGATGACGCTGCGCTGCTGCGTGCCGAGCCTGGCATGGAGGTCGCGATTTCGACCGACATGCTCGTGTGCGGGCGCCATTTCTTTCCGGATGCCGATCCCCGACGTCTCGGTCACAAGACCCTGGCAGTGAATCTTTCCGATATGGCGGCGATGGGCGCGACGCCGCGCTGGGCGACGCTTTCGCTCGCGCTGCCGCGCATCAACACGGCGTGGCTGAAGGCATTCATGAGCGGCTTCATGCGGCTCGCGCGTCGGCACGGCACCGATCTCGTCGGTGGCGACACGACGCGCGGTCCGTTGACGCTGTGCGTGCAGATCATGGGCGTGGTGCCGGCAGGCCGGGCGCTGCGCCGGGACGGCGCGCGCGCCGGTGACGACGTGTGGGTTTCCGGCACGCTGGGGGAGGCAGCGCTCGCGGTCGCTGCAGGCCACCGCACGCTGCGGTTGAGCCCCGACGATCGCAAGCGGGTGCAGCGCAGGCTCGATCTGCCGGTGCCGCGCGTTGCGCTGGGCGTCGCGTTGCGCGGCATCGCCCGTGCGGCGATCGACGTGTCGGATGGTCTCGTCGCCGATCTCGGCCACATCTGCGAACGATCTCGGCTCGCAGCCGAGATCGAGCTCGAGCGCGTGCCCGCCTCATCGGTGTTCAAGCGCAGCGTGGATGCTCGCCTGGCGCGAAATGCAATCCTCGCAGGGGGCGACGATTACGAGCTGTGCTTCACCGCGCCCGCTTCGTCCCGTGCCGAGGTTGAGCAGGCGGCGAGGTCCGTCCGTGTGCCGGTCGCTCGTATAGGCGCCATGAAGAAACCCGGCCGCGACGGCACGCGGGTCATCGTGACGAGCAACGGCCGCCCGCTCAAGCTCGCGCGCGCGGGCTACGACCATTTTCGCTGACCTCATGTTCAGTTACTCGCGGCAGCCGGGCTGGAATTTCGTGCTGAAGCACCCGGCCCACTTCATCGCCTTCGGCGGCGGCATAGGCCTGATCCCGGTCGCGCCCGGCACGTTCGGCACGCTGCTCGCGTTTCCCATCCATTGGCTGCTCATACAGTGGATGAGCACGCTGCAGCTCATCGCGGCCGCCGGACTCATGTTTCTTGCCGGCATGTGGGCTTGCGGCGTGGCCGGGCGCGCGCTTGGCGTCGCGGACCATGGCGGCATGGTGTGGGACGAGGTCGTCGCGTTCCTGCTCGTGCTGAGCCTTACGCCGCCCTGGGGCTACTGGCCCGCCGTGGCCTTCCTGCTGTTCCGGCTGTTCGATATCCTCAAGCCTCAGCCGATACGCTATTACGACCGTACGCTGAAAGGCGGCTTCGGCGTCATGTTCGACGACCTGGTGGCCGCCTTCTATACATTGCTCGTGCTGGCGATTGCAAAGAACGTGATGGAATAGAACTCGGACACGGACGAACGCGGATAACGTGAGACAGACGACACGCAGTCGTTGCGTTCATCTGGTGCCGGCTACATTTACTTTTGAGACCGCTTCTAGGAGGCATGCATGTCTGAACCGGAGTTGTACGCGCTTGCCGAGCGCCTTGGGACGGAGCTCAAGCAGCGCGGTCTCATGATTGCGACGGCCGAATCGTGCACGGGCGGGTGGGTGTCCCAGGCGATCACGGCGGTGGCCGGATCGTCGGAGTGGTTCGAGCGCGGCTTTGTCACGTATACGTACATCTCCAAGCGCGAGATGCTCGGGGTCGCATCGGACACGCTGGGCGAGCACGGTGCTGTTTCCGAAGCGACTGCACGCGAAATGGCGGCCGGCGCGGTCGAGCGCAGCCATGCCCAGGTGTCGGTCGCGGTGAGCGGGACGGCGGGTCCGACGGGTGGCTCACCTGGTAAGCCAGTGGGCACCGTATGCTTCGCGTGGGCGATCAAGGACAAGGTCACGAGCGAGACCCGGCACTTCGACGGCGACCGCGAAGCGGTGCGGCGCCAGGCCGTGGCGCATGCGCTCACCGGCGTGCTGAAGCTCTTGTCGCAACAGTAAAACTCACGCGTCGGTCATCCGCCTGCGCAGGCCTGCGTTATTGCAGTGACGGCCGGGCACTTGTGACATAATCCGACGCTTGTTGACGGGGAATCCTATGGACGAAAACAAGAGCAAAGCCTTATCAGCCGCGCTGTCGCAAATCGAGAAGCAGTTCGGCAAAGGCTCGATCATGCGGCTCGGCGAATCCGACGTTGCCAAAGACATCCAGGTGGTGTCCACCGGCTCGCTGGGCTTGGACATCGCGCTCGGTATCGGCGGCCTGCCGCGCGGGCGCGTCGTGGAAATCTACGGCCCGGAATCCTCGGGCAAGACCACTCTCACGCTGTCGGTGATCGCGCAGATGCAGAAGCTCGGCGGCACCGCGGCGTTCATCGACGCGGAACACGCGCTCGATCCGCAGTACGCGGCGAAGTTGGGCGTCGACGTGGAGCAGCTCCTCATCTCTCAACCGGACAACGGCGAGCAGGCGCTCGAAATCGCGGACATGCTGGTGCGCTCGGGCTCGGTCGATGTCGTCGTGGTCGACTCCGTTGCAGCGCTCGTTCCCAAGGCGGAGATCGAAGGCGAGATGGGCGAGCCGCAGATGGGGCTGCAGGCGCGGCTCATGTCGCAGGCGCTGCGCAAGCTCACCGCGAACATCAAGCGCTCGAACACGCTGGTCATCTTCATCAACCAGATCCGGATGAAGATCGGCGTGATGTTCGGCAATCCGGAAACGACGACGGGGGGCAACGCCCTCAAGTTCTACGCGTCGGTGCGCATCGATATCCGCCGCGTCGGATCGATCAAGAAGGGCGAGGAAGTCATCGGCTCCGAGACACGCGCCAAGGTGGTGAAGAACAAGGTGGCGCCGCCGTTCCGCAACGCCGAGTTCGACATTCTGTACGGCGAAGGCATATCGCGCGAAGGCGAGATCATCGAGCTCGGTGTCGCACATCGCATCATCGAGAAATCGGGTGCGTGGTATGCGTACGGCAAGGAGCGCATCGGCCAAGGCAAGGACAACGCGCGCGAATACCTGAAGGAGCATCCGGAAGTCGCGGAAGAGGTCGAAGCCAAGATCCGTGCGGCCCTGGGCGTCGGCGGCGCCGCGGCAGCGGCCGAAGAGGAAACCGAGCCGGCCTGACGGCGGTGACAAGTGAAGGGTGAATAGTGAACGGTAAGAACTGTTATCGACTCACTACTCACCGCTCACGAATCACGTTTTTCTGATGGATAGTGAATGGTCAGAGCTGTATCTGGAGGCAGTCTCAAAAACTAGTGTAATCACGGATAAACAGGGATGGGACGTCGCCGATAATGGAGAAGGTGGCTCTGCGTCGTTCCATCGGTGTTCATCAGCGTTCATCTGTGGTTCATGAGGGTTCGAATTTTTTGAGATAGCTGCTACTCACTATTCACCACTCACGAATCACGCTTTTCGAACAGCTCGCGTGCCGCCTGAAAAGCAAAAGCCGTCGCTGCGTGTGCAGGCGCTCAAGCTTCTGTCGCGCCGCGAATACTCGCGGGCGGAGCTCAAGGCCAAGCTCGAAAGCGAAGACACCGATCCGGAAGAGCTCGAAACACTCCTCGAAGACTTCTCCCGACGCGGCTGGATATCCGAGACGCGCGTCATCGAGCAGGTGACCCATGCACGTCGTACGCGCTATGGCAGCCGCCGCATAAGGCACGAGCTCGAGAGTAAAGGCGTACCGGGCGAGCTCATCGCCGATGCCATGCAGTCCCTCAAGGAGACCGACCTCGCTGCCGCGCGCGGCGTGTGGCAACGCAAGTTCGGCCGCGCGCCGGAAAACGCCAACGAGCGCGCCCGCCAGGTCCGCTTTCTGCAATCGCGCGGGTTTCCGCTCGCTCTCGCCATGCGCGTGGTGCGTGAAAGCGGGCATGATCCGGACACGAACGAATAAACCGCTGCTGAAGCGCCCCTTCCATTGGATTGCCTCCGACGGGCGGGCATAACGGTGCTGCGTGCGCTAAAATGCGCGTTCTTTCCGGGAGTTGGAACATGCGGATCGCGTTGCTGGGCGGCCTCCTGTCGGCCGCCATGCTGCTTGGAAGCTGCGCCGGCTACACCCGGATCGGGGATATCGTCGCTTCGCCCGCGCAGTTCGAGGGCAAGGAAGTAAAGCTCAAAGGCACGGTCACCGGCGCGCTGCAGTTGCCGGTCCTTGAATTGAGGAGCTACACGCTGCGCGACGACACCGGCGAGATCGCCGTGCTCACGAAGGAGAACGTGCCTGCGCCGCAGCAGGCCGTTGCCGTGAGCGGGGTGGTGCGCAGCCTCGCGATCGTGGGCGGACAATCACTCGGCTTGCGTGTCGAGGAAACACGGCGCCAGTGACGCGCCGACTCAATGCCGCGCTTTAAGCGGCCCATCAAGGAAGCGGGAAGATGAAGAGCAGCGAGATACGAAGCCAGTTTCTCAACTACTTTGCCGGCAAGGGCCATACGATCGTGTCTTCGAGCCCGCTCGTTCCCGGCAACGATCCCACGCTGCTGTTCACCAACGCCGGCATGGTGCAGTTCAAGGAAGTGTTCCTCGGCCAGGAGAAGCGCCCTTACGTGCGCGCGACGACCTCGCAGCGCTGCGTTCGCGCCGGCGGCAAGCACAATGACCTCGAGAACGTCGGCTACACCGCGCGCCATCACACCTTTTTCGAAATGCTGGGCAACTTCAGCTTCGGCGATTACTTCAAGCGCGACGCGATCAAATACGCATGGGAGCTGCTGACTAAGGTCTACAAGCTGCCCGTGGACCGGCTGTGGACGACCGTCTATCACGAGGACGACGAAGCCTTCGAGATCTGGACGAAGGAAATCGGCGTCGCACCCGACCGCTGCATACGCATAGGTGACAAGCCGGGCGCGCCCAAGTATCAGAGCGACAACTTCTGGCAGATGGCGGATACCGGACCGTGCGGCCCGTGCAGCGAGATTTTCTACGACCACGGTCCCGAGATCCCCGGTGGACCGCCCGGATCGCCCGACGCGGACGGCGACCGCTACATCGAGATCTGGAATCTCGTGTTCATGCAGTTCAACCGCGACGAGAAAGGCAATCTCAATCCCCTGCCCAAGCCCTCGGTCGACACCGGCATGGGGCTCGAACGCATCGCCGCGGTGCTGCAGGGTGTGCATTCGAACTACGAGATCGATCTCTTCCAGGATCTCATCCGCGCCGCGGCGCGTGAGACGGGCGCCCGCGACCTTGCGAACAATTCGCTCAAGGTCATTGCCGATCACATTCGTGCGTGCTCCTTTCTGATCGTCGACGGCGTGATCCCCGGCAGTGAAGGCCGCGGCTACGTGCTGCGCCGTATCATCCGTCGCGCGATCCGCCACGGCTACAAGCTCGGTCAGCACAAGCCTTTCTTCCACAAGATCGTCCCGGATCTCGTCAAGGCGATGGGCGAGGCCTATCCCGAGCTCGCGCAAGCCCAGGAGCGCGTGACCCAGGTGCTCAAGCAGGAAGAGGAGCGCTTTGCGGAGACGCTCGAGAACGGCATGAAAGTGCTCGAGGGCGCGCTGTCGCGCGACGAAGACAGGATGCTCGACGGCGACACCGTGTTCCAGCTCTACGACACGTTCGGCTTCCCGGTCGATCTCACGGCGGACATCGCGCGCGAGCGGGGCGTTCGCGTCGACTACGCGGGCTTCGAGGCAGCGATGGAGGCGCAGCGCGCACGCGCTCGTGCGGCCTCGCGCTTCGCGATGGCGCAAAGCGTCGAATACAGCGGCGGCGCGACCGAATTCCACGGCTACGACACGCTTGCGCTCGATGCGAAAGTCGTCGCGCTGTATCGCAACGGCAGCGCGGTGGACCGGCTCGAAGCCGGCGATCAGGGCGTGGTCGTGCTGGACCGCACGCCGTTCTATGCGGAGTCGGGCGGCCAGGTGGGCGATCGCGGTCAGATCTCGCGCCACGCCACGCCGTTTTCCACGTTCAAGGTCGACGACACGCAGAAGATCCAGGCCGACGTCTTCGGTCATCACGGGGTGATGGAAAAAGGCGAGCTGCGCGTCGGCGACGTGGTGAGCGCCGAAGTCAATCTCACGCTGCGCCAGGCGACGATGTACAACCACTCGGCGACGCACCTCATGCACGCCGCGCTGCGCAAAGTGCTCGGTCCGCACGTGCAGCAGAAGGGCTCGCTGGTGGACGAGTCGAGGACGCGCTTCGACTTCTCGCACAACGAGCCGATGACGCCGGAACAGATCGCGCAGGTCGAAGCCATCGTCAACGAGGCGATACGCCACAACGAGCCGGTGCAGGCGTCCATCATGAAATACGACGCCGCGGTGAAGTCGGGTGCGATGGCGCTGTTCGGGGAGAAGTACGGTGACGAAGTGCGCGTCGTCAGCATGGGCGAGCATTCGACCGAGCTCTGCGGCGGCACGCACGTGAAGCGCACCGGCGACATCGGCTTCTTCAAGATCATATCCGAGACCGGCATTGCGGCCGGCATACGACGCGTCGAGGCCACTACGGCGAACGGCGCGCTGCAGTGGGTGCAACAGCAGCAGGCGAAGCTCAACGAAGCCGCCGGCGCATTGCGCACTTCGCCGGCAGAAGTGACGCAGAAGATCGCTCAGATCCTCGACAACGTGCGCAATCTCGAGAAGGAGCTCGCGCGGTTGAAGTCGAAGCTCGCTTCGAGCCAGGGTGATGAGCTGATCGAGCAGGCAGTCGACGTGAAAGGCATCAAGGTGCTCGCGGCGACGATGGAAGGCGCGGATCCGAAGGCGCTGCGCGAGGCAATGGACAAGCTCAAGGACAAGCTGAAATCGGCTGCGTTGGTGCTTGCGGCCGCGAATGAAGGCAAGGTGTCGCTCATCGCCGGCGTGACGTCGGATCTTACGAAGAAGATCAAGGCGGGGGACCTCGTGAACCACGTTGCGCAGCAGGTGGGGGGCAAGGGCGGGGGACGGCCCGACATGGCACAGGCTGGCGGTACCGATCCTTCGAAACTCCCCGAGGCGCTGGCGTCGGTCAAAGGCTGGGTGCAGGAGCGGCTATAAGAAAGTGATGTCGGGCCGTTGCCGGTCCGAAAAAAGAAAGGCCGGCGCCCGCGCCGGCCTTTCTTTTTTTGACATCGCGCCCGTGCTGCGCCTCAGTCCTCGACAGTCCATTGGGGATTCCACGCAACCTCCCACAAGTGCGCGTCCGGGTCTTGAAAGTACCCCGCGTAACCGCCCCAGAAAGTCGCGTGTGCGGGTTTGACGATAACGGCGCCAGCGCGCCGGGCTTGCTCCATCACCGCGTCCACTTCCGCTTTCGACGATACGTTGTGTCCGATTGTGAGGTCGGTCGGGTTCGGCGTGCCGAGCGATGCTCCGGTGTCGTGAGCGATACTCGTCCGCGGCCACAGCGCGAGCTTCAGTCCGCCTTGCAGCTCGAAGAATGCGACGGCCCCATGCTCGAATTCGGTGCCGACAATACCTTCCGTCTTCAGGCCGAGGCCATCGCGATAAAACCGGACTGCTCGATCGAGATCGTCGACGCCAAGGGTAATGAGCGTAATGCGCGGTTTCATGGGGAAGGGTCCTGTAAGGGATGACGTTCGCGGCGAGCAAGCGCGGAGGCGCAAGACGACGAGGAACTGCCACAAGCGCAAGAGCACCGCTGTTGCATCAGTGCGACCAGCCAGGCTAGCACATGGCTAATTTATCTTTAGCTGTGGGAGGCGACAAGCTCACTTTTTCGGTGGAAAGCATCGCTGAGATTCAGCGTCGTCGCGAGCCGAGAATGTCCGCCGTCGGCATGATGCTGTCCCGTCAGCCGTTGCAGCGATTGCGTCGTTCCGTGGCGAGCACACTGTTCCCTGAACCGGGGCAACCACCGCCCCGGCACATTGGTCGCTGCGTTGCGTCAGCTGGAGCGTGCGCTGTCGGGGCGCAGTTACTTGTTATTCATGCTGAAGGACGTTGATCAGTTTTCCGAATGGATCGCGGATATAGAACCTGCGCACTCCCCACGGCTCGGTCACCGGACCGTATTCGATAGGAATGCCCGCTTTTCCTATCTGCTTTAAAGCCTCATCAACGTTATCCACTTCAATGGACATGTCCGGGACGGCCGTGCCCGATCCTCCTTCGGACGCCACGCTGACTTGAATTGTCATCTTCGAGCTCGAGCCATACGTTCGTATCCAGCCGAGGTCCATCAGGACTTCGAGCCCAAGAACATCCCTATAGAAGGCGTTTGCCTTCTCTACATCAGAACCCGCGACATTCGAAACGATGCGCTTTATCTTCACCTGATGCTCCTTGCGCGCCAACGCTCGTGGTTCAGCCGAGGCCGAGCACGTCGAGCGGAGACGGTCGGCTGGAATAGTTGCGGTACGTCAGCGCCCAACGCGCGAAGTGTTGAGCATCACGCCGGCACGGATGAGGGCCTTGAACGCCTCCTCGTCGATCTTGTCGTCTTCGTGGATGTCGATGGCGCGCCTGGTGTTGCCTTCCAAGCTGGCGTTGAAGAGGCAAGAAGGATCGTCCAGCGCGGCGCCCTTGGCAAAAGTGAGTTTCACCTTGTCCTTGTAGGTTTCGCCGGTGCAGATGATTCCGTCGTGAGACCACACCGGGACCCCGGTCGGATTGGATGGCTTTCTCCACTTCAACTCCTCGACGACTTCGGGGTCAGCCTCCTTGATCAGGACGCGGAGCCGGGAGAGCATCCCGCCCCTCCAGTCGCCGAGCGCCTCGATTTTCGCGCCTATCAGCGCTGAAGGAGATTCGGCTTTCGCCGGCTGGCTCTTCTTCATGTTACCTGTCTCTTCCTGCGACTGTACTTTGCGTAGTGTCGACTCAGCCGCGGCGCTTCAGCGCTAGAAGTCCCGCCAGTAGCGCATCCGCGGCACACCAAGCATTCCCGCGCACGAGCCACGCGCGTGGCGGAGGAAGCAGGACTGAGGGCCTTCATTCGTTCTCGACGTCGGGCGTCTGGTTTAACGTTGGAGGTAACCAACATGCACGAGGCCCGTGCACATAGCGCGCGGACGGACTTGTGCGGCCGTGTTGACCGACCTGTCAGACAGCGCTTTCACGCTCTCGTTCACTGAACCATTCCCCAGGCAAAGGAGAGTCCGCCAGCGGCCGCAAGCAACAAGCAAGGAAGCCACGCCAGGTACTGCGCGGCTTGGGTTCTCCCGCCCCGCCACACGAATACCGTGGCTGTGAGGTAAATGGCATACATCATCGTGCACGGCAGGAATACGGCTTTGAACTCGGCAACTGAATTGGCGTTGCCAGCCGCCGCACCTAAAAAGACCAGCATCAGCCCGACGACAACCGTGGTGCAGACAATGCCAAGAACGACGCGAATCGCAACACCCCCGGGCGTCGGCTCGCATCGTGCACCGGTGACGAAGTGCGCCAGCCTCTCGAAAGTCAAAGCATCCTCCTGCGCTGCCTAACGTAGAAGTGAGCGGCGCCCAAGCACAGAAGCGCACGCAGTGCGCGGACGCCCTTGGGCGTCCGTCTCGACTGCCTTGTTAGACCTCACGTGGCACCTCGTCTGCGAGAGTGTGTGAAGAGTTCCCCGAGCGTGACCTCTTCGCACCAAGCCGCGGCAAACGCAACGCCGTACTTGGATTCAAAGTCCTTGGCGAACGTTTCAACCTCGAGCGCGTCGGCCATCCACTTGTGCGGGTAAATCGAACGGTAAATGTCCAGGACCCGATCGGTCGGATCGAACTTGAGTTTGTGAGTCTCGTCGAATGCGAACGCAGACACAAACAAGGACAGGAACTCGCGAATCTCTGACTTTGGGACGTCGGGGAATGCGGAACGCCACCCGCTACCCTGACAACCGCGAGCGCGATACGTTGAGGGCGGCGCGCCACCAAAGACAAGCGTCCACACGGCGATGCCAGCTACGACGACGATAAGGACGGTGGTTGAGGCGAGCATGTTCTGTGAGGTCTAACGCAATGTTGAGCGGCGTGCCGCTTGCGGCACGTCCGCTCGAACTAAAGTTGGGCGGCGATTTACGCGTGATGTCGGTGCCATCGCACTCCGGCGGCAGATATCTCGAGCACGAGCTCGCGGTATAGCTCTTTACGTGGAGAGACGTTCTCATCGTACTCGATGAGCTCGTATTTGCGACCGCAGGTTTTCCAACTTTGACAAGGAGCTTGGTTCGGCTCCTGGTGCCACGGGATCGCGGCACGACGCTCTAGCTCCGCCAAAGCGTCACCACGGCTCTCAAATTCGCCTTGAGCCTCTGCGTGCAGTTCGTCTTCGATCTCGAACCTAGCCATGGCACATCGACGCCCAACTTCTATTGGTTGACAAATTTAGGTGACTTTTTTAGTTGCCAATTTTAGTTGACAAACCATGACAACGTTATGCCACAGCTCTCAGCGAAATCCAAGTCATCTTTGCTGCCCGCCGCGCGTTAAGGAAGCCACGATGGCTGCAGGGGAGCGGCATGGTGGAAGAGCTGCCTTCGTCCGTGTCGGCTGGCGCGTCGAAACCGCGGTTGCTGGATCAAGTCCGCGACGCCGTGCGACGTAAACATTATAGTTTCCGTACCGAGGAAACCTACGTTCACTGGATTCGGCGGTTCATCTATTTTCATGACAAGCGGCATCCCGGGCAGCTGGGCGCGAGCGAAGTGACTGCATTTCTCAATCATCTTGCCCGGGATCGCGCCGTTGCAGCCGCCACGCAGAACCAGGCGCTCTCGGCACTTCTGTTCCTTTATCGCGACATCCTGGATGCGCCGCTTGGATGGCTGGAAGGCTTGGATCGCGCCAAGCGGCCGGTGCGCGTGCCGACCGTACTGACCCGCGCCGAAGTGCAGGCCATCGTCTCGCAGCTCGATGGAATGCGATGGCTGATGGTGAGCCTGCTATACGGCGCCGGGCTGCGTTTACGGGAATGCCTCAAGCTGCGCGTAAAGGATGTCGATTTCGAGTACCGGCAGATCACCATCCGGGACGGCAAGGGAGCGAAACATCGCGTGACCATGCTCTCAGCCAGTCTGGTGAAGCCGCTCGAAGCACATCTGACGCGGGTACGCACGCTTCACGAGCGTGATCTTGCGGCGGGACATGGCAGCGTCGAACTTCCTGCGGCCCTTCCCGCCAAGTATCCGCGCATGGCGTATGACTGGGGCTGGAAGTTCGTCTTTCCCTCGTACAAGCTTTCGCGCGATCCCCGGAGCGGCGTTGTTCGTCGCCATCACGTGTACGAGAATTATCTGATACGCGCGGTCAAGGAGGCGGCGCGCTCGGCTGGCATCACGAAGCACATCAGCTGCCACACGCTGCGCCATTCGTTCGCGACGCACCTGCTTGAACGGGGGTACGACATCCGGACGGTGCAGGAGCTGCTTGGTCACGCCGATGTATCGACGACGATGATATACACGCATGTGCTGAACAAGGGCGGACGCGGTGTAACCAGTCCTCTAGATGCGGGGTCGATGCGGGAACAGTCGTAGCAACTCTTGGGCGCCGCGACTCGTATCTGCTCTTCGGTACGATTGATTGTTTCTCCCTCGCGTCTATGCTGCTGACCGCCGCGGCATCGCGTACCGCTCCACGAGATCCGCCATCCCAGACCGTCCGCCGTCGCTGTTCAGGCCGGTTCCGTCGCAGGCAGCATGTCGCCCGGTATCCATTCTTTCGTGCCAAGCAGAATGCCATGATTCTGTCCCGGCGCATTGATGTCGTAGATCCGCAGTGCCGACCAGTCGAAGCGCGTCGCCAGCTCCGCCAGCGATTCCCGATTTACCTTTTCGTATACCTGGATCGCGCACAGGAGCCGACTGTCGCTGAAACTGCGGATCAGCAGGTCGACGATTTCTGTGATCGGCGGGGTGGTGCACCGCAGGTCAAGACCGGTGATCGGGCTCAAAGCGGTACCCCACGGCGGAGCGATGAACGCAACGACAAGTTGCGGTTGCACGGCTATGTGTGTCTGCGCGAGACCCGTGAGGTAGTCGGTGTTCAGGATCTCGACGGGTAGATTTAGATTCGCGAGATTGCGCGCGGTGAGCTGAAAAACCGCGCGGTCCAACTCAAAGCCCAATCCGCGCGCGCCCGGGAAGTGGCGCAACAGCCAATACAACGTATTCCCTGAGCCGGCGAAAGGGTCGATCACCAGCGAGTGATCGGTGGGGAATGGCGTCGCGAGGGCGGAGACGTCTTTGGCGATGGCTTGAGCAAGGTCGTCGCGCGTACATTCGACCGCGGTGCGCCCGAGGATGCGTATGCCCTTCGCGTACCAATGGGCGGGTGTCAGACCATAGATCGAGACGTAATCGGGATCACCGTAGCTTTCACTGCCGTAACGGTGTATTTCCCAAAGGTCGAGGACCGCGTTCCGCTTCGGCCCAAGCAACAGGAGCTCGCGATCATAGGTCGGATCTTGGCTCACGCATGCCTTGGCATGGAGGGTGGAGCCTCAGTGTAGAACGGACCGCTCGAGAAGTGGACATCCTGCATTTTCCGGCGGAATGCAAGCGCGCGCGTGCTCGCTCGTCAACGCTGTGCTGCCAACGCTTCCGGCAATTTCCGCCCTCGTGTCCCTGCCGTGCTTGGCGGTAAGTCTTTAGTTCGCGTCTTTCGCGATGAAGCATTTCACTCGTTAGCGGTCCCGCTGCGGCTTGCCGTACTGCTCCACGAGCTGCGCCATGACGAGATCGTGGGCATTCCCGCTTGCTTTCAGGCCGTCCACTACGCCGGTCTGATCCACCGGCGTGCGATTCTGGCTCACCTTCCACTTGCCGAGCAGTCGCGTCACTGTGATCTCGACGCCGACGATCGCAGCGAGCATTTTGTCGATGTAATCGCCCGGGGCGTCGGTGACGTGCCAGGGATCGCTGTGGTGAGCCTCGTGTCGATCGGTCAGCCGGGTGACGAGGGCGCGCAGCCAAGTGCGGTCATCGACGGCGCGCAGCTTGCCGTACGCGTGAACCACCGCGTAGTTGTAGGTCGGCACGACCTTGCCGTGCTCTTTCTTGCTGGGATACCAGGACGGCGTGATGTAACCGGAAGGGCCCTGGAAGATCACGAGCACTTCGCGGTCCGAGCCGGCATCGCGCCATATCGGGTTACCGCGGCCGACGTGACCGCGCAAGGTGCCGTGCGGGGCGGGCGTTGGATCGAAATCGAAAGGAACGTGATCCGCATTGAGCGCGCCTGCGCGCAGCGTGACGAGTGCGCCAAGCGGATACTCGCGTATGAGCGCATGGAGCGCTTCCGCGCGCGTCTGTTCGAAATGCGAAGGCATGTACATGGGCTCGCTCCCTTCTCGGCGCATCAACCTGGCTCGCGGCCGGGCTCGAGCTCCCAACAATTCGCATTGCGCTCGAAGCCGATGCGGGGGTAGTACTCCGCGGCGGCCGGCGCGGCGAGGAGGCGGATCTTGCAGTGCGGCCCGAGCGCGCGCTGTGTATGTGCTATGAGCGCGACACCGATGCCGCTGCGCTGGTAATCCTTGTCGACAGCGAGATCGGAGAGAAAGCAGGCGTAATGAAAGTCGGTGAGCGAGCGGGCGACGCCGACGAGCGTGTCGCCATGCCACGCCGTGACGCACAGATTGCCGTGCCTCACCATCGCTTCCATGGCCGCGCGGTCGTGCACCGGCCGGCGAGCGGCCAGCGTGGAGCGTTCCAGCACGTCGATGAACTGGTCCGCCGTCATCGGCGCGTTCACTTTGTATTCGAGGGGAGCATCGCTCATGGAGTCGAAGGTCTCGGCTGAAGTGTTCTTTTGGAAATCATACAGCCTTACGGATGCGTGTGCTCGAGGGCGGCTGTTATGATGCGGTGACCCAAGGCCTGGGAGAGAGAACATGGCAGCAAAGCGAGACGACAAGCCCGTACTGCTTCGTCGCGCCGACATCGAAGCGATGGAAGAGACGAAATTCGTGCATCCGCTCAACAAGGCCGCCGTCCGGCACACGCGCTCGCTGGGCGACGCGACGGGTCTCGTGAGTCTCGGGGTGCACCTCGTCAGAGTGAAATCGGGCGACCAGACCACCGAGTATCACTACCATCATCACGACGAGGAGTGGATCTATATCCTGCGCGGCAAGGGCGCTGCGCGCATCGATGGCAAGGAGTACGAGGTGGAGGCGGGCGATTTACTCGGTTTCGTTGCACACTCGGTGCCGCACGGCATGCGCAACACGGGGATCGAGGATCTCGTGTATCTGGTCGGCGGGAACCGGCGGCCGTTCGACGTCTGCGACTACCCCGATCAGCGCAAGCGCCGGTATCGCACCAATGGAAAAAGCTACTTCCTGACATGGGACCAGATCGAAGAGCCATGACACTCGCTCGGCGCGCCGGGCCGTGATTTTCCAATGCGGGGGCTTCGAACCGGGACATACAGGACTCCCTGATGAATAAGTAGGGGTACTTTCGTCTTATTGAGTTCCTTTTCCTGCGCGACCACGATCCTAGAGCGGAGATGACCCGCTACCCTGCCGGAGGCCGCCATGTCCTGTCCCTCCCGTCTGATTCTCGCCTCGTTGTCGCTCGTCCTGTCGGCACCCCTTTATTCCGCGCAACCAGGCGATAGCGCTCGTCCCGGGCGTTCGGTCGAGCAGCTGGGCGCCGTTCGCTTCGCCAACTCGTGCTCGCCAGCGGCGCAGGAGAAGCTGCAGCAGGGCGTCGCGATGCTGCACTCCTTCTGGTACACGGAAGGGGAGCGCACGTTCCGCGAGGCTCTCGCCGCAGACCCGGAATGCACCGTCGCATACTGGGGAATCGCCGCGTTGCTCATGAGTAATCCGCTCGCCGGGCAAGGTGCATCGCCGGACGGCGCAAAGCGCGCGCTCGCCGCGATCGAGGAAGGCCGGGCGAAGCCGCCCAAATCCCAGCGCGAGAAGGATTACATCGAAGCGGTGGCGGCGTATTACGAAGAGTACGACACGCGTGCTGAACCGGCACGGCAGAAAGCGCGTGCAAAGGCGTTCGAGGATCTCGCGCGCCGTTACCCTGGCGACGACGAAGCGCAGATATTCTCCGCGCTCTACTTGGTGGCGCTGCAGTCGCTCGACGACAAGACGTACTCGATGTACCTCAAGGCAGCCGGCATACTGGAGAAGCAGTTTTCGAAGTATCCCCAGCATCCGGGTGTCGCGCATTACCTCATCCACGCTTACGATGCGCCACCGATCGCCGCAAAAGGCCTCGATGCCGCACGTCGTTACGCGAGCATCGCACCCGCGGCGCCCCACGCTCTGCACATGCCCTCGCATATCTTTACCCGCGTCGGTGCATGGGCAGAGTCGGCGGCGACGAACCAGCGCTCCGCGGATGTCGCGGTGAAAGGCAAGGACTACGATGATGCAATGCATGCCGCCGACTACATGGTGTACGCGTATCTGCAAATGGCGCGCGACGAAGATGCGCGCGCGACCGCCGACCGCTTCCTCAGCGCCAACTATCCCTCCAACCGGTTCTCGGGGCCCTATGCGCTTGCCGCAATGCCGGCGCGCTATGCCGTCGAGCGTGGCGACTGGCGCGCCGCCGCACAGCTCGAAGTGCGCCCCAGCAAATTTGCATACGCCGATGCACTGACGCATTTTGCACGCGCGCTCGGCGCAGCGCGCAGCGGAGATGCCGCATCGGCGGAGCAGGAAGTGAAGAAAATCGCCGCGCTGCGCGATACGCTCATTGCAGCGAAGAACATGTACTGGGCGAAAGAGGTCGAGGTCAACTGGCTCGGCGCCTCGGCATGGGCTGCGCTGGCACGCGGAGATCAAAACCAGGCGCTCGAACTCATGCGCCGGGCGGCCGACATGGAAGACGGACACGAGAAACACATCGTGACGCCAGGCCGTATCGTGCCGGCGCGCGAGCTTCTCGGCGATATGCTGCTCGAGGTGGGGAAACCAACCGAGGCGCTGGCGGCGTACGAAGCCTCGCACCAGCGTGAGCCGGATCGCTTTCGTGGCCTATACGGCGCGGCGGAAGCGGCGGCCAGGAGTGGCGATGCGGCGAAAGCAAAAAAGTACTACGCGCGCTTGATGGAGGTCGGCGGCCAAGGCAGCCAGCGTCCCGAGCTCGCGCGCGCTCGGACGTTCATTGCGTCCAACTGAATTGGGGCTTCAGATTCAGAGGTGGCGGGTAACTATCCGAGCAGGCCCGTCGCCCACCGCGCGAAGGCAAGCCAGGGCTCGGTGCCGGAGACCGCGAGCCGCAGCGGTTGCGAGAGGATCATCGCGAGACCGCCCCACAGCGTCACCGGATGCAGCCGGCTGCGCGAGCGAAAGTCCCAGATGACGAGCGCGACGAGAAAGAGATCGGTGAGTGCGAAGAATGCCACCGGACCCAGGGGCAGCACCCCGGGCCACCGCGCGATCGCGGCGGTGGTCATCTCGACGGTGGCAAGAAGCATCCACCGCTTGTGACTCTGCGGATTGCGACGCTGCGCGATGCCGAGCGCCACGAAGGCCGAGAACAATACCATGTCGAACAACGGGATCGCGAGAAATTGCAGCGGCGGCACCGGTACGCCGACGAAACCCGTTGCGCGTCGCGCGGCGATCAGCGCGCCGAGCGTACCCAGCACCACCATGACGATTGCCAGCACAGCGCCGTAAGGACCGATTCTGCGGTGCAGATCGGTTCGTCCGCCGGCAACCAGCGATGCCTGCGCCACGAGCAGCACTATCCAGGCGGTGAACACGAGCCCGTGCACGTAGAAAATCGGCTCGGCAGGGGACGGCCATTCGGGAAACAGCGGCCGCAGATAGAAGCTGCGGCCGAATCCGACGAAAACGGTGACGAGGATCGCGAGCGTCATCCCGGTGTAGAAGCGGCGCTCGGCAGGGTGTCGCCGGATTGCAATCATCGGTGAAGCCATGATGCCCCTCCTTCCCGCAGCCATGCGGCTGCGGCGCGTGTAAGGAGCATGTTGCCGCCTTAACGTCGCGATCGCAACACCGATGGAACGGTCGAGCGTGCGCAATCGCCTCGTGGTCGAAGAAGGCGTGCGGCGTTAGTCACCCACGCAGTGCGCCGCTGCGGCACGGCACCGAGTAAGGAAATGAAGTGGTGTCGCGGCGGCGCCGATTCGCTGAGGCTGCACCCTCGCTCGCGTTGCGCGCCGGCGCGTCGTGGGGCGGAACAGAGGCCCCTCAGCGATATGGCCGCGAAGGGGCGCGTGAAATGCCTGCAGCACGCCAACGCGTCCCCGATCGGCTTCACGATCGGGTCAATCGTTCCCGGCTCCGTCCACTATGACTGCATCAAAACGGAAGCTTCGCGTCCGGCTTCACCGCGAGTATCGCCTTGCGGAAATCGTCCTGTATGCGCTTGATGGCCGTCTGATTGTCGGCTTCGAAGCGCAGCACGATGACAGGCGTCGTATTGGACGGGCGGGCAAGTCCGAAGCCGTCGGCGTATTCGACCCGCATGCCGTCTATCGTGATTACTTCTTTGGCGTCGTCGAAGCGCGCTGTGCTCTTGAGCTTCTCCATCAGCGTGTAGTTTTCGCCCTCCGAGAGCTGCAGCTGCAGCTCGGGCGTGCTCACCGCGTCGGGCAGTCCTTCCAGCGTCGCGTTGATGTCCTTCTGCTTCGACAGAATCTCGAGCATGCGGGCGCCGGCATAAAGGCCGTCGTCGAAGCCGTACCAGCGCTCCTTGAAGAACACATGGCCGCTCATCTCGCCAGCGAGCGGCGCACCGGATTCCTGCAGCTTCTTCTTGATGAAGGAGTGCCCGGTCTTCCACATCACCGGCTTGCCGCCGCGGTCGCGTATCCAGCCGAACAGATTGCGTGTCGATTTCACGTCGAACACGATCTCGCTGCCCGGGCTGCGCGAGAGCACATCGGCGGCGAACAGCATCAGCTGGCGGTCAGGATAGATGATCTTGCCGCTTCTCGTGACTACACCGAGGCGGTCGCCGTCGCCGTCAAAGGCGAAGCCGACTTCGCCGCGCGTTTTCAACGCCCGGATGAGATCGTTGAGATTCTCGGGCTGCGAAGGATCGGGATGGTGGTTGGGGAAATTGCCGTCCACCTCGCAGAACAGTTCGTGCACCGTGCACCCTAAGCGGCGGTAGAGCTCGGGCGCGGTTGCTCCCGGAACACCGTTGCCGCAGTCGACCACGATTTCCAGCGGACGCGCGAGCTTTACATCGGAAGTGATGCGGTCGAGGTATTCCTCGCGGATGTCGTGCTGCCGGTAAGCGCCTTTGCCCTGCTCGAGATCGTGTTCTACGATGCGCCGGCGCAGATCCTGTATCGCTTCCGCAGCGAGGGTCTCACCGCCGAGCAGGATTTTCAGCCCGTTGTAATCCGGCGGATTGTGCGAGCCGGTCACCATGACGCCGGAACGCGTGTTGAGATGATAGGCGGCGAAGTACAGCATCGGTGTTGCAACGCGACCAACGTCGATGACATCCACACCGCTCGCTTGTATTCCGCGTGCGAGGGCAGCCGACAGATCCGGACCGGACAGGCGGCCGTCGCGTCCTATTGCGATTTCCCTGACGCCGCGCTTCCTGCCTTCCGAGCCGATCGCCTGGCCTATGCGCTCGACGACCTCCGGTGTAAGGGTTTTACCCACGATGCCGCGAACGTCGTACGCTTTGAAGATCTCGGGAGGTGCAGTGCGGGTTGCCGCGGTGGTCGTCATGTCATAAGCCTCTTGGGTGTGTCTCTGTTGCAATCGGGAACGGCCGTGCCGTCGCCGAATTTTAGTGGAGTGCGCCGGAGCAAGTTTAATGCCGGAAGTGATTCATCAACCGCTGCGGCAGCCACGTCAGGCGGCCGGGGAACGTCCCGGACACGAAACCGACATGGCCGCCTTCCTCGGGCTGCTCGAGCACGACTGCCGGCGAAGTGTCGGCGTGCGACGGCAGTGCCTCGGCCGGCATGAAAGGATCGTTGCGTGCGTTCAGAACAAGCGTCGGGACGGCGATATGACGCAGGACCGGCTTGCTGCTCGCGCGCGTCCAATAATCGTCGGTATCGCGGTAGCCGTGCAGCGGCGCCGTCACCACATTATCGAATTCGCGCAGCGTACACGCACGCGCAACGGCGTCTTCTCGGTAGATATCGGGATGGTGCGCGAGCTTGGCGATCGCTTTGCGGCGCATGGTGCGCAGGAAGTGGCGGGTGTACACCATGTTGAAGCCCCGATCGAGCGCGTTGCCCGCCGCCGTCAGATCAAGGGGGGCCGAGACCGCTGCAGCGCTCGCGACGAGCCCCGCTGCTTCATCGCCCCGTTCACCGAGCCAGCGCAGCAGCGCGTTGGCGCCCAGGGACACGCCGGTCACGTGTAAGGCGGGCGCCATGGGCGCCAGGCGACGCACGATCCAGTCGATCTCTGCGCTGTCGCCGGAATGATAGGCGCGCGGCAAACGGTTCGGCTCGCCGCTGCAGCCTCGAAAGTGCACGACCACGCCACGCCATCCGGCGTTGATCACCGCATCCATGAGCGACACCGCGTAATGGCTGCGCGAGCTGCCTTCCAGGCCGTGAAAGAGCGCCACGAGCGGCGCGTCTTCTCCTGCATCGCCCGCCCAGTCGACGTCGATGAAGTCGCCGTCGGGCGTGCTCCAGCGCTCGCGGCGATACGCGACCCGTGGCCGCGGGGCGAACAGTACCGGGTAGATCGTCTGTGCATGGCCGCCGGGGAGCCAGCGCGGCGCGTGGTACGCGCCGCGGTAAGGACTGAGGGGTGAGTAGTGAGGGGGGCGGCGCTCGGCGCCGCGCTTCGATTCACCAGTCACGGGTCACGAGTCACGCTTTCGGAAATCCGTAGAGCCGCTCCGGATTGTCGACCAGTATGTGCTTCAACAACCCGTCGTCGCCCACCCAATCGCAAAACTGATCGAGCAGCGTACCGTCGTTCGGCATCGCGACATGACATTCCGGATGCGGCCAGTTGGTGCCCCACACGCAGCGGTCCGGACGCGCCGCCATCAGGGCCTGCGCGATCGGCTTCATGTCGTCGTACGGCGCGCCCAGGTCCGAGCGGCGGTACCAGCTCGATATCTTCGCCCAGAAATCGTCGCGCGCCTTCAGCATGCGCACCAACGCCTGGAATCCCGGCGAGCTCACGCCCTCGGATCCGCGCACGCAGCCCAGATGATCGAACACGACGGGGACGGGAAGCTTCAGTATGCGCGCTTCATGCTGCGCGAGTTCCGCGCTTTTGCCGACGTGGAGCTGGATATGCCAGCCGAACGGCTTGATTTTTTCGCTCATCGGCTCGAGCGCATCCGTCCCGCCGTACCCCTTCACCGAGGTCGACAGGCGCACGCCGCGAAAGCCCCCGGCATGCAAGCGCTCGACTTCCGCGCGACTCGTATCCGGCGAAAGGCCGGCAACACCGCGGGCGCGGTCCTGGCCCAGCGCGGCGATGAGATCGAGCGTCACCGCATTATTCGGACCGTACACGCTCGCGTTCACCTGCACCGTGCGAGCGATGCCGAGCGCGGCACACATCTCGAGATAGTCCTCGCGGGTGCACAGCGGCGGCGTATAGCTGCGGTTTGCGTTGAGCGGATACTTCGTCTGATCTTCGAAGACATGGCAATGGCAATCGATCGTGCCCGCCGGTATCGCATGGCGCGGCTTGCGCGGATTGCGGTCGGGTTCGGCGCAAAGAGGTGGTGTAGTCGTTGTCATGTGGTTTTCTGCTGAGTTGCAGTATTGGTGACAGGTTACTGGTTGCCAGTTACTGGTTACTGGTTACTGGTTACTGGTTACTGGTTACTGGTTAATGGTTAATGGTTAATGGTGAATGGTAGGCCGGCAGCGGACTGGGCGCGAGTGACGGGTCACGCGTGACCCGTAAGGCAAAAAAAACGGGCTCATGACGAGCCCGCTAGCTTGATCCAGATGATACTCACTCCTTGTAGCTCGGGTCGATCCGGTCGAGCTTACGCAGCAGCGCCGGCCATTCGAGCAGGCCGAAGCGGCGGCGCACCCCGGGCTTCATCTGATGATTGGTGTAATCGACGACTTCCGTCGGCGGCATCTGCAGCTCGGTGTTGCACGAAAGCGCCATCACCTGAAGCTGGCAGGCGCGTTCCAGGCGGTACATGTTGTTGAAGCATTCCGGGATGCTCGGCGCGACGGTGAGCAGCCCGTGATTGCGCAGCACCATCGCCTCGCGGTTGCCGAGGTTCTGCACCAGGCGCTCACGCTCGTCGAGGCGCAATGCCACGCCTTCGTAATCGTGATAGGCGATGTCGGTGAACCGCATCGACGATTGCGCGACCGGCAGAATGCCGCATTTCATCGCGGAGACCGCCATGCCGGCGAGCGTGTGCGTGTGGATGATGCAATCGACGTCGTGGCGTGCCTTGTGGACCGCGCTGTGTATCACGTAGCCGGCCTGATTTACGCCGTACTCCGTGGCATTGAACAGCACGTTGCCGTCGATGTCGATCTTGATCATGCTGGAGGCCGTCATCTCTTCGTACAGCATGCCGTACGGATTGATGAGAAACTCGTTGTCCGTCCCCGGCACGCGCGCCGAGATGTGGTTCGCGACCATCTCTACCATGCCGAACTCCGCCATGAGGCGATAGCACGCGGCGAGATTTACCCGCGTTTCCCATTCCGCTTTGCTGACCTGGTCGCGTACCGGCCTGGTGATCTTGATTGCTGGTGCGTTCATTCCGACTCCTCCGCGTAGACGGGCCAGTGCGCAGGCACCGGCCCTTTGCTGGTGTGACTACTTGCCGCTCGTGGCGTACTGCGCTGCGCTCGTGCCCGCGATCTTGCCGAACACCGAGCCGGACGTGAGCCCCGTGCCGCCGGGATAGTTGTGGTAGAAGATGCCTCCGACCAGCTCACCGGCAGCGAAGAGCCCCGGGATGGGCTTGCCGTCGGTATGCTCGACCTCGGCGTCGTTGGTGATCTTGAGGCCGCCGAAGCTGAACGTCACGCCGCACGTCACCGCATAGGCTTCGAACGGCGGCTCCTCGATCGTGTTCGCCCAGTTGGTCTTGTCGACCTTCAGGCCCACGGTGCGGCGCCCGTCCTTGATCGCCATGTTGAACGGCTTGTCCTGCTGCACGGCCTTGTTGTATTCCTTGATCTCCTGCAGCGCGCGCTCGGCGTTGACGCCTTCCATCTTCTGGCACAGCTCTTCGAGCGTGTTGGCGCGCACCTTGGTCACCTGCTTGATGCGATACTCGTCGCGCAGCTTCGGGATGATCTTGTTGTCGAACACCTGCCACGCGAACATGCCGGGCTGATTGAGAATCACGCGGCCATACTTCGCATAGGTGTAGTTGCGGAAGTCGGCGCCTTCGTCCACGAAGCGCTCGCCGTTGGCATTGATCATGATGCCCCAGGGATAGCTGTGCTTCTGGAACTGGTCACCCACGTTCACGTCGCCGAAGGGAGGCGCGTTGCGGTCCCAGCCCACGGCGTGGCAGCCCGACCAGTGGCCGTACGGCAGCGCGCCGATTTCCAGCGCCATCCTGATGCCGGCGCCCTGGTTGTAGCGCGTGCCGCGCACTTTGGCGAGGTCCCAGCCCGGACCGAGATAACGCGCGCGCATTTCCGCGCTGGATTCGAAGCCGCCGCAGGCGAGCACCACGGCTTTCGCCGGGATGTCGACGTTGCGGCCCTTGTAGCGGGCCTTCACGCCGACCACGGTGTTGGTGTCGTCGGTGAGCAGCGAGAGCGCCGGCGTGTCGTAGAAGATGTTGATGCCGTTCTTCTTGCACGCCGCATGCTCGTTGTCCACCAGGCCCGCGCCGCCGCCCCAGGTCTCGGCGACGAGGCCGCCCCAGAACTTGTAGGTCTTCTCGTCGATCTTGTACGACTGACGCCCGTAGCTCGGCTGAAAGCGCACGCCCTTCTTGCGCAGCCATACCAGCGTCTCGAAGCTCTTCGTGATGAGGATCTCCGTCAAGTCGGGGTCGGACATGTACTGCGTGATGCGGCCCATGTCGTCGAAGTACTGGTCCGCGGTGTACGAGCCGTAATCGTGAGTCTTCTTTTCTTCTTCCGAGAGATCCGGAATCAGCTGTGCGACTTCGTCGACGTTGTTGTACACGACGCGCATCAGGCCGCCGGTGTAGCGGCTGTTGCCGCCCGAGTCTTCGACCGGAGCGGCTTCCAGCACGATCACGTTCGCGCCGTTCTCGCGCGCGGCCAATGCGGCGCAGCACGCGGCATTGCCGGCGCCGACGACGATCACATCGGGATTACCAAACTCATTGCTCATTGCAGTCCTCTTGGTTTCTCAAAAAAATCACCGCAACACTGCGCCGGCCGGACGCGAGGCGTCGCCCGAGAGCAGTGAATAATTGACCGCGCGTCCGATGCCGCGGCGAAAGCCTTCGAGCCGCAGCACCTGCCCGGGCGCCACGTTGGCAAGATTCACTTCCGGCCCGAAGTCGTTGATCATCTTCACGTGCTGCGCGGGAAAACGGTACGGATCGACCTCGATCAGCACATGATCGAACCACGGCTGTTCGGCGAGCGCTGCCAGCGCTTCGGGCCCCTGCGCCGCGAGCAGATCGATCTCGCACTGCTCGACGGTCACGTGATCGATGCCGTGCTGCGCCACCTGCTTCACGATGCCGCCCAGGTAATCGAAGCTCATCGGCTCGTCGGGATTCTTGCGGCCGAACTCGTACACCACCTTGAGCCTCTCCTTCTGAAAGCGGTCGATGAGGCGATCGCGTTCCGCGTCGGTGAGCGTGATGTAGTTTTCGGAGATCTCGAGCCCCGTGATACCGAGCTTGTGCAGCAATGCGATCAAGCCGTCGATCTCGTTGCGCGTCCACGCGTACTCGCACAGGATGCCGCCGGCGAAAGGCGCGACGTCGGCATCGCGATACAGCGCGGTCGTGCGCTTGACCACCTCGCCCGGGATGAGCAGGGCGTTCATCGCGTAGATTTTCGCGTAATCGATGTAATCGGCCGCGACCGAGAGCAGGTCGCGTATGCCCATTTCGCCTCCCGCCCAGCCCATTTCGTCCGGACCGAAATCGATCATGGACGTAATGCCACGGCGGCGCGGCTTGCGGCTGCGCGGCGGCAGCTCGAGGAGCTTCACGGGCGATACGGGCGGCATGGGCTGACTCGTCCTCTGGTCCGGCCGTCCGTTTAGTGGACAGGCAGGGCGATGGACCGGTTGCGTGCGACAGGCAGAGTGCGCAGCAGCGGGGCCAAACGCGGCGATTATACCCGCAGCACTGCGCGAGCGCTGCAGTGCGCGTCCGCGATGTGGATGCTCTCGCCGGTTTGTCAGTGCAGCGTTTTCGGCACGGACCGCGCCGGCTGCGGGGCGGCCGCGGGCACCGCGGAAGCGTGATGCGCCACCATGCGCCAGCCGCGCTCCGTACGCAGGTACACGTTGGTCGCTATGGTCGATCCGCGCGCTGCCTGACCTTCGGCCTCGATGTGCTCGTACACGCTGTGGATCGCGAGCATCATGCCGTGCACGTAATGCTGGTCTCGGAGCTCGAACACGAGGGACTGCCGGGCCTTGAAAATCTGCCGCCACGATTCGCGCACGTCGGCCACACCGCTCACGCGCGTGCCGTGAGGATGGACGCAGTATATGTCGTCGTCATCGGCCCAGACGCTCATCATGCCTTCCAGGTCGTGGCGTGCGAACGCATCGTAGAACGCGGCTTCGGCATCCTGGGGCGTAGCGTAGACGGTTTTCTTCACGAGCGCGATCGTGGGCCGGCTGGAGGCGACGATTCTAGCAAAGTCGGGCGGCGCGGCGGCCCGCGGTTGCACCCGGCGAACCGTACGAGGCAGAATGGTCACGGCGACGCCGACTCAGCAGGCGCGCTACAAACAATCGAGGAAATGGAGGAGACAATGAAGAAGGCAATCCTCGCCCCGGCGCTTGCTCTTGCGCTGCTTGGGTCCAGTGGCACAGCAACGGCAGCCGATGCAGCTGCCGGCTATCCCGACCGTCCAGTCCGCATGATCGTGCCGAACGCTCCGGGCAGCTCGGTCGACACGCTGTCGCGCATCGTTGCGCAGAAGCTCTCGGAAGTGCTGGGTCAGCAGGTGGTGGTCGACAACCGCGCCGGCGCGGGCGGTGTGATCGGCATGGAGATCGCCAAGCATGCGAACCCCGACGGCTACACGATGATCGCAGCGACGACGGCTGCCTCCACGATCGCGGTGCAGCTGCAGAAGAAGCCGACGTTCGATCCGGTGCGCGACTACGATTACGTCACGCAGTTCGCCGAAACGCCGAACGTGCTGGTCGTGCATACCGGTCTGCCGGTGAAGTCGGTGAAGGAGCTGATCGATTACTGCAAGAGCAGGAACGGCGAGGTGAACATGGCCTCCGCGGGCGCGGGCTCGCAAAGCCATCTCTCCGGCACCTATTTCCTCAATGCGGCGAAATTCCAGTCGGTCCACGTGCCGTACAAGGGCGGCGGCGCGTCGGTCGCTGCGGTGATTGCGGGCGAATCGCAATGGACGCTCACGCCGGCGCCTGCGGTGATGTCCTTCGTCAACTCCGGGCGCCTGCGCGCCATCGGCCATAGCCTCCCGAAGCGCTCGCCGCTCCTCGGTGACATACCGCCCATCGCAGATACGATACCCGGCTTCGACTACAGCGGCTGGCAGGGTTTCTTCATGCCGAAAGGCACGCCGAAAGCGATCACGGACAAGCTGCGCGCCGCAGTGACCAAGGCGGTCAACAGCCCCGATACCACCAAGCTGCTGCATGCCCAGGCCACCGAGGTCGTGCTGCGCGGTCCCGACGAGTTCCGAAAGGTCGTACAGGAGTCGATGAAGCAGAACGCACTCGTGGTGAAGCTCGTCGGCCTGAAGGCGGAGTAGCTGCGCATGGGCGCGCGCGGAGGCTCATCGTGCTGAGGCGTGCGCCCGCCGGCATCGAAGGCCGGCTCGTGGATTTCTATTACCACGTCGGCGAAGGCCGCGGCAGCCGCACGCGCCATCAGCATAACGGTCACCAGATCAGCGTGACGGTAGGCGGCACGGCCGAGATCGTGTGGTGGACCGAAACGCACGGTGAAGCGCGGCTTGCGCCGCGCGACGGCCATGTGCTGATCAATCCGGCAGGCGAGCCGCACGCGGCCGAGTGGCACGGCTCGTGGGACTGCGTGGGTTTCTACGTCGATCCCCGCCACACCGCCGCGGTGGCGCGCGAGCTGGGCATTTCGTGCGATATCGCGCCAGTCTACGACGGCTGTGATCGCGCGGTGCACGGCCTGGCGTGCGGCCTTCTCGAAGAAGCGCACACCGATCCGCTGACGTGCCGGCTGTATGCGGAGAGTCTCGCGGATTTCCTCGCGCTCCGGCTTTTGCGCGGCGCCGTGCAAAAGCGCATGCCGGCGGGGGCGCTGACGGCGGCCCAGCTGCGTCGCGTCACCGACTACATCGCCGCGCACATCGACCGCGACCTGTCCGCATCCGAGCTTGCCGCGCTGGTGGACTTAAGCCCGTTCCACTTTTCGCGGCGGTTCAAGGCGAGCACCGGCATGGCGCCCTACCAATACGTGACGCGCCGGCGCATCTCGGCCGCGCAGGAACTGCTTGCGCGCACGCGCCTTACCATCGCCGAAATTTCCTACCGCACCGGCTTCTCCAGCCAGAGCCACCTCGGGGCGCGTTTCAAGCAAATCGTCGGCGTCACGCCGCGGCGTTATCGCGAGCAAAGCTAGCCCGCTCGGTTTCTGACAAATAGCGCACGAAGCTGATAGCAAGCACCGCGAGGCTTGCCTTTAAATCATCCGGTGCCGCGCCGGCCGTTGGGTCGAAGGGGGCGGAAGCACATAAACCGGGAGCGTGCCCATGATTTACAACGACAGAGGATTGTCCGAAGAGCAGCGGATGATGCGAGACGCCTGCCGCGCCTTCGTGGACGACTACGTCAGGCCTTTCATCCGCAACAACTGGCAGCGCGAGTGGCTGATGACGCCGGAGGATCGCCTGCCGCGCGAGATACTCGAGCAGGCGCACAAGATCGGCATCCGCACGCTGGGGGTGCCGGAAGAGTTCGGCGGCACACCGCTCGATCCGAAGACGGAGGTGCAGACTTTCGCGATGATCTCGGAGGAGATCTCGCGCGGCGATGCGGGCCTCTCGGACAAGCTCGTGCAGATCTGGAAAGTGTCGGTGCTGCTGCGCAACGTCGCGCCGCGCCACCTGCAGGAAAAGTGGTTTCCGCGCATCGTCGAGGATCCGACGTTCCTGCTGGCACACTGCCTCACCGAGCCGCGCGGGGCGTCCGACCGCTGGCTGCCGTACGATGTGCCCGAAGCGATGATGCACACGCGCGCCGTGAAGAAAGGCGACCGCTGGGTCATCAACGGCCGCAAGCAGTTCATCAGCAACGGCTACGATGCGAAGCTTTACGTCGTGTACGCTACGACCACACCCGGCGCCGGCATGACGAAGGGCACATCGAGCTTTCTCGTGCCGCGCGATACGAAGGGTCTCACCGTGCAGCGCTGCAACGAGACGCTGGGCGGGCGCTTCATGAACAACGGCGAGCTCGTGTTCGAGGACATGGAAGTGCCTCTCGATCATTGCCTCGTGCAGGACACGGCGCTCACCAAGGCGGGCGTGTATTTCCGTCCGGGAAAAATCATCCAGGCGTCGAAGAATCTCGGCATCGCGGTCGCGGCGTTCGAGAAGACGGCCGAATACGTGCAGAACTACGTGCAGGGCGGCCGCACGCTGATCAAGCATCAGGCCGTGGCGATACGCCTTGCGGAAATGGCGACGAAGATCTGCGCGGTGCGCTCGCTGCTCAACGAAGCGTCGAAAGCGGTGGACGAGAAAGCGCCCGATGCCGAAGCGCTCGTCAACATGGTGAAGCTCTTCGCATCGGAAGAAGTATTCAAGGTGTGCCAGCATGCGGTCGAGGTGCACGGCGGGAACGGCATCATGCTGGACTTCGGCATCGAGAAGCATCTGCGCGACGCCGCTGTGTTCCTCCACATGGACGCGACCGTCGACATCTCGAAGTTCAAAATCGTCAAATGCATGTTTCCGGAGACCGCCGGCGTGTACGCCGGGCCGGAAAAATAACCGCTTGCCTCTCGCAGGAGCTGCCCCGCCTTTGCCGGCGGGGCTTTTTTTCGACCGGCTGGTCGTCCGCCGGTTCTTCCGCACAAGGCGATTGCCGCTCTCTGACGAGCGCCTTACACTACCTCTCGCTTTGCCGCGGCAGGCGGTCGGTGCGCGGCACCAGGGAGGAGTGCATTGCATGGCAACGTATCTCAAGCGCCGCATCGACGCGGCGATCAGCGACGAGCTCGATCTCAAGGTGCGTCGGACCGTGGAGGAGATCATCGCCGACGTGAAAAAGCGCGGCGATGTCGCCGTGCGCGAGCTGTCGCACAAATTCGACCGCTGGTCGCCGGCTGCATTCAAGCTCTCCCGGCAGGAGATCGACAGCATCGTATCGAGCGTCTCACCGGCCACGCTCGATGACATCCGCTTCGCGCAGACCCAGATCCGCCAGTTCGCCGAGCACCAGCGCGCCGCCATACGCGACATCGAGGTCGAAACGCTGCCCGGCGTGAAGCTCGGCCACAAGAACATCCCGGTGGACAGCGTCGGCTGTTACGTTCCCGGCGGCCGCTACCCGATGGTTGCCTCGGCGCACATGAGCATAGTCACCGCTCGCGTGGCCGGCGTGCGCCGCGTGATTGCCTGCACGCCGCCGAACCAGGGCATGCCTCATGCGGAAACGATAGCCGCGATGGCGCTTGCCGGCGCCGACGACATTTATGTGCTCGGCGGAGTGCAGGCCGTTGCCGCGATGGCGATCGGCACCGAATCGATCGCACCGGTCGACATGCTGTGCGGCCCCGGCAATGCATACGTTGCCGAAGCGAAGCGGCAGCTCTTCGGGCGCGTCGGCATCGATCTCCTCGCCGGCCCGACGGAGATACTGGTCATTGCGGACGAGAGCGCAGACGTCGAGATGATTGCGACCGACCTGCTGGGCCAGGCCGAGCACGGTCCGACGAGTCCGGCGATCTGCATCACCACGTCGGCTGCGATCGCGACTGCGCTGCCCGCGGAGATCGAGCGGCAACTGAAAGTGCTGCCGACTGCCGACGTTGCGAGCGTTGCATGGCGCGATTACGGCGAGATCATACTCGTCGCTTCGCTCGAGGAAGCGGTGAGGGAAGCGGACCGCATCGCTGCCGAGCATGTCGAAGTGCTGACGCGCGAGCCGCGCTACTTCCTCGATCGCATGAAAAACTACGGCGCGCTTTTTCTCGGTCCGGAAACCAACGTGTCGTACGGCGACAAAGTGATCGGCACGAATCACACGCTGCCTACGCTCGGCGCCGCGCGGTACACGGGAGGATTGTGGGTAGGCAAATTCCTCAAGACCTGCACCTATCAGGAGGTCACGCCGGAAGCGAGCGTGAAAGTGGGCGAATACTGCTCGCGGCTGTGCGCGATCGAGCGCTTCTGGGGCCACAAGGAGCAGGCCGATCTCCGGCTTCGCCGCTATCGCGGCGCTGCCGAAAAGCATGACTCGTGAATGGTGAATAGTGAGTAGTGAATAGTAAGCAGTGAAGCAGCGTCCTTATCAATCACCACTCACCACTCACGACCCAGGCCTCTCAAGATGAGCGACGTCTTCGCGCAATTCCGCCTCGACGGCCGCATAGCCCTCGTCACCGGCGCCGGACGCGGCATCGGGCGCAGCATTGCGCTCGCGCTTGCGGCCGCCGGCGCGCAGACCTGGCTCGTGTCGCGCACTCGTTCCGAGCTGGAAGAAGTGGCCGCCGAGATCGATCATGCCGGGGGCGCGGCGCGCGTGGCGGTGTGCGACGTGACGGACGAGCATGCCGTTGCGCGGACGATAGGCGCGTTGCCGGGCCTCGACGTGCTGATCAACAACGCCGGCATGAACATCCCCGAGCCGTTCATCGACGTGACGACAGAGCATCTCGACACGGTCATGTCGGTCAACGTGCGCTCGGTGTTTCTCGTGGCGCAGGCGGCGACGCGGAAGATGCTGGAAGCGAAAAACCGCGAGGAGCGCGGCGGCGCCATCGTGAACATCACCTCGCAAATGGGCCACGTCGGAGCCGAGCGTCGCACGGTCTACTGCATGACGAAGCATGCCGTCGAAGGGCTCACGAAAGCGCTCGCGGTCGAGCTCGCGCCGCACAACATCCGCGTGAACTCCGTGGCGCCGACTTTCATCGACACGCCGATGACGGCACCCATGTTCAAAAGCCGGCAGTTCACCGACTGGGTCATGGAGCGCATACCGCTCCGGCGGCTCGGCACGCTCGACGAAGTCGCTGCCGCGGTGCTGTTTGCCGCGTCGCCTGCCGCTTCGCTCATGACAGGCGCAAGCCTGGTCATCGACGGCGGGTGGACGGCCAGATGAGAAGGGCGTGAGTAGAAGCCATCTCAAAAATACGTGCGAAGCATGATGATCATGCAGCCGAGCTGGACGAAGCCGAGGAAGTTCTCGACGTGATACTCGTAGCGCACGACCAGTCGCCGGAAGTTCTGCAGC
>JBLNBW010000248.1:0-4680 GCA_050260255.1 Rhodospirillaceae bacterium | reverse complement strand
CGTTGATGCCGCCGGCCACCGCACCCACGCCCGCGCCCTGGCCGATCGCGCCGAGCCCGCCGAGGGCCGGGCCGAGCGTACCTGCCGTGCCGAGCATGATGATGCTGCCGAGCACGAGACTCCCGAGCGGGTCGGCCGCGGCCAGCCCCATGTCGAAGTTGTTGCTGGTCTTGCCGTCGCCCTTGTAGTACTCCTTGCCGCCCACCGTCTCGAAGCTCGAGCCGTCACCGCCCCGGGTGTAGCGGTAGTAGTCCTCGACGGTCTTGATGCCGCGCTTTTGCGCCTCTGCGCTCTTGCTGATCGCCGCTTGCAGTCCGGCACGGCCGCCGGCGTTCTCGCCGACTTCGTAGTAGCCCTGCGCGTTCGCGTCGTTCCTGATCGCGTTCTCGCGCGCCATGCCGATGTCGAAGTCGTCGATGTTTTGCACGCGCTCCCGGCCGCCGTCCTCGCCGGGGCGGTACCACAGGCCGCTTTCTTCGTCCTGATACGCGCCATTGCCGAGCAATTCGGCCTGCGTGTAGCTGTTCGGGTCGCGCAAGTTGAGCGCCATGTCAGGCTCCGAAGTTCAAGAGGGAGGAGAGATCCAGGCCACTGATCCCGGCAAGCACCGCCATGTTCGCGTCGAGGATGTCGATGTTCTTGTCCACCGCGATCTGTTTCGCCGCCGGGTCGAGATTCGCGCTCACCATGATGTCGTTGATGTTCTTCGCGATCTGGGTGAACGCCGACTGCGCCGAGGCGTTGGTCTGCAGCATCTCGCGATACCCGCCCTCGATGGTCGCAATGCGCTCGGCCTGATCGCCCTTCAAGTTCTGCATCAGCGTGTCGCTGGCGTTCTTCAGTTCTTGCAGCTTGACTTGTTGCTCGCCTTGGAGCGTTTGCAGTCCGGTCGCCTGAGAGCCGCGGAGCTCCTGCAACTGCTTGTCGATCTCCGCCTGCTGCGCGACGAGCGCGGTTTTCTGCGCGCCCTCGGCCGAGAGCAACGCCTGCTGAATCTGCCCGCGCTGCGCTTCCAGTTGAGAGGCGGCCTGCGCCTGCTGTGCCGCCGTGAGGCGGGCTTGCTCGCCTTGCGCCCCGATGGCGCCGAGCTGCTGCTGCCCCTGGAGCGTCTGCACCGCGAGATTGCCCTGCGTCTGCGCGCCGATGTTCTGTCGCGTCTGCTCGCCCTGCGCCCCGATCTGCGCCAACTGCTGCTGCCCGGTGAGTTCCGCGGTCTTGCGGGTTTCGGTCCCTTGCGCGCCGATGTTGGCGAGGGTCTGATCGCCCTGCATCTTCTGCAGGCCGAACTGATTTTCCGAGCCCGCCGAAAACTCGCTGGCCCGGTTCGTGGCCTGCATGTTCTCGGACTTCGCGGCGTTGCTGAAGCCGGCGTCGGCCTGCGCGATGGGTGCCGCGGCATTGATGACCGCCTGCTCGCCGGCCTGCGCTGCGATGCTCGAATTGATGAGTCCGCGCTTGTTCGCCGTCTGCGTCGCGCCGGTGCGGGCGGTCTGCATCAACGGCGAATCCGCCTTGATGATCTCGTTCGTGCGCCCGGCAACGGTATCCTCCGGTTCCAGCATGCGCGTCGCCGCCGTGTAGCCCTGGGAGCCCATGGCCCCACTGATGATTCCGGCCATGCGTTACTCCTTCGGTTCCGCGAGTTGCGCTTCCAGTTCCGCGATGCGCTTGTCTTTGAGGGCGATGGCGCCGTTGAGCATGGCTACGGTGTCCATCGCTTCGTTGCGCTGCTGCTTGAGCATGGCGATGACGGTATTGATGTCGGCTTCCATGGATACCCCTATTTGACGAGTTGAATGACGTTATGCGCCGCTACCGGACAGGTAATGAGGCTCGCCCCCGCGGTGACTTCGGGTTGATCTATCCACCACACAAGACCGACGAGCGCGGCAGAGACGGCGACGAAGGGAATGAAGTTGTAGGGTGCAGACCCGAGTAACGCCTTCATCACCGGGTTCACTTCTGCGCCGCCCGCTTTGAGGATGCCGACGGTGGTAGCCACATCCGCCGCCTTGCACGCGGCGAGCGTGCGCTTGTCGGAAGCAACGTCATACACCGGATCCAGCACCGCACAGCCCGAGAGCAGCAGGATGAGGATTAGGGCGCGCATTAATGCACCAATACGGCGACTTCTGCGCGACCATCGGCAAGGATTCTGCGGACACGCCCCACGGCTTTACGGTATTCCGCGAAGCTAGGCTCAGTGACGACTTGCCCGGTTATTCCGCTACCATCCTGCGCCGCGATGATGTAGTCACCCGGTTGAGCGCCTGTGACATTTACCGGCACCTTTCCCGAGTAGGCGATGCGGTCAACTTTCTGGCGGGCGGCTTCTAGCGCGGCATCAAACGCTGCTTTGTCAGTCGCGTATTGCGCGAGTTCTTCTTCCGTAGCGCCCTCTGCCGGTGCTTGAGGTTTCGCTAGCCCCAAGGCTTCCTCGTTACCCCACACATCGCCGCCGACGTATGACGGGTCAGTGGACTTGATGCCAAACGCCTTGGCGTCTGCCCATACGTCTGTCAGTTTCCCGTCAGCATCGAAGCCGACTATCTGTCCCTTGGCGATCGTGCCGCACGTGCCGCTCTTCGTTTCGTATTCCGCATAGTCCGCGCCGGATGCGTTGACGGTGCCGGTGGCATTGATGCTGCGCGATGTGGACGAATTTTTCCCGAGGAACAGCGCGGTTGCCGCGCTGCTCGGTGCATAGCCATCAACGGCCATGAAACGGGCACACCAGTTCGATGCCTCCACGTCCGCAATAATCGAACCTTCCGAGACAGCCTTATGTATGATGTGATTGCTTCCGCTCGTCGTCCCAACCAGCAGGTTGCCGGAGGAGTCGAGGGTCATCTGCCGCGTGTTGTTCGTATAGAACAGCATCGGGTCATTGGTCGTTACAGCAAGGTATCCTTCACCAGTTGAAAACACACCATGCTCGAACGAGCCAGCAGAGTTAGTTGCCGTGAATGCAATCTGTGATGCAGAGCCCACGCTTGCAGTAACGTTGCTCGTCGCACTCAGCGTCCCGGTGACGGCGAGGCCGGTGCTGGAGAAAAGACCAATACGAGATGATCCGTCGCCAATCGCCAGTTGCCCAGCAGCCGGTGCGTAAACAGCCACATTCCCCGGAAGCGAAGATGTTCCAGTGAATTGCAATGATGCGGAAGTGCTGACAACGCCGCTCGCCGTCAACGTAGTAACCGTCGCCGCCGCCGCACTCGCCCCGCCAATGACAACACCATCCAGCGTGCCGCCGTTGATGTCGATGGTCGTAAACGTGCCGCCGTTCGCGCAGGTGCCGGTGAACGTCACGCCACCGAGAGCGACGTTTCCGCCTAGCGTGAAGGCGGGCATGGTGAACGTGCCCGATGCCGTTGCGGTGCCTTTCAACACCGGGGAGGTGACGGTCTTGTTCGTCAGTTCCTCGCTACCCGCGAGCGTCGCCAGCGTGCCGGTCGTAGGAAGCGTGAGCGTCGTCGCGCCCGTTGCGGTGAGCGTGACGGCATAAGCGCCGACCGTGGCGAAGTTGCCGGCGAGAGCGAGTGTTCCGGTCGTGACGGTGAGGGAGGTGCCGCCGGAGTTGATGACGACGGCCTTGTTGCCGTTGGCCGCGAGCGTGGGGAGTTTGTCGAAGCCGTCGCCGATCGCCGCGAACTCCGCGCGGATGGTCGCGGACGAAAGGGCTGAAGAAGTCGCGGGGCTTCCCGTCTCGCTGTAATACTCATTCGACATGACTTACCTCATGGCCCGACGGGGCGAGTAATGGATGATGGCGCCGCTCAACGTATGCGCCACGAAGTAATCGGACGAGCCTTGAATGACCAGACTCAGGTTCTCCGCCGTGCCTTCAAGAGAAAACTCGGAGGGTGTGAGGGTGATGCCATCCCATACGCCAACGTCATACGTTCCGTTGTCCCACGTCCCCGCACTGAATGACGTGACGATCGCCGAGTTGCCCGGCTGATCTATGTCCGTCGTTCCATACCCCAATTCGGCACGCACGTTGAACTCGGCGTAACCGTCCCCGGACACTTCCAGCATCGCGTGGCGGAACCGCTTTCGTTGCCGTGGCGATTTCAGGGGGTTCCAGACGAGATGCAGGTAATACTCGATCGCGTCCCCATCGAACGACGTGCCGCGCTCGAGTTGATACACCATGCCGTCAGACGACCCGAAGAAGATGACCTCGGTGCCGTCCGAGTCCTCGGACGAGTCGATGCAGTCCACGGTGTCGACAAAAAGCTGCGGCATCATGCCGCGCACCTTGTTGCCCTCCATCGTGACGTAGAGGGCGTACTTGTCGGCGAAGAACAGGCGGTACTGGTTCTTGTCGCGCACCAGGCACGACGCTTTGATCTTGGTGCGCTCGCCGTTGACCCAATCCTGAATCTTTCGGGAGAGCGTGGCGTGGCTGAAGTTGCCGTACGCCTGCGACGTTTGCAGGCTTGTCACGCCACGGTCGTCGAGCATCATGGTGAGCCCGACCTGCTGCAGCGAATAGGGAAGCGCCCCCGCTTCCTCGGCGTAGTTGACGAGCGTCCAGTCGGACGAATCGTTGCCGTAGAGCACGTTGATGCGGTTGCGCGTGGTGATGAGCAGCGCGCCGCCGGAGGTCGAGCCGGCCATGGACATGAAGCCCGTCACCGTGTCGCCCTGCCCCAATTCAGCGGCGCCGGTGAC
>JBLNBW010000247.1:0-13895 GCA_050260255.1 Rhodospirillaceae bacterium | reverse complement strand
AAATGGGGTCAGAGTAAGATTTCCGCGCGGAAATCTTACTCTGACCCCATTTTTGGGAGGAGCGCATGAAGGTTTACCAGCGGCTGGCACACGCGTTCAAGGCGGAAGGCGTCACTGCCGTCTTCGGCATCATGGGCGACGCGAACATGTACTGGATGCACGAGCTCAACGAGATCGGCGTGAAGCTGCTCGAGGTGCGCCACGAAGGCGCCGGCCTCGGCATGGCCGACGGCTGGGCGCGCGTGACGCATACGCCGGCGGTTGCGACGGCAACGTGCGGCCCGGGCGTCTCGCAGCTCGCCACTGCGTTCGTCACGGCGGCGCGCGCTTCGTCTCCGCTGGTCGTCTTCGCGGGCCAGCATCCGCTGAACGATCCCGAATACAACCAGCACTTCGATAATGAGAAATTCGCGGCCGCGTGCGAAGCGGGGTTCGTCGGGCTGACCTCGCCGGACAACACCGACGATGCCGTGCGCAAGGCGTTCTACATGGCGCGCGTCGAATCGCGCCCGGTGATGCTGTCGTGCCCGATGGACGTGCAGCAGAAGAAATTCGAGGACGACGACGAGCCGTACACGCCGTCGACCGCGCTGCTCGCACGCCAGGCGGTGCAGCCCGATGCCGAAGCCCTCGCGCGCGCAGTCGACATCGTCGCCGCCGCCAAGAAGCCGGTCATCGTCGTGGGCCGCGGTGCGATGTGGTCGGGAGCGGGCGAGGCCGTCATCCAGCTTGCGAAGCGCATCGGCGCGCTGATCGCCACGTCGCTCCAGGTCAAGACGTGGCTCTCGCAGGATGAGTTCCACGTCGGCATTTCGGGCTTCTACGGCACGAAAACCGCGATGCAGCTCTTCGAGGAGGCGGACGTCGTGATCGCCGTCGGCGCGAGCATGAACCGCTACACCATAGAGCACGGCTATCTCTATCCGAACGCCAAGTACATCCACCTGGATGTCAAACCGCACGTCATCATGGGCAACGGCAAGGCCGCCGACGTCTATCTTCAAAGCGATGCGCGCGCCGGGGTCGAAGCGCTCGACGCCGCGCTGGCGAAGCGCTCGGTGCAGCACGACGGTTTCCGCACCGCCGAAGTGAAACAGCGCCTGGTGGGCCATTTCGACGATCGCACGAAGTTCGAGCTGGAGCCGAACACGGTCGATCCGCGCGAGGTGATCCTGCTGCTCGACCGCATCGTGCCGGATCACGTGGGCCTGTCGACCGGCAGCGGCGCCACCACCGGCTTCTCGAACATGCTGTTCAACAAGCGCCGGCCGTTCGTCATCTGCGGCCATTACTTCGGCTGCATCGGTCAGATGATGCCTGCTGCGATGGGGGCGTGCGTCGGCACCGGCTTGAAGCCGGTGATGCTGGTCGACGGTGATGCGAGCATGATGATGCATCTCGCGGAGTTCGAGACGGCCGTGCGCTACAACATGCCGATTTTGATGGTATGCCTCAACAACGAAGCGCTGGGCTCCGAGTACTACAAGCTCGACGTGCACGGCATGAAGAAAGAGCTCTCGGCAATCCCGACGCCGGATCTCGGCTCCGTCGCGCGCGCTTTCGGCGGCCGCGGCCGTCTTGCCCGCACGCTGGACGACGTGCGCGCCGCTGCAGAGGAGTGGGTGGCGAAGCCGGGACCGATGTTCATCGACGTACGCATCTCGCGCAGTGTCGTCACGCTGCCATATCGGCGCGTGCACTACGGCAAGGACGAGTAAAACGCGCTGATTGCAGTTCGATCCGGCGGACACGACCTGTCCGCCGGGCGCATGCATCACCATCGCGGTGTGTTCACGCCGGCTCGCCTTCATCGCCTACCTCGGCGCAAAGCCGGTCGCTCGATAACGGCATCCTGTCCCCTGCCATAGCGGCCATCGCATCCCGTCCGACGCATCAGGCGGGACCCTGAACGCAGCGTCCGGCAATCGCCTTCGTGCGCATGTGGTCGGCGTAGGAATTGCTAGAAAAGATGATAGCCCGCGCCTGCGGGCCGGCATCGGTCCACCGCCGCACGGAAGGGGCGGACTGCGGCCCTTGCTGTTGCACCATCTTCCCGAGGAGATTGCGATGAATACGAAGCTCTTGATTGCAGCATCGGTTGCCGCCGCTCTGGCCATTCCCCTTTCCGCTGGCGCGGCAGGCGAGAAGTCCTCCAGCGGCGACTCCGGCGCGGAAAAGATGTTCAAGTCCTTGGACAAGAACAAGGATGGCTACCTGTCGAAAGACGAAGTGAAAGGCACGCCCCACGACAAAGATTTCGCCACGCTGGATAAGAACCGTGACGGCAAGCTCTCGCGCGAAGAACATGCGGCCGCGCCGGAGCACGCGGGCGACAAGTCGTCGAGCACCGGCGGCACGATGGGCGGCTCGATGTCCGGCTCGGGTACAGGCGGAACAGGGGGGAGCGCGGCGCCCAAGAGCGGTGCCCCGAGCAAAGGCTATTGATCTGCCAGGTCTGCCTAAGAAAGCCTCGCTCTCGTGCGGGGCTTTTTTTGCGCTTCCATCCGCCGCAAGCGGCGCTCGCCCCACCGTTACCGTATTCCGAGGTACTTGGCCATCGCGGCCGCCATCGTCTTCTCGCAGGCGGACAGCATGGGCAGTCAATCGCGTTGTTAGCCGGTCTGCTTGGGAGGCGCCGGCGTGTGTACGGTGGCGTCGGCGACATTGCGCTCTGCACAGGTCGCGATGGAAAGACATGAAGCCATCGCAACAGCTTCGTCTCGAGAGCGGCATCCGGGTCCGCGCATCGCCGTAGACTGCGCCGAACGGCAGCGGTCTACAATTCCGATCGAAGCTCAACGACGCGGAACATGTATCATGCAGTGGCTCAGCGATAACTGGTTCGTGCTGTCGGTCGGCGTTGCCGCCGCCTGCTTCCTGTACCGCTCGGCACGCCGGCATCGCGGCTGCTGCCGTGACACCACGCTCGCCGAGTCGAAGCATGATTTGCGCTCGGACCCTGACGCCCGGCCATAACGGTGATTCCGCGCGTGGCCGCGGCTTCACGATAACAAGCCACTGGAGGAGAACGGATGCTTGCTCGTCGTTTATGCGGGATGCTGTGGGCGTTGTTCGCGCTCTCGTACGCGAGTGCGCCCGCGCTTGCGGCGGACAACAACTATCCCACCAAGCCGATACGCGTCATCGTGCCCTACCCGCCCGGCGGCTCCACCGATCCCACCGCGCGCGCGTATGGAACCTGGCTGTCCGAGAAGCTCGGCGTGTCGATCGTGATCGACAACCGCCCCGGGGCCGGTTCGACGATAGGCCACGCGCTCGGCGCCGCCGCTACGCCGGACGGCTATACGTTGCTGCTCGGCACATCGGGCGGCCTGGTGGTGAGCCCGGCCTTCGGCACCAAGCTTCAATACGATCCGATCAAGGATTTCACGCCTATCGGCCTCGCGGTTTATACGCCGTTCCTGCTTGTCGTTCACCCGTCCGTGCCGGCGAGGACCACGGCAGAGTTGATCGAGCTGGCGAAGGCCCAGCCGGGCGCGATCAATTTCGGCTCGCCGGGCACCGGTACGCCCAATCACCTTGGCATAGAGCTGCTCACCGCATTAAGCCGCGCGAAGTTCACCCACGTGCCTTATAAGGGGGGCGGCCCGGTCACGGTGGATCTGCTAGCCGGCCGCATACAGGCGGTGTTCGGCAGCGTGCCGCAATGGCAGCCGCACATGGCGACGGGCAAGGCGCGTGCGATTGCGATCGGCCATCCCACGCGATTGGCGCAGCTCCCCGATGTTCCGGCCGTCGCGGAAACGATACCCGGGTTTAACAACACCTCCTGGTATGCATTCTTCGGCCCAGCCGGCACACCTGCAGCGGTCGTCGCGAAAATCAATGCGGAAATGAAGCGCGCCGTAGCCAATCCGGAGTTCGGCAAATTCATCGAGTCGATAGGATTGGTGCCGGCGAGCAGCACGCCCAAAGAGCTCGGCGACATGGTGAAAACCGAGCTTGCGCGCTGGACGAAGGTCATCAAGGATGCAGGTATACGCGTGGAGTGAGCGAAGATCGGTCTCACCGCGTCGGGTCGCACTGCTCATCGTATCGAGCTGCGCGCTGACCGCGTCGGCATGCTGTGTCGCGGCCGCATCAGACGCCGAGCGCTCGTTCAGGGATTGCGGCGCATGCCCAGAAATGATCGCCATTCCTGCCGGCAACTTCACGATGGGTGCGGCCTCTGGCGAAGAAGAGCGGGAACACCTCGCTGAAGCATTTCGCCATCGCAGCGAGCCGCCCCGGCGCGTCACGGTACGCGCCTTTTCGGTTGCGAAGTACGAAGTCATGCGCGGCGAGTACGCCGCGTTCGCGTCCGAGACGGACCGCACGGCGAGCGGCTGCTTTTTCTGGAACGGCGCAGACTGGGAAATGGACAGTGCGCGGCATTGGCGCAACACCGGATACCCGCAGGACGACGCTCACCCGGTTGCCTGCGTGAGCTGGGAGGATGCGAGAGCGTACGCAGCGTGGCTCAGCAGCAAGACCGGGAAGCGCTATCGCCTGCTCACCGAAGCCGAATGGGAATACGCGGCGCGCGCCGGCACGACGAGCGCGCGCTACTGGGGCGACGAGGGCGACGCGTCGTGTGCGTATGCGAACGGCGGCGATATCGCGGCGCTGCGCCGGGCTCCTGCGGCCATCAACTGGCCGATCGCGAACTGCGACGACGGCAGCGCGTACACCGCGCCTGCAGGCAGTTACCGTCCAAATGCATTTGGCCTGCACGACATGCTGGGCAACGTGTGGGAATGGACCGAGGACTGCTGGAGCACGAACTACCGAGGCGCACCGACCGACGGATCGGCGCGGTCTGATGGCGATTGCTCGCTGCGCGTGGTACGCGGCGGATCGTGGGACGACGTGCCGTCTGCCCTGCGCGCGGCGTATCGTGTCGGCAGTCCCGTCGTTGTACGCGTATATGGCCGCGGATTCCGCGTCGCGCGCGACGACTGACGCCCACCACCCGGCCGCAAGGCGATTCCGCAGCACCGCTTGCGAGCAAGACGCCGATATCCGTAAGCTTCGACCTCACGCTCACGCCGGCCGTCAGAGGAGAAAGTCATCATGCCGATGTTCGAACGCCAAGGAATCTCGCTTTACTACGAAGAGCACGGCAACGGATTCCCCATTCTCACGTTCGCACCCGGCGGCCTCGCGTCCACGATCGCCATGTGGCGCAGCGCCTCGGCGCCGATCAATCCCATCATCGACTTCGCGGACAGGTTTCGCGTCATCGTCATGGATCAGCGCAATGCCACGGGCGGACGCTCGCGCGCGCCGATCTCGCCGCAGGACGGCTGGCACACCTACGCGGACGATCATCTCGCCCTGCTCGCGCATCTCGGCATCGAGCGCTGCCATCTCTACGGCCAGTGCATCGGCGGCTCGTTCATCATGAGCCTAATCAAGGCGCAGCCCGAGCGCTTTGCCTGCGCGGTGCTCGCGCAGCCCATAGGACGCGTCGGTCCGATGCTGGCGGGTCGCGCGGCGCGCTTCGACGCGTGGGCGAATAGCCTCGACGATCACCCGGAGGCCACCGAAGCGGTGCTCGACGCGCTCTATCACAACCTCTACGACCCGGGCTTTCTCTATAGTGTCGATCGCGAGTTCGTCGCGCGCTGCAAGACACCGTGTCTGGTGCTCGCCGGCAACGACGAGGCGCACCCGTACCCGATCTCCGAGGAAACGGCGAAGCTCTTGCCCGACAGTGAGTTCATCGCGGAGTGGAAATCGGGCGCCGCGCTGGACGCCGCGAAAGACCGCGTCAGGCGGTTTCTGATCAATCACACGCCGGCGCGCGCTTAGTCGAGCGGCTGCCAGAGCTGTCGCCCGACACCACCCGGCGGCTCTTCGCAGCGTGCGAAACGCGGCACGCCGCACAGTACGCGATCGCGCTGCAAGCACTGCATCGCTTCGTCAGGTCAGCAACCGCGACGTCGAGCAACGAAGTACGCGCACGCTCACTGCTGAGCGCGCATCTGTTACTTCACGTCGCTCAGCCGGAACACTGTAACCTTGTGCGTCACGCCGGTCGCTTTTTCTTTCGCGGTCGCGCGCACGATACCGTAGATCACGCCGCGGTTGCTGCGATCCCAGGCAATGCCCTGGCCGCGGATATTCATGGGAATGGTTTCAACGAGCTCGAGCACCGAGCCCGCCTTCGGCAATCGCATCTTGTACACTTCGGCCGGGTCATGTCCCGACAGATAGAGGTAACCGTCAGGTCCCCACGAGCCGCCCGAATTGCTCATCGAGCCGAATTTGTCGAGTATCGATTTGGGCAGCACCCACGATTCGACGTACTTGAAGTCGGCGGTGAACTTGATCATCTGCGTAGCGGCCTTGTAACCGTAGGGCGTTTTGTTGGGCCCGTATGGCACGTCGTAGTTCGCAAACGTCATCCACCAGTGGCCGTCGTAGAAGTCCGCCCAGGTGAGCGAGCCCCAGTTGATGCCGAAGCTGTGGTTGCCGATGTGCTGCATCGTTCCTGCGTCCCAGATTTCCAGCGAGCTCGTCATCGGCCATTCGTTGTAGTTCGAGTGCGCGGCGTAGAGCCGGCCGTCCATCACCATCGCGCTGTCGAGATGCAGGATGGGACCGTTCTTCGGTCCTTGCCATTTGTCGATCAACTTGCCGGTCTTCTTGTCGTACTTGGCGATCGCCTGGTTGTCGACCGCGTAGAAGTATCGATCGTCGACGCCGACTCCCTGGTTGGCTTCCGGCACCGCGAACTCGGCGATCTGTTCCAGCGAGGCGGCGAACGCCGGAAAGAAGATGCCGGCCGACAGAAGCGCTGCCAGCACGGATAGCATTTTTTTCATTGTTGCACCTGTCGAGTGTGGTAGTGGGCACCAGCTCCGCCAGCGAATATGCGGAACGCTCCGAATCGGGCGAGCATGCGCTCGCTCGCTTTTTGAGACGACGTAAACATCGCCCGCGGTGCGGCGAAGAATTTACACCATGCCGACGGTATATCGGCGCCATATCGCCGCGCGCTCACACTTTGTTGTCGAGATCTCGACGACTTTGGCTGACTTGGAGCGGTTCTTGGACCGAAATCGCTTGCAACGGCACCCTGCCTTCCGACGAGAACTATTTGGCATACATGTTGCAAACGACTCGGGCCGTTCGGCAATCGTACAAGGAGAACTTATGAAATCGATCCTGGACCGGTCGTTCAAATATCGCTCGAGCGTCGAAACGGACTTGCGGGCGACCTTCGCGAGACTGCGTCGTCAGCAGCGCAAACAGGCCAAGAACCTTCCGGCGCGCAACACGCCGGCGGTAAAAGTCGTACAGATGCATACGCGCGATCAGGCGCACAGCTAAAACGCATCTCGAAATCGAACTGCAGGTGAGCCGCCGATGAACGGCCGGTAAAGCGCCGACACGTCCTAACCTCGGCGTTTATCACCTTCATCGGCGGTGACAGCATGGAGACCACTCCCAGCGAGCACGGCAGCATGCATCCCAGTCGGGGCAGTGGCGCATATCCGCTGCGTGGCCTTCAGCGCTCGATCTTCAGGTCCGCTGCCTTGATCACGCGTGCCCAGCGCTCCGATTCCTTGCGCATGTAGGCGCGCAGCTCCGCGGGCGAGCTCGACTGCGGCTCGGAGCCGAGCTCGATCAAGCGCTGCGCGAACGGCGGATCGGCAATCATCTTCACGATTTCCGCATTGAGCTTCGCCACGATGGGGGGTGGCAGTTTCGCGGGCGCGAGCATCGCGTACCAATTGACGCACTCGAAGCCCGGCACGGTCTCCGCGATGGTGGCCACGTCGGGTGCCGCGACGGAGCGCTTCGTTCCGCCGACGCCGAGCGCTCTCACTTTGCCTGCTTTCACGAGCGGCAGCACGGCGGGAATGCTGTTGAACATGAAATGTGCCTGTCCGGCGATGACATCGGTAATCCCGGGCGTTGCGCCCTTGTAGGGCACATGCACGAAATTGATACCGGCCATGGACTTCAACATCTCGCAGCCGAGATGATTGGGTGTGCCGGTACCGGCGGATGCGCAATTCAACTGCCCGGGCCTCGCCTTGGCGAGCGCGACGAGCTCCCGAACATTCGTTGCGGGCAGAGACGGGTTGGAGAACAACATCTGCGGATTGATGGAGCCGAGCGAAATGGGCGCGAGGTCGCGGAACGGATCGTACGGCACTTTGTAGAGCAGCGGATTGATGATCAACCCCGCCGACGTCGAAAAGATCAGCGTATAACCGTCGGGGGTGGCATTTGCGGCGAGCTCGTGGGCGACGACCCCGCCGGCGCCCGCGCGATTGTCGATCACGATCTGCTGACCCCATACTTCGGTGAGGCGCTGCGCGATCGCGCGTGCAGTGAAATCGTTGGCGCTGCCGGCCGGGCTCGGCACGATGACGCGAATCGGGCGGACGGGATAGTCGTTGACTGCCGCGTGGCATGTCGGGGCCGCGGCGTACGTAGCGAGCGCGACGGCGGCGAAACGTGCAAACGTCATGGCGTCCTCCTCCGGATCCCTGCCTCGTCGAAGCATAGAAGCACCTCCACTGAAACGCAATCGTTCTGGCGCGCGCGACATCCTCGTGCGCGAGGTCCGTGCGCAGCGTGCATGTGTCAAGCGGCGCACCGTTACTCCGACTCACATGGCGGAGTCATCGGCACGCCACCTTCCCGTTCTCCGCGCACGGCGCCGATGCCGGACATCGGCTAGATCGTTACGAATGTTTGTCCCTTGATAGACGCCGCGAAGCCGTCGGCAACCTCATGCACCTTCGGCCAGCTCTTGAGCCGCTTCATGCGCGCCACCCAGCGCTCCACGTTCGGATAGGACTGAAAGGTGCAGCCAATGAGCTCACCCACCGTGACCATCTCGACACCGAAGTAGTCCGCGATCGTCATTTGCTCTCCGCACAGATACGGCTGGCTGGGGCCGAGCAGGTGTTGATCGAGGATCTTGAGCCAGTTGAGCGACTTCTCCCTGCCCCAGGCGATGGTGCCGGATTGGACTTCCTCGCGGGGCCGCTTGTGAAACAGCTGCGGATAGACGAGCCCATAGCCGAAGTCGCGATAGAAGTTGGCGTTGAACCAGTCCATTCTCTCGTTGACTCGGGCGCGGCCCTTCAGATCCGTGGGATAGGCGGCGGAGCCGGTTTTGTCCGCGAGGTATTTGAGGATCGCCGAGCTTTCGGTGAGCTTGAAATCACTGTCCTCCAGCATGGGCACGAGGCAGTTCGGATTGCGCGCCGCATACTCGTCCTTGAGATGCTGCCCAGTGAATAAGTCGACGAGTTGATAATCGAGAGCTATGTCCTCCTCGGCCGCGAGCATCATGACGGGACGGCAGGCCGTGGAGGCAGGATGGTAATACAGCTTCATGTTGTCCTTTCGAAAGAGGGGTTAAGACGGTTCGTCGTGCCCCGCGTGCACGGCCGCGATCATATGAGATCGCGGATGGTCGATAAAGCCGCCGGTGCGTTCGGGTCGACGACATCGCGAGATGATGTGTTGCGCCGACGCCGGGCGCTCGCTTGCGTCAGGAGTCTTGCAGCTTCAACGCTAACGAGGCAACGCCCATCCGACCCATTCGCACAGCGCTTTTCCCATCACCAGCTCGAGATCGCGCCCTTTGAGCCACGGCAGCTCTTCGGTGAACATCGTCACGCACTCGCGCCACGAGCATGGCATGCGGGTCACGTCGGTGCCCCAGAACATGCGGTGCGGACCGAAGGCGTCGAAAATCTGCTCGAGGTAGGGGTGGATGTTGCGGTACGGCCATGGATCGCTCGAATAGCTCGGTGCGCCGGTCGCTTTTACCGCGACATTCGGATACTTGGCGAGCGCGAGCAGCTGGTCGAGATCGGCGAACGCTGCATCGTCCTGCGTATGCCGCGCGCGCGCCATGTGATCGACGAGAAGCTTGAGCTCGGGATGCTTGGCAGCGATTTCGCCGACGGCCTTCACGCGCTTGGGACACAAGAGGCCGATCGGCAGACCCGCGCGCTCTGCCGCGGGCCACAGCCAGTCGGCCGTCCCATCGACCAGCCAGTTCTCCTCGCCCGGTTTGAGAAACGCGAAGCGCAGGCCCAGCATGCCCGGCTGCTCTTTCCAGCGCTCGACGAGCTTGCGGTTGTCGGGCTTGCTGATGTCGAAGAAGCCGAGCACCGCGAGACGGTCCGGATGCGCGCGCGCCGCCTCGATCGCCACTTCGTTGGCGCGTGGATCCCAGCTCGGCGGGTGCAGCAGAACTCGGTCGACGCCCGCCGCGTCCATATCCCGCAGCAGCTCGTCCTTGGTATAGGACGAGACTTGCCGATGAATGCTGACCGGCGTGCCGCTTTCCCAGATGTGAACCTGCGCATCGGCTATGAGCATCGCTCCTCCCCTCCTTTGATCGTCAAGCCGCGATACTACACGCGCGTGACTGCTCGCGATGAGAGTTCACATTATGTTGCCGCCGGTGACGGGGCGAAGCCGCGCACCGCCCATGCACGAGCGGTGAGTCGTATCGATCCATCGGGCGATGTCGGCAACTGCGATCGCAGCCGCTCACGCAAAGTCGCTCGATGCGCCTCGCCGAGGGACATGGCGTAGCCCGGCGCCGGGCCCTGCCCGCCCAGGAACGGCGACCAGTAGTCGTCGAAGTCGCGAAAGCGCGTCGGCACGTCGATCTCCCGCACTTCGACATCGCTCAACCCGGCGTCCGCGAAGAGCGCGGCCAGCGCATCGGATCGGCACAGCGGAAAACGCCGCCCTTCGTCCACATCCGCCGCAGCGGGGTCGACCGCAGCTGCGGCGTCCCAGAACTGGCGGATCATTTCCATTCCGGCGGCATAGTCCCACAGGTAGGCGGCCACCACGGCGCCGGGACGCGCCGTGCGCGTCATTTCGCTAACGCCTGCAGCCGGCTGCGGAAGAAAATTGAGCACGAGACCGGACACGACGGCGTCGCAGCTGGCGGTATCCACGGGCAGCGATTCGGCGCGGCCGACCCTGAACGAGGCACGCGCATCCGTTACGTGTGCCTGCGCGTACTCGATAAAGCCTGGCGACGCATCCACGCCGGTTACCGTACGCGGTACGGCATGCTCGAGTATCGTTTGCGTCAGCGCGCCGGTGCCGCATCCGACGTCGAGCCATTCTTTGCCGGGCGGCATGTCGAGCCAGGCGAGAAACCGCTGCGCGACCAGCCGGCTCCACCGGCCGACATAAGGCTCGTATGCGTCGCCCGCAGCCCAGACGTCGTCGCGTCCCGTCGACATGCGCTCTTGCCTGTGGTGATGGAGCCGATACGTCGAGCAAGGCGTGGGCCGGCTCAGCCGTCGCGGTCGCGCTGTCTATTCGCGGCCGACGAATCCGATGTAACCGCCGCACGCATCCTTCGGCGTCGCGAGCATCGCCTGCTCACCGGTGTTGCGCACGCCGCGTTCGAGCGGCGGCATGCCCTGCGCCTGCATCCATGCCGCTGCCGCGCCCATGCTTTTGGTGCGATAAAGCGCTTGGAAAGGACCGGAGCCGCGGCGCTCGAGCACTTCTGCGGCGGGACCGGCAGCGTAGGGCGTGACGATCCCGAGCCCGGTCGGCCCCATCTGGAACACGGCCATGTTGGACATGATCACCGTGCCCTTTTGCAGCGCCGGCTGCGTCATGCCGAGCACTTTCCCATACGTCGCCGCTTCGACTTCCGCGTTCCTCACGACGATGTACACGCGCTCGAGTGTGTAGACTTGATTCGGCTGGGCGGCTGCCGCACCGGCCGACTTGCGACGTTCCGCGAGCGGCGTGAGATGCTGGATGAAATAAATCGGCAGCGCGTTCCGCGCCCCCAGCACCGCGACTTTCCACTTGAGCTCCTGCCCTGCCGGCGTGCGACGTCCGCCCTCGATGGCATCGCTCACCTCCACACCGCGGCTGCGCATCGTCGCCACGTCGGATACGAGATCGTCGCTCTGGATCATGATCGAGCGCAGACCACCCCCGGCCGCGATGAATTCCGCGAGTCCCACGTCACCGACACCGCTCTGCACCGCAGCCTGATATTCGGCCCGGTCACGTATCGCAAGCAGCTCGATGTAGTCTTCGTCGTTGAACGCGATGGCGTTGTGCGTGCCTTTGCCGACATGCACACCGCCCATGTTGACGTTGAAGCCCAGCTTGCGGAACTGCGCCATGCCCTGCTCGAGGTCGGGCACGCATATCGTGACGTGATCTACGCGGGTAAACATGGGATGAACCATCGATGGTGAATGAGGAGTCCGGCATTATGCCGCCGAATCCGCGGGATTGCTCCGGCCCGTTGCGGACCGGCGAGGCGCGCGGCAGCTAAGCGCCGAGATAAGCCTGCGCCAGCGCGGGATGGGCGGCGATGTCCTTGGCCGGCCCGTGCGCAACGACAGCGCCGTTTTCCATGACGCAGGCGCGATCGGCCAGCGCGAGAGCGAGCCCCGCCATCTGATCGACGAGCAGCAGTGTCATCGATTCATTGCGCAGCCGATCGAGCGCGTCGAACAGCTCCGCGATGACTTTGGGCGCAAGACCCAGCGACGGCTCGTCGAGCAGCAGCACTTTCGGCTGCGACATGAGGCCGCGGGCGATCGCGAGCATCTGCTGTTCGCCGCCGGACAACAGCCCTGCGCGCTGCGCTAGACGGCGGCGCAGCGGAGGAAAGCGGTCCAGCACCTGCTCCACGCGCCGCGTTATGTTGTCGGGATGGCGGAAGGCGCCGAGCCGGATGTTGTCGAGCACCGTGAGTTCCGGAAAAACTTGCCGCCCTTCCGGAACCAGCACCAGACCATGCGCGACGATGCGCTCCGCGGCCAAATCGGTGATATCGACGCCTTCGAGCGTGATGCCTCCGCCTACCGGCCGGTGCAGGCCTGCCAGCGCGCGCATGAGCGTCGATTTACCGGCGCCGTTCGCGCCGAGCAGCGCAAGCGTCTCACCGCGCCGCAATTGCAGGCTCACGTCGTTCAACACCGGCTCCGCACCATAGCCCGCGCTCAATCCGCTCGCACCCAGCGCCTCGCCGTCCGCGCGCGCCGGCCGGCGCGCGCCGCCGATGATGTTCGCATTGAGTGACTCGCCGAGGTACGCCTGCCGCACGGCGTCACTCTGCTGCACTTCGGCCGGCGTCCCGGCGGCGAGCAACTGCCCCGCATCGAGCACGATCACGCGGTCGGACACGGACATGACGAGCCGCATGTCATGCTCGACCAGCACGACGCCGATGCCGGCTTCCGCGACGCGCTTCAGCAAATCGGCAAGTCGCGCCTTGTCTTCGCGCGACAGGCCCGCGGCCGGCTCGTCCAGCAGCAGCACGTCCGGATCGGTCGCCAGCGCACGCGCAATCTCCACTAAGCGCCGATCCACATGCGGCAGGTCGGACGCGCGCGCATCGCAGTCGCCGGCGTACCCGCAGTAGGCAAGCAGCGCGCGGCTGCGCGTGCGCACATCGGTGGCGCGCAGGCGGCGGTCATCCAGCACGTGACCCAGCGCGCCGCGATACATCGCGAGCGACACGTTTTCTTCCACCGTCAGACTGCCGAAGAGCTGTGCCGTCTGGTACGTGCGTGCAACGCCACTGCGCGCGATGCGGTACGCGCGCCGCCTGCCGATGTCATTCACGCCGAGCGCGATCGTGCCTGCGCTCGGCCGATAGAAGCCGCTCAGCATGCTGAGCGCGGTGCTCTTGCCCGCACCGTTAGGCCCGATGACGCTGGTCACTGCACCGGGCGGCGCATCGAGATCGAGCCTATGGACCGCGCGCACGCCGCCAAACATCATGGTGAGCCCGCGGGCATGGAGCGCGGCGCGCTCACGCCGGGATAGTGTCGGTGGCGCGGCGCGCGCGGCGGCCCCGGACGGCGCACGGGGGGGCGCCGACATCCGCACCGCGCTGGAGGACGGAC
>JBLNBW010000246.1:0-16927 GCA_050260255.1 Rhodospirillaceae bacterium | reverse complement strand
AACTGAGAGCGTTGAGCTTGCGGGGATTGGTGAGCACGACGGTCGCGATATCGCCGTCGCGCCGCATATCGATGCGCGCAGTCATGATGGCGCCGACATTCTAGCTCACACGCCGCGCAGGTAACCGAATCCGACCAGCGTCAGCACGCCGGCGCCGACGCCGAGAAAGAGGTTGCGCCGCGCGACGAAGTAAACGGCAAGGGCAATGCCGCAGGCGACCAGCCGCTCGACCAATGCGCTCTGCGCCAGTATGCCGCTCGGCATGAACACGATACGACTCACCAGCGCCGCGATCATCGCGTAGGCCACGCACGAGATCCAGTGAAAGACCTCGCTGTCGGCACGCAGTTGGCCGGACAGCGCAACGCCGAGCGCGCGCCACAGGTACGTGCCGCATCCGCAGGCGATCACGAGGAACAGCAAATCACGCACGGCGAGGCCCCAGAAGCCGCTGCAGGAGATACGCCGCCGTCCCGGCGAGCAGGCCGGCGAGGAGCAGACCCCATTGCGCATCGACCCGGTGCAATACCGGGCCGCTCACCGCACCGCATGCGAGCGCGATGCGCGCCAAGCGGGTCCGCGCGTCACCGACCAGCATGCAGAGGAAGTACACCGGCGTGAGAAAGACCAGCCCCAGCCTTACCGTCGCAGGCAGCATGCCGCCCGCGTAGTAGCCGATCGCGCCGGTCACCAGCGACGCGCTCCAGCACGTCATCGAGAAGGCGATGAGATACGGCAGCCGCTCTTCGCGCGGCATGTCGTTGCACCGGCGCATGCACACCGCCCACGACGTCATGCTGACGAATTGCGCCGCCACATACAGCGTCCACCGCGCATGCCGCTCGTCGCGCATGAGCGGCATGAGCGTCATCGCCATCGGCAGAAAGCGCACCGCGGTGAGCGCGACGGCAAAAAGGATGGCGTACCACGCCGCGCCCACGCCCCACATCTCGTGCAGCACCAGTTGACCGGGCAGCGCCCAGATGATGACCGTCGAGAGGGTCGTGATCCACAGCGGATAACCTGCGTCCGCCGCCAAAGCGCCGTAACCGATGAAGCCGGCGCTCAGCACGGCGGCCGGTACGCCGAACGCCTCGGCGGCGCCGCGGCGCCACGCGGCGGAAATGAGTTCTCGTCGGATCATGATATCGATGTAGCGCGAGTTTATACGCTGTGCGCGATGCGGTGCGCGCGTCTTGCCAAGCGCATGCCGCTACGCTAACGTTGGCCTCGCCACGCAGGTCCAATAATCACACCTCAGGAGGACTCATGTATCGCCGTCTCATCGCCGCGAGCGTACTGCTCGCCGTTGCTGCGATCGCACACGCGCAAGAGCGCTTTCCTTCTCGCCCCGTGACGATTGTCGTGCCCAATCCCCCCGGCGGCATGAATCAGATCACGGCGCAGCCTCTCGCTGTCGTACTGGAAAGGCTCTCCGGCCAGCCCGCCGTGGTGGTCAACAAGCCGGGCGGCACGGCGGCCGTAGGCACCGCCTTCGTCGCGAACCAGAAGCCCGACGGCCATCACATCCTGGTGACGACGCCCAACATTTTCCTCGTCGTGGAAAAAAACAAGCTGTACGGTGAGCAACCGCCCTACACGCTCGATCAGATCGCGCCGATCGCGCTCACCAGCGCCGATCCGCTCGTGCTGTGCGTGCAGACCAGCAGCCCCGTGAAATCGGTGAAGGAGTTCGTGGCGCTGGTGAAAAGCCGGCAGGGCGAAATGTCATATGCATCGTCCGGCATGTGGGGCGTGACGCATGTGCCGATGGAAATGTTCCTCGGGCTCGCTGGACTGAAGATGCGCCACGTGCCGACCACCGGCGGCGGGCCCGCCGTCACGGCGCTGCTCGGCGGCCACGTCGATACGACGAACCAGGGCCTCGCGGCCGTTGCGCCTCACGTGAAGGCCGGCAAGTTCCGCGCGCTCGCCACGTTCGGCGCCAAGCGCAGCAGCCAGCTGCCCGACGTGCCGACGCTGCGCGAATTGGGCTATGACGCGGAAGGCTACCTGTGGGTCGGTCTGTTCACGACGGGCGGCACGCCGGAGCCGATAATGAAAGCGCTGCGCGAGCTCGTGCGCAAAGCGATGAACGATCCGGTGTACAAGACTTCGATGGAAAAAGCGTCGGTCGAGATCGACTATCGCGATACACCGGAATTCAAGCAGTTCTTCGACGCCGACCACAAGCGCCTCGCGGCCGCAGTGCATCGCATAGGCCGCGTTGAAGAGAAGAAATAGGAATCGCCATGTCCACCGTGCTGCCGCGCCCGTCCGCACCTGTGCAATCCACACTGCGCGTCGCGCGCGTCGAGCCCATCGCGGTGAGCCTGCCGATGGTAAAGCCGGTGAAAATGTCGTTCGAGGAAGTGCGCCGCGCCGAGAATCTCCTCGTGCGCGTCGAGACCGAGGACGGCACCGTTGGCTGGGGCGAAGCGGCTTCTGCCCCCACGATGACCGGCGAGACGGTCACTGGCATGGCGGCGGCGGTGTCGTACCTGGCGCCTCTGCTGCGCGGCGCGAATGCTGGCGATCCCGGTGCTGCCATGGCCGCCGTCGAGCGCTATCTGTACGGCAACAACGCGGCGAAATCAGCCATCGAGATGGCGCTGTACGACGCGCTGGGACGCGCGAGCGGCAAGCCGCTCTGCGAGCTTCTAGGCGGTCAGCGCCGCTCCCGCATCCCGCTGCTGCGCATGGTGGGCACCGGCAAGATGGAGACGGACGTCGAGGAAGCGCGGCGCAGCAGGGTCGAAGGCTATATCGCGTACAAAATCAAGGTCGGCGTCGCGGACCCCAAGGCCGACGCGGCCCGCACGCGCGCGGTATGCGAAGTGCTGGGGCCCGACGTCCTCGTGTGCGCCGACGCCAATCAGGCGTGGTCGCCGGAGGAAGCGGTGGCCTACGTAACAGCCGTCGCCGATACCACGCTTGCATTCTTCGAGCAGCCAGTCGCCGCCGCGGACATCGCCGGCATGGCGCGCGTTGCGCGCGCGAGCCGCATACCGATAGGGGTGGATGAGGGATTGCACAGCATGGATGACCTGCGTCGCCACCATGAGGCCGGTGCGGCGCAGGGGTGCAGCTTGAAGACCATCAAGCTCGGCGGAGTAAAGCCCGTAGCCGATGCCGCGCTGCTCTGCGAAACGCTGGGGATGCAAATCAACCTTGCGTGCAAGATCGCGGAATCGGGCATCGCCACCGCTGCAATGCTCCATCTCGCGGCCGTCGCGCCGAACGTGAACTGGGGCGTGAGCTTGACCAGCCAGTATCTCGCCGAAGATATCGTCCGCGGGCTGCCCGCGGTCGTGCGCGGCCATCTCGAGGTGCCGACCGGCCCAGGTCTGGGCATCGACGTGGATGAAGCGCGCGTGCGGGCGCACGCACGCACGGCCTAGCGCTTTAGCCGAGCTTCTCCGCCAGCTGCGCGAAGTCCGAAACGATCAGATCGGGTTGATACGGCCACTCGCCGAACGGGCGCTTGCGCCGGTCGACGAAGCAGGCGCGCATGCCGTACGCTTTTGCGCCCACGCAGTCGAAGGCGTGATTGGCGACGAACAGGAAGCAATCGGGCGGCAACCCCACCAGCTCGCACGCCTTGCGGTAGGTCGCCACATGCGGCTTGAAGCTGCCCGCCTCGGCCACCGAAATGATGCGGTCGAATTCCACCTCAAGATGCGGACGCGCCGCCTCCAGCATGTCCGGGTCGCCGTTGGAGAGGATCACGAGCTGATAGCGGCGCTTGAGCCTGGTGAGCGCGGCCACGACGTCGGGAAACGGCTTCAAGCGCTCGATCTCCGATACCAGAGCGAGCACTTCTTCGCGCGTATGGGGAATGCCGGCGCGCTCCAGCGTGTAGCTCAATGCCCTGCGGCCGATCTCGCGATACGGCGTATGGTCCCGATGCAGCAGCGCATCGATCATCGAGTTCTCGAAGTGCGTGCGCCGCCACCATGTCACCAGCGCGTCCGGCCGCCCCGTCCAGCCCTTGCCTTTCAGATACGGGGTGACCGCCTCGGTGAGACCGCGCTGCATGTCGACGATCGTGCCGTACAGGTCGAACATCAGTACCTTGATGCCACTGCAACGTTCTTCCGCCATGTCTCCAAGCCCTCGGTCGCTAAAGCTTGATCCTCGGATCGAGCCAGTCGCGCAGGCTGTCGCCGAACAGATTGAACGCGAACACCGCGAGACTGATTGCCACGCCGGGAAAGATGATCATCCACGGCGCCTGCTGGTAGAAGTCCGCTGCGGCACCCGTCAGCATGAGACCCCACGCCGGCGTCGGCTCGGTAACCCCTAGGCCAAGGAACGACAGCGACGCCTCCAGCAGTATCGCCTGGCCCACGAAAGCCGTGAGCATGATCAAAAAGGGCGCGGTGACGTTAGGCACTATGTGGCGGAAGATGATGCGTGCATGCGAATAACCGGCGACGCGCGCGGCATCGATGTAAGGCAGTTCACGGATCGCAAGCGCCGAAGACCGCACCACGCGCGCGACGTTGGGCACCATTGGCGTGGCGATGGCGATGATCAAGTTCACGTCGATGCCGAGCACTATGTTTTTCCCGAGGATCGCGGATACCGCGAGCGCGAGCACGATGATGGGGAAAGACAGAATCACGTCCATCACCCGCTGTATGGTGAGATCGATGCGGCCGCCGAAATAGGCGGACGCCACGCCGATGATCGCACCGACCACCGAACCCAGTATCGACGACAGGAAGCCGACCGCAAGCGCCGTGCGCGCGCCGTAGATGATGCGCGTGAGCACGTCCCGCCCGAACGAGTCGGTTCCCAGCCAATGCTCGGCCGAGGGCGGCGCGAGCAGGTTTGCGTAGTCCACGGCGAGCGGATCGTACGGCGCGATCCAGTTGGCGCCGACGGCCGCGATCACCATGATGACAATCACGGAGAGTCCTGCCGCACCCAGCGGCTGGCGGCGCATGAACTCGACGGCAGGATGCCTGCGGACGAAGGGCCGATAGACGATGTCGGGCAACGTGCTCATCAGCGGTATCTCACGCGCGGGTCGAGCACGGCATACAGCAGATCGACGACCAGATTGACGGCGATGTAGGCGACGGACACGAGCAGGACCAGCGCCTGCAGCATGGTGTTGTCCGCGCGCGAAACCGATTCGACGAACAGTTTGCCTATCCCGTTCAGATTGAACACCTGCTCCGTCACGACGAGGCCGCCGATCAGGAATGCGAACTCCAGGCCGGTCACGGTGATCACCGGCAGCATGGCGTTTTTCATGGCATGGCGCACCACTACGAGCCGCTCGCGCACGCCTTTCGCACGCGCGGTGCGGATGTAATCTTCCTGCAGTACTTCGAGCAGCGTCGAGCGCATCATCCGCGTCACGACGGCCGAATAGCGGTAACCCACGGCGAGCGCGGGCCAGATGAGCTGCGAGAGGTTCGCCTTGGGATCATCGAAGAATGACGTGAAGAGCAGCGGCGGATTCCACTGGAACAGCGTGAGCAGCAGCAGGATGATGATCATCCCGAGCCAGAACGACGGCACCGCAAGGCCGGAGATGGAGACGACGCGTATTACCTGGTCTATCCAGGTGTCCCGGAATACCGCCGACAGCGTGCCCAGCGGCAAGGCGATGAGCAGCGCGAGTATCGTCGCCATGATGGCGACTTGCAGCGACAGCTCCAATCGGATGCCGATCTCGTGCGTGATTGGCTTGCCCGTCCACATCGAGTAGCCCAGGTCGCCCTGCAGCACCCCGCCTATCCACTTCACGAACTGCACCGGCACCGGCTGATCGAGCCCAAGGCGCTTTTTCTCCTCCTCGATGACCTGCGGCGGGACGTTCGCACCTTCCGAGCGGAACATCACTTCAACGACATCCCCGGGCATCGCGCGCAGCATGAGAAAGACGAGCACCGCCACGCCGAACAGCGTCGGAATCATCAGCAGAATGCGGTGTATGAGATAGCGCAGCATTGTCGGCGAAGAACGTGACTAGTGAGTGGTTATCGGTGAATGGTGCCGCCGCGTATGCTTCCGCGGCGGCTTACTACTCACTATTCACCATTCACTGTTCACGCCGTCACTGATCGAGCCATACGGTGGACAAGTCCTGATTCAGGTAGTGGCTGGGCGTGATCTTCCAGCCTTTCATGCGCTTGTCGTGCACGACGATGCGATGCCACCAGATCGTCGGGATGATGTAGGCCTGATCGAGCTCGTGCTTTTCGAATTCGCGCAGCAGCGCATAGCGCTTCTTCTTGTCGAGCTCGCCCGACTGCCTGTCGTACAGCTCGTCGAGCTTGCGATCGACGTAGCCTGCATAGTTGATCTCCGACTTGTCTTCGGACAGATACTTGATGAGCTGCAGATTCGGCTCGTCCATGAAGTCGCAGTTGAAGTCTAGCGCCGCGTCGTACGTCGCGTTGTCCTTCTGCTGGGCAGCGAGGTAAAGACGCGTGTCGAGCTGCTCGTGCTTGACCGTGAGCCCGATCTGGCGCCACTGGTCGATTAGGAACACGCCGACCGGCTCGTAAGGCATTTTCACGTTGCGGTTGGTGAGGGTGAAGGTGAGATTGCTCTGCCCTGCTTCCTGCAGCAGCTTCTTCGCCTGCGCGCGCGAGGCATTGATGTCCTTCGAGAAGCCGGGATAGGCCGTGAGCTCCTTCTCGCTCGCCGCGAGCTCGTAGCCGGGCCGCAGCAACCCGCCGACATCGCGCACCAGGGCGATCTTGGACAGCGCCTGCGAGCCGCCCCAGCGATCGATCGCGAGCGATAGCGCGCGCCGTACACGGGCATCGTCGAATGGCTTCTTTCGGGTGTTGAAGCTCACCACCAGGCTGCACACCCACGGGCTTTCCTGCACCACGGCTTTGTCGCCCAGAGCCTTCACGATACGGTCGCGGTCGGCGGGCGATTGACCGCGGAACTCCGCCATCACCTGCCCCGAGGCGAGCGCGTTGACCATAGGTGCGCCGCTGATGAACACCGCACGGTAGCCGTCGAGGTACGGCTTGCCCTTCTCGAAGTACTGGTCGAAGCGCTTGCCCGTCCAGTGCGAGCCCGCCACGTGTTCCACGAAGGTGAACGGCCCGGTGCCCATGATGTTGCGCTCCGGCCATTTGGGATCCTGCTTGAGCTTCGCCGCGCTGTAGATGCAGTCCCAGGGCGAGGCGAAGTTGGCAAGCATCGACGCGTTCGGCTTCTTGAGCTTCACGACGACGGTGTTCGCATCCGGCGTATCGATGCTCGTGATGTCGTCATAAGCCGCTTTCCGCAGCGACTTCGCGCCGCCCTGCGGATTGCGAATGCGGTCGTAGCTCGCTTTGATGTCCGCAGAGGTGAGCGTGCTGCCGTCGTGGAACTTGACGTTCTGGCGGATCTTGAAGGTGTACGTGAGGCCGTCTTTGGACAGCGTCCAGGACTCCGCGAGGTCGCCCACGATCTTCGGATAGTTGTCGGGATCGAACTTGAGCAGCGTCGAGTAATGCGGGCGAACCGGGTGTATGAATGCGAACGACGAGTTGGCATGGCAATCGTAGTTCGGCGGCTCGGCGCTCACGGCGAAGTTGAGCGTACCGCCCCGCTTCGGCGTTTGCGCATGCACAGCGCCGGCGAACACCACGGCAGCGATGCCGATGGCGGCAACACAACGGTAGTTCCTCATGCGATCCTCCTTTGTTGTCGGTCGGCAAACCTCACCGCCTGGTCAAGCTTATTTTTTGTGTTCTGCGATGCGTATGCACGCGGCATAGTGGCCGGGTCTCACCTCGCGCAGCGCCGGCACGACGCGCCGGCACTCTTCGACAGCCATCGGGCAGCGGGTGTTGAAGACGCAGCCGGTCGGCGGCCGCAGCGGACTCGGCACTTCGCCGCCCAAGAGTCTATGGTCGCGCGCCGCCTCTGCCACCGGATCGGGAACGGGCACGGCATCGAGCAGCGCCTTAGTGTAGGGATGCTGCGGATGGGCGTAAAGCGAGTCGCGGTCCGCGACTTCCATGATCTTGCCCAGGTACATGACGATCACGCGATCGGAGATGTGTCTCACGACCGCGAGATCGTGTGCGATGAACAGGTACGTGAGCGTGAGCTCGTTCTGGAGGCGCTCGAGCAGATTGATGATCTGCGCCTGTATCGACACGTCGAGCGCGGACACCGGTTCGTCGCAGATGATGAACGAAGGCTGCATCGCCAGTGCACGCGCTATGCCGACGCGCTGACGCTGGCCGCCGGATAGCTCGTGCGGATAGCGATCGGCCATGTAGCCGAAGAGGCCCACCTGCTCCAGCAGCTCTTCGACTTTCTTGCGTGCGGCGCGGCGGTTCGGTTCGAGCTTGTACACGAGCATAGGCTCGGCGACGATTTCGCCTATCGTCATGCGCGGATTGAGCGAGCTGTACGGGTCCTGGAAGATCACCTGCATCCGCCGCCGATAGCGCTGCAGTTCTTCGCCGTGCACGCGCGTGATGTCTTCCCCGCTAAAGACGATCTCGCCCGCGGTCGGTTTCTCCAGCCTGAGCAAGGTGCGCCCCACCGTCGTCTTGCCGCAGCCGGATTCGCCGACGAGGCCGACGGTTTCGCCGCGCCGTACGAAGAAGCTCACGTCGTCGACGGCGCGCACGATGCCGTGCGCCCCGCCCAGCGCCCGCAAGCCGGTCGACGTCTCGAAATAAGTCTTGAGCCCGCGCACTTCGAGCAAGGGTCGCTCTTCGGCGCGCGGGATGACATGCGTCGGCACCGGCTCGCCGCGCGTTGCATACATGTCCGCATCCGGCCCCGCGCGCTCGATCTCATGGGCGCGTATGCAGGCCGAGGTGTGTCCCGGCTGGATCTCGACGAGCGGCGGCAGCGCCTGCACGCACGCGTCTATGCGCAGCGGGCACCGCGGCGCGAAGCGGCAACCGGGCGGCGGCGCGAGCAGATTCGGCGGCGCACCTTCGATGGTTTCGAGCTTCTCGCCGCGCGGACGATCGAGCCGCGGCACCGAGCGCAACAGCCCCGCGGTATAGGGATGGAGCGGCAAGGCGAACATGCTCCTCGCCGTACCCTGCTCGGCCATGCGCGCCGCGTACATCACGTTCACGCGATCGGCATAGCGCGCTACGATCCCCAGATTGTGCGTGATGAGCACGAGCGCGATATTGAGCTCGCGCGTGAGCTCCTTCATGAGCGACAGGATCTGCGCCTGTATCGTGACGTCGAGCGCGGTGGTGGGCTCGTCGGCGATCAGCAGCTTCGGGTTGCAGGCTAGCCCGATCGCGATCATCACGCGCTGGCGCATCCCGCCCGAGAACTGATGCGGGTACTGATCGAGCCTGCGCTCGGCGTCCGGTATGCCGACGAGCTTCAGGAGCTCGAGCGCCCGGGCGCGCGCCGCTTCCATCGTCATGCCGAGGTGTATGAGCAGCGGCTCCATGATCTGAAAGCCGACGGTCAGCACCGGATTGAGCGAGGTCATCGGCTCCTGGAAGATCATCGCGATGTCGCGGCCACGGATGTGGCGCATCTCATCGTCGCTCAACTTCAGCAGATCGCGCCCCTCGAACAGGATGCGACCGTGCACCACGCGCCCCGCGGGCTTCGCCAGGAGCCGCATGATGGCAAGGGAAGATACGGATTTGCCGCAACCGGATTCGCCGACCAGCGCGGCGACCTCGCCGGCTTCGACGCGATAGGAGATGCCTTCCACGGCGCGCACGACACCGCGGCTGGTAACGAAGTGAACGTGCAAGTCATCCACTTCGAGCAGCGATGTGCGACGCTCCGGGATCATGGCGGCGGCTACGCCGCCGGATGCCAATTCCATCTCCTCCAACCGCTTGTCGTTATATGGTTGGTCAGGCTATTGAGGGGTTGGCAGGTTGTCAAGCACGCCGGTCAAGTATGCGTAAACCAGTTGTAGTGCACCGGTTCGCGTGTGTGTTCGCGCGCACGCGCATGTCGGCGCTCTACGCGCGCGCTACGTCATCTCGGCAACGCCGCCTGCAGCACGCGCGCGAGATGTACGGCTTCGCGGCGCGCGCCTTCGCCGATCTGATGGCGGCAGCTGGTACCGCCGGCGACGACCAGCGTATTGGCGTCCGCCGCGCGCACGGTCGGCAGCAGCGAAGCTTCGGCCATCTTCATCGACACGTCGTAGTGCTTGGCGTCGTAGCCGAATGCGCCCGCCATGCCGCAGCAGCTGGAATCGATCAATTCCACCTTGAGGCCCGGCACGAGCGCGAGCGTCTGCTTGAGCGCGGGCATGGCATCGAACGCTTTCTGATGGCAATGGCCGTGCACCAGCGCCGTCGCTTGCGGGATCGTGTTGAACGCGAGTGTCCAGCGCCCCGCGGTCTTCTCACGCGCAATGAATTCTTCGAGGAGCAGCGCGTTCGCGGCGAGGCTTCTGCTGCGCTCGTCAGGCATGATCGACAGCAGCTCGTCGCGCAGCCCGAGCAAACACGAAGGCTCGAGCCCGATCACTGGCACGCCGCGCTCGAAGTACGGCGCGAGCGCCGTGACGGCGCGCGCCATCTCCGTGCGGGCTTCTTCCACGAGGCCGCTCGCCAGGAAAGTGCGCCCGCAGCAGAGCGGCCGGCCGCCGTCTGCGGGACGCGCAAGATGCACGGTGTAGCCGGCCGCGGCGAGCACCTCGTGCGCGGCCCGGGCATTTTCGGGCTCGAAATAGTTGTTGAAGGTGTCCACCCACAGGACGACTTCGCCTGCCCTGCCCTGCGCGGCCGTGCGCGGTGCATCGTTGAGATAAGCGTCGCTGCGCCACACCGGCAAGGTACGCTTCCGGCTGAAGCCGATGAGTTTTTCCGTCAGCGCGGCGAGCGCCGGGATCTTGTTGCGCAGATTCATCAGCGCCGGAATTCGGGCGGCGAACGGCGCGTACCGCGGCAGGTACGCGATGAGCCTTTCCTTGAACGACAGGCCATGTTCCCGGTGATAGGCATGGAGAAACTCGATCTTCATTTTCGCCATGTCGACGCCGGTGGGGCATTCGCGCTTGCACCCCTTGCACGAGACGCAAAGGTCGAGCGTGTCGTACACCTCCTGCGAGGTGAGCGCATCCTTGCCGAGCTGGCCCGAGAGCGCCAGCCGCAACGTGTTCGCACGGCCACGCGTGAGGTGCCGCTCGTCGCGCGTGGCACGGTACGACGGGCACATGACGCCTGCGTCGAACTTGCGGCAAGTGCCGTTGTTGTTGCACATCTCGACCGCCTTGTCGAAACCGCCCCACTCGCTCCAGTCGAGTACCGTGGCCGGCACGCGCGTCGTGTAGCCGGGCTTGTAGCGGAACAACGTTCTGTCGTCCTGCCTGGTGGGCCGCACGATCTTCCCCGGATTCATGAGATTGCGCGGATCGAACAGCGCCTTGATCTCCTCGAACGCCGTCACCAGCTTGGGGCCGAAGAAAGGCGCTATCCATTCCGAGCGCACGAGCCCGTCGCCATGCTCGCCGGAGTACGAGCCTTTGTACCGCCGTACCATCGCGGCGGCTTCCTCGGCGATGGCACGCATCTTCCGGGCGCCGTCTTCACGCATGTTGAGGATAGGCCGCACGTGCAGCGTGCCGACCGAGGCATGCGCATACCAGGTGCCTTCGGTGCCATGCTTGTGGAACACCTGCGTCAGGCGGTCGGTGTATTCGGCGAGATGCTCCAGCGGCACGGCACAGTCTTCGATGAACGACACGGGCTTGCCGTCGCCTTTCATCGACATCATGATATTGAGCCCCGCCTTGCGCACCTCCCACACGTCGCGCTGCAGCCCCGGATCCGTAATTTCGACGACCGATCCGGGCAAGCCGAGATCGGCCATCAGGTCGACGAGGTCGGCGAGCTTGCGCAGCTGCGTGGCGCGGTCTTCGCCGGCGAATTCGACGAGCAGGATCGCCTGCGGCTCGCCGACGATGAAGCGGTCCACCGTGGACTTGAAAGCAGGGTTGTCACGCGCAAGCCGGATCATGGTGTGGTCCACGAGCTCGACGGCGGTCGGCTTGAGCTTCACGATGTGCTGCGGCGCTTCCATCGAGCGGTAGAACGTCGGGAAGTGGCATACGCCGAGCGCCTTGTGCTTGGGCAGCGGCGAAAGCTTGAGGTGCAGGCGCTCCGAGTACGCGAGCGTGCCTTCCGAGCCGACCAGCAGATGCGCCATGTTGAAGCTCTCCGGCAGCATCATGTCGAGGTTGTACCCGCCCACGCGGCGCAGCAGCTTGGGATAGCGGCGCTCGATCTCCTCGGCTTCGCGCTGCGCGATTGCGCGAACCTTGCGCACGAGGTCCACATAGCCCGGCGGGCCTTCGACGCGGTTGAGATCGCTCGGCACCTCGCTGAACCGATAGCGCGCACCGTCCGGCATGACGGCGTCGATGCCTAGCACGTTATGCACCATGTTGCCGTATTCGATGGAGCGCGACCCGCACGAGTTGTTGCCCGCCATGCCGCCGAGCGTGGCCTGTGCGCTCGTCGACACGTCGACGGGGTACCACAGGCCGTGCGGCTTGAGATACGCGTTCAGACGGTCCAGCACCACGCCCGGCTGCACGGTCACCGTGCGTGCTTCCTTGTCGAGTGCGACGATGCCGTCGAGATGCTTCGAGAGGTCGAGCACGAGCGCGGCACCCACCGTCTGCCCGCACTGCGAGGTGCCGCCGCCCCGCGGCAGCACCGGCACGCCCGCTTCGCGTGCGATGTCGAGGGCGATGCGCGCGTCTTCTTCATCTGCGGGAACGACGACGCCTAGCGGCTCGATCTGGTAGATGGACGCGTCGGTCGAGTAGCGGCCGCGCGAGCCCGCATCGAACAACACCTCGCCGCGCATCTCGCGGCGCAACCGGTCGGCGAGTGAGCTCACTTTGCACCTCCCTGTCCCTGCGTGGCGAGCGCTTCCATCACCAGCGTGAGCTTGTTTTCCAGGTGCTCGCGCAACAGCCGCTGCAGCCGCGCGGCATCGCGGCGCGTGAGCGCGTCCAGAATGTCGTTATGCTCCTCCACCGCTTTGTCCCAGCGCTCCTGCGAAAGGTTCGCCATGTAACGTGCCCGGCGCGCGTTGGCGTTGAGCGCGCGATAGATCTGTGCAAGCGGCTCGTTGCCGGTCGCCTCGACGATCCGGATGTGGATTTCCTGATTGCAGCGGAAATACTCGGCGAGCTCGTGCCGCGCGTGATGCGCGAGCATCTCGAAGTGCAGGGCGCGGATTTCGCGTAGCTGATCTTCGGTGGCGTTGCGGCAGGCAAGCTCGCCGGCAAGTCCTTCGAGCGCTTCAAGCACTGCGAAAATCTGCTGCAGGCGCGCGGGCTCGAGCGGCGCGACGATCGCACCCCGGTTCGGCAGCAACTCGACCAGACCTTCGGAGGCCAGGTACTTCAAGGCTTCGCGCAGCGGCGTGCGCGAAATGCCGAGCTGCTCGCACAGGACGCGCTCGTTGAGCTTGGTTCCCGGCGCAAGATCGCCGCGCATGATCAGCTCCCGCAGCCGGTCCACACCCTCTTCGTGCAGCAGCCGGGGGGAGGGCGGGGAAGCGGTTTCGGTAGCGGGTGCGTGGTGCGTCGTGTCCATGTTTGTATGCATCTAAGGCTCGTCAAGCTTGACGAACGGCGTCATAAACGTCAACCAAAACAGCAGAAAGCCGCCATCACGCAATGGAGCTGGCGCACACTAACTATAACTTTGCATACAAAAATGTTGCCGTGTGGCTTTGCGCGGCATACCATGTGTCCACTCTACGACCCCCACGAGGATACCGCCATGGCTTACGCTGCCGGCCGCCACTTTCTGCAGATCCCCGGTCCGACCAATGTTCCGGAGCGCGTCCTGCGCGCGATCGACCGGCCCACCATAGACCATCGCGGGCCGGAGTTCCAACGTCTCGGGAAGGAAGTGCTCGAAAAGCTGAAAACCGTATTTCAGACGGCGCAGCCGGTGCTCATATTTCCGGCGTCCGGCACCGGTGCGTGGGAAGCCGCGCTGGTGAACACGCTCTCGCCGGGCGACCGGGTGCTGATGTACGAGACCGGCCACTTCGCGACGCTGTGGCAGAACATGGCCAAGCGTCTCAACTTGCAGCCTGAATTCATCGCGGGCGACTGGCGCCATGGCGCGGATCCGGCGGCGATCGAGGCGCGCCTCGCCGCCGACACGAAGCACGAAATCAAGGCCGTGTGCGTGGTGCACAACGAGACGTCGACCGGCGTCACTTCACGCATACCGCTCGTGCGCAAGGCGATCGACAATGCCAAGCATCCGGCGCTGTTCATGGTCGACACGATTTCGTCGCTTGCGTCCATCGACTACCGGCACGACGAATGGGGCGTGGACGTGACCGTCGCGGGCTCGCAAAAAGGGCTGATGCTGCCGCCGGGTCTTTCGTTCAACGCCGTGTCGGACAAAGCGCTGGCGGCGGGCAAGAGCGCAAAGCTCCCGCGCTCCTACTGGTCGTGGGAGGAAATGCTCGGACCGAACAAGAACGGCTTCTTCCCGTACACGCCGGCGACCAACCTGCTGTACGGACTGCACGAAGCGCTGAAGATGCTCGTCGACGAAGAGGGGCTCGCGAACGTGTTCAAGCGTCACGACCGCCACGCCGAAGCGACCCGCCGCGCGGTGCGCGCCTGGGGCCTGGAAATCCTCTGCCAGGAGCCCGCCGAGTACTCGAGCTCGCTTACCGCGGTGCTGATGCCCGCAGGACACAGCGAAGTGGCGTTCCGCAAAGTGGTGCTCGACCGCTTCGACATGTCGCTCGGCAGCGGTCTCGGCAAGCTGGCGGATAAGGTATTCCGCATCGGGCATCTCGGCGACTTCAACGACCTCACGCTGCTCGGCACGCTGGCCGGTGTGGAAATGAGCCTGGAGATTGCCGGTCTGCCGCACAAGAAAGGGGGCGTCGCAGCCGCCATGGAGTACCTCGCCGCGCCCGTCCACGCCCAGTCCAAGACTGCCGCCCGCGCCGCCGCGTGAAGCGCAGCCATCGGATTTTGGCGTCTTCGGCCTCGTGTTTTTCGCGCTGTGAGGCGTGCACTCTCGCGATCGCCTCAGTACGACGGCTCAAGCGGCGGAAAGCTCGGCTCGCGCCATTCGCTCCTTCGACGGGAAAAACGTGATAAGTTTGGTCCGTGCGGCCCGCAAGCGGCGTAGATCGCTGTGCCGGCCGCACACCACGGAGGAGGAAGCAGCAGCTGGGACTACGGTCGTTGCGGTGCTGCGTTATGCGCGGCGGCGCAATGCGATAGCGCCGCGTCCCGGCGGCACACATAGCTCCTCCTGCCCGTCGTCCAATGCGCGCGCCGGCGGCAATCTGCGTTAAATGCCGTCCGCCCCGTGCGCGGTGACTCGACATCGCGAGGAGGAGTGGGATGAGCATCTACGCGCGCGGCGTCATGGCTGCCGTTCTGATGGGCCTCCCGCCGCAGCTTGCGGCGGCAGTCGATTATCCGGCGCGGCCGATACGCATGGTCGTTCCGTTTGCACCGGGCGGCGGCTCGGACATCGCGGGACGCATTCTTGCGGACGGCTTAAGCCGAGCGCTCGGTCAGCAAGTGGTCGTCGACAACCGCCCCGGCGCCGGCAGCAGCGTAGGCACCGACATCGCCGCGAAGGCGACCCCGGACGGCTACACGACGCTGCTCGGCAACATCAGCCTCGCCTTCAATACCGCGCTGTACAAGAAACTGCCGTACAACGTGCTGCGCGATCTCGCGCCGGTATCGCTGGTGTGCGAGCAGCCCAACATACTGGTCGCGCATCCTTCGCTGCGGGCTAAGACGCTGCAGGAGCTCGTCGCGCTCGCGAAGGCCGAGCCGGGCAAGCTCACGTATGCCTCCGCCGGTCTCGGCTCCGGCACGCACCTCGCCATGGCGTTGCTCACCATGTCGCTCAAGATCGACATGATTCACGTGCCATACAAGGGCACCGGACCGGCGATCACCGCGCTGCTCGGCAACGAAGTGTCGACCTTCATGTCCACGTTTGCCTCCGCGCTGCCGCACGTGAAAGCAGGGCGCCTGCGTTCATTCGGCGTCACCACGACGAAGCGCGCACGCACGCTCCCCGACGTGCCGACGATAGCCGAAAGCGGCTTGCCCGGCTTCAATTACGGAACGTGGTATGGCCTGCTTACACCGGCCGGCACGCCGCGCGCGATCGTGGCGAAGCTCAATCAGGCGACCGTCGCACAACTGCACGCGCCCGACGTGGAGCAGCGCTTCGATGGCCAGGGCATGGAAGTCATGCCGACCACGCCGGAGGAGTTTGCGGCGAAGCTCAAGTCGGAAACCGAGAAGTGGGCAGACGTCGTCCGTTCCGCCAAAATTCCGCAGCAGTAAGGCACACCGAGAGCCACCCAACAAGGAGGAGCACATGAAACTCAGAACGTTCGCATTGCTTGCCGCCGCGTTGCTCGCGCATGAGGTCGCGGCGCAAACCGAAATCAAGTTCGGCCACGTCGGTGAGCCGGGCTCGCTGTTCGCCAAGTCGGCCGAAGAATTCGCGCGCAAGGCGAACGCGAAGCTCGGCGGCAAAGCGAAAGTGGTCGTGTTCGGCTCGAGCCAGCTCGGCGGTGACAAGGAGCTCTTGCAGAAGCTCAAGCTTGGCACGGTGGACCTCGCGCTGCCGTCGACGGTGATGTCCTCCGAGGTCGACGCCTTCGGCATCTTCGAAATGCCGTATCTGGTGAAGGACCGCAATCACATGCAGGCCATCGAGAAGGAGGTGGTATGGCCCAAGCTCGCACCGGAAGCCGAGAAGCGCGGACTCAAGATCGTCGCGGTGTGGGAGAACGGCTATCGCCATGTGACCAACAACAAGCGTCCCATCAAAGTCCCGGCAGATCTACAGGGCATCAAGCTGCGGGTGCCGGAAGGCAAATGGCGCGTGAAGATGTTCCAGGCGTACGGCGCGAATCCCAGCCCGATGAAATTCTCCGAAGTGTTCACCGCACTGCAGACCGGCGT
>JBLNBW010000245.1:0-3927 GCA_050260255.1 Rhodospirillaceae bacterium | reverse complement strand
CGGCACGCCGGATTCCGCGATCGTCGGCACCTGCGGCAGGATGCCGCTGCGCGTCGTGCTCGTCACCCCGAGCACACGGAGCCGTCCGCTCTTCAATGCCGGCAACGCCGGCAGAATGTTGCTGAACATGAAATCGGTCTCGCCGCCCATCACCGCGAGCGTGCCGGGTCCGCTGCCTTTGTACGGCACGTGGGTAAGCGGCGCATGGGTGAGACTCCCGAGCAACGCGCCGGCAAGATGCGCGGGGCCACCGGTGCCGGATGAAGCGTACGTCAAGCCGCCGCTCCTCGCTTTCGCCAGCGCCACGAGCTCGCGCACGGTCCTCGCGGGCACCGACGGATGCACGACCAGCGCATACGCCGTCGTCGCGAGCAGCGAGATCGGCGAGAAGCTCTTCGGCATGTCGAACGGCAGACGCGAGTACAACGCCGGCGCGGTGACCATCACGCTGCTCGTCGCGAGCAGCAGCGTGTAGCCGTCGGCCGGACTTTTCGCGGCGAGTTCGGTACCGATCCGACCGCCCGCGCCGCCGCGGTTGTCGACGACGACCTGCTGGCCGAGCGCGACGGAAAGCTTCTGCGCCAGCATGCGGCCCACGAGATCCGACCCGCCGCCGGGCGCAAACGGCACGATCAGGCGCACCGGCCTTGCGGGATAGGTCTGTGCGATCGCGCTCGCCGGCAGGATGGCAAGACAGCACGCGAGCACGACACTACGATTACGGCTCATCTTCATCGTCCAGTCTCGATGACGCGGGATACGCTCAAGCTCTGCCCGCCCGCAGTCGGCAGGAACATCGACTTGCCACCGGCGCCGCCGGCGATCACCACGATGAGATCTTCGGGCGCACGCACGATCGGCACCGTCGAGCTGTCGTCGTTCTTGTCGACGAATTCCGGGAAGCGTGGGCCTTTCGACTTGCCGCGATTCTTCATGAGCCCCCATGGCTGCCGCGCCCGCTCAAACAGCGCCTGCTGAAGGTCGCGCTTGCTCCAGCCGGCGGCGGCGAGATGCTGCGCGTGCTCCACGCCGAGCACGAGGATCGGATGGCCTTGCGAGTACAGGTTGTTCACGCCGAGTGTTGCCATGCACGAGGCGAAGGTGCGGACGATTTCGTCCGGATCCGTCTGCACATTCTCCGTCATGCTGTGAGGCGCCTCGGCATTGACTACCGTCACGACGCTCTCGTCCCGCCGGAATCCGCGCTCCACGTGCAGCGGCTCCCACGGATTCGCCGCCTCGTACTCGGCGATGCAGTACGTGTATTTGCCCGGATGCCCCGTCTGCGAGGCATCGACCAGCGGGCCTGCGCCGCCGACGTTGACCAGCACGAGGCGCAGCGCGCGTCCGATGGTCGCGTTTGCACGCCAGCCGGGACCGAACACGCCGCGACCGCAGTTGATGCGCAACCGCTGCACGATCGGGCCGTTCACGATGATGAGCGGCGCACCAGCGTGCGTCGTCGTCTGACGATGCGAGAGACCGTATTCGGGTTGAATGATCGCCTCGAGCGCTGCGACGATCACCGGCAGGTACTCCGGCTTGCATCCGGCCATCACGGCGTTGATCGCGACCTGGCGCAGCGTCGCGCGCCCCATCTGCGGCGGCACCACCGCAACCAGCTCGTCGCCGTCGCGCCACGGCATGCCGGTCAGCATGGTCCGCACGCGCTCCTCGGTCGGCGGCACGATGGGCAGACCATCCGTCCAGCCGCGCTCGTAGAAATAGTCGTTGATCGCGTCGTACGCGGCGTCCGCCGACACGGTATCGAGTGTGAGTCCGTTCATCGCGGCATCACCGCTTCGGGCAGCGGAAACTGCATCGCCGCATATTCGCGCGTGAGCACATCCGCCGGCGTAGTGAGCGCGTGAACGCAGGCTGCGGCGATGTCGATGCCGCGCCGTTCGATCACGCTTTCGTCGGGATCGCCGACGGGGTGCGGCACGACGACTACCGGCAGGCTCGCCTGGCCCGTGCCGATGCCCGTCACCTGGGCGAGCGGCGCGAACGCTGTGCTCACGACCGTCACGGTCGGAACGCCGAGGTCTTCGAGTGCGACCGCGTCACGCGCGGTCCAGGGGGTCGAGGAGCCTCAGTGCCCGACGCCGTTCACCACCGCGTCGCATTGCGCGGCCATCTCGTCCGCGTACGGCGACGGTATGCCGAGATATGACTTGCGCCAGAAGCGCACCTCCGCGCCGTAGTCGCGGCGCAGCACCTCCGCCACACCCCGCAATACGATGTCCGCGAATTCCTTGCAGTTGTCGAGGATGCCGACGCGCTTGCGTTGCAAGGTCGCGAGCCGCGGCGCGAGCATCTTCGGCGCGACGTCCGCGTCGCCGGTGGGCAGGCACACCGTCACGCCGGCTATTGTTTCCGTTCGATGGATATTCATGAGTCTTCCTCGGTTTCGCGTTAGTGCCGCGCGTCGAGCTTGAGCGAGCGCGCGAGCTTGCTCCACTTCGCGATGTCGCTCCTGATCAGCGCGGCAAACTTCTCGGGCGGTCCGCCGCCGGGATCCGCGCCGCTCGCAAGCAGACGTTCGCGCATCTCGGGCTTCGCCAGGATGCGGCCGATCTCGCGATTGAGCTGTGTGGCGATCGCCGCAGGCAGGCCGGCGGGCGCCAGCACCCCGCTCCACTGCGTCACTTCGAATCCCGGCACGCCGCTCTCCGCCACCGTGGGCGTATTGGGCATTACGGCCGAACGGCTCGCGGTGGATACCGCAAGCCCACGCAGCCGCCCGGAGTTCACGTGCGGCAAGGCTTCGAGGATGTTGACGAAACCCGTCTGCACGTGACCGGCGACCAAATCGATGACCGCCTGACCGCCGCCTTTGTACGGCACATGCACGAGCACTGCGCCCGTCATGCTCTTGAAGAGCTCGCCCGAAAGATGACTGATCGTCCCCTCGCCCGACGAGGCGTAATTCAATTTCGCCTGGGGATCGCGGGAATAGCCGATCAACTCCTTGACGGACTTCACCGGCAGAGACGCATGCACGACGAGCACGAGCGGCACGGTCGAGGTGTGGACGATCGGCGTGAAGTCCTTGATGGGATCGAACGGCACTTTCGACACGACGGGATTGACCGCGATCGTGCTGGCGGTCGCCATGACGAGCGTATACCCGTCCGGCAGCGCACGAGCCGCCATCTCGGTCCCGATGACACCGCCGCCTCCGCCGCGGTTGTCCACGACGACCGACTGCCCCCAGGCTTCGGTGAGCTCCTGGCCGATGTAGCGCGCCATGATCGATGCGCCGCCGCCCGGCGCAAATGGTGAGATCAACCGTATCGGCTTCGTCGGATACGTCTGAGCAAGCGACGCTGACGACACAGCGAATGCCAAAGCACCGGTGGCAGTAGCAAGGGCGGTTGCAAGTCGTCGCATCCATCCGGGCGGCCGCGCCCCGTCTCCGCCCCAACACCAACCCCCTCGCCGAGAGCCGGTGCGCCGCCCTTGCGCGAACGGCGAGATCAACCGTATCGGCTTCGACGCATACGGACCCTGCGGCTGCGCGTCGGCCGTGGCTCCGAGCCACGCGCCGGCGGCGATACAGACGAGTGCTGCGAAACGACGCTTCATCCTCCTCCTTCCGATCGTGCGGACCTGCAGCCCGCTCAGGCCGTCCTCACTTTCCGCGTCACCGGATGATAGCTGAACGACGTCGGCACGAATTGCGAATGAATGCCGGCGCCCCCCGCGACCACGATGCTGATGTGCGAGGGATGATCCGCAACGCCGATGTGCTCGGCATCGCCGCCTTCCTCGAACCACCGGGAACGCCGGTGCTTCAAGCCGCGCACCGTTCGCTCCGGGAAGCGCGACAGCGGAACGCGCGCATGCCGGAAGATGTACTCGCGGATCTTCTGCTTGTCGAAGCCGTCGCGCGCCAGCACGCCGGCGTGCTCGGGCCCGAGCACG
>JBLNBW010000244.1:0-11197 GCA_050260255.1 Rhodospirillaceae bacterium | reverse complement strand
GCCTCCGGTCGGTTCAACGTGATCGTGGCTACACGGTTCTCGACCGTCACTTCAACGGATGCCATGCGTTTTTCTCCGGCACTAAACGAATACGCCAGCCGCTTCGAAGCGCTGGATCTCTTCTTCGGACAGGTCCATCAGCTCGCGGCAGATTTCCCGGGTATGCTCACCGAGCAGCGGCGCGGGTTTGGACAGTCCAACGGGCGTGCGGGTGCAGCGGAAGGGCGGCGCGTTGTACAGGGTGCGGCCCATCTCGGGATGATCGAGCGAGATCCAGTGGTTGCGATGCGCGAGCTGCGGATCGTGCTTGATGACGTCTTCTGCGGTTTCGACCACTCCCGCCGGGACACCGCGCGACTGCAATGCCTGCATCAGCTCCTCTGCCACCCAGTTTGCGGTCTCGGCGTTGAGCTTCCCGGCGAGCATCGCGCGATGATCGTGACGATTCTGTTGACGTTGCCAGACGGGGTCTTCCATCCACGCCGGATTGCCGAGGACGGCGCGCAACGAGTTCCATTGGTCGTCGTTCATCACGCAGATGGCGATCCAGCGATCGTCGCCACGACACCGGTAAACGCCATACGGCGCGGCGGTCACATGATCGTTGCCGCGCGGCTGCTGCAGCCTGCCGTTCACCGTGAGATCCAGTATGGCGGGGCCGAGGAGCGCTATCGTCGGCTCGGTTTGCGCGATGTCGATACGCTGTCCTTCTCCTGTACGGCGGCGATGCCTCAGCGCGGCGAGAACGGCGAACGCCGCGTGACACGGGTTGGGGACGTGATCGGGATAGTTGGTCCCGGTGCCGGCCGGCTCGCGTCCCGGCAGCCCGGTGAGGTACTGAAACCCGGTAACGGACGCCATGCTCGACCCGTACCCCAGGTAACCGCTCTGGGGGCCGGTGGCTCCCTGCATCGACATGCTGAGATAGATGATGTCCGGGCGAACGCGGCGGACCGAATCGTAATCGAGCCCGAAGCGGTCCATCACGCCGGGGGTGAAATTGTTGGCGATGATGTCGCTCTTCGCGATGAGCCGCTTCACCAGCCCCAGCGCCTCGGGATGTTTCATGTCGAGCGTGATGCTGCGCTTGCTCGTGTTGCGATCGGCGAAATAGCCGCTGCGGTTGACGCCCCGTATCCCGTCCTTGTACGGCGGCGCAAGCCGCAGCGAATCGACCCGCTTGCTGCTTTCGATCTTCACCACGTCGGCACCGAAATCAGCGAGGATCTTGCTCGCATACGAGCCCGCGCCTATCCAAGTGAAATCGGTGACCCGGACCCCTTCGAGCGGCATGCGTGCGCTCATATCACCCCCTCGCCGGCGAGCTTCGCGATCTCCTCGGGAGGCAAGCCCAGTTCAGCGTAGACCGCGGGATTGTCCTGCCCGATGGAAGGCGCTGCATTACGCAGCCGCCAGGGAGTGCCGGTCAGTTGGTACGGCGCGCCCGGCATGCGCAGCACCTTGCCGGTCTCGCCATGCATCACATCGACGAAGAACTTGCGGTGTGCGAGCTGCTTGCTCGTCAGCAGGTCCGCTACGGTGTTGATGGCGGCAAGGGGTATGTGACGCCGCTGCCCTTCCTCGAAGATGTAGCTTTTGCTCTTCGACTTCGCCCAGGGGCCGAAGACTTCGGCGAAGATTCGCTTGGCCTCTTCGGTAATGACGTACTCGGGCCGGTGCCACTCCTCGCCCATGAGGCGCTCTACGTTGTCCACCTTCTCGTCGATCATCCACTGCAGGGTGATGGGCCAGAACTTGTTCGCGCCTATGCCGGACGCCATCATGTAAACGTAACCGTCGTTGCACTCGAACACCGCGGTGCCGGCGAAGCGCTGCTCGCCCGCGTGGCGCTTGCGGATCTTTCCCTCGAGATCGTAGAACTGAACGGCGGTCTCCATCGCCATCACCATGCATTCCTGCATGGACACGTCGACGTGCTCGCCTTCGCCGGTGATTTCGGCGTTGGTGAGCGCGAGCATGGCAGCCACTGCGCCGTACATTCCGGCGCCGAGATAGGCCTGGTTGCCGTACGCACCGACCGGCTCGGCGTCCGGAAAGCCTCCGAGGTAGAGGAAGCCGCCGGTGGCGAGCGCGATGAGGTCCTCGGTCTCGTACTGCGCGTATGGGCCGGTCTGGCCGAATCCCGTGATGCTCGTTACGACGATATCGGGCTTCACCTTCACGAGATCGCCGTAACCGCATTCCCAGCGCGACAGCGTACCCGGTTTCTCGCCCTCGAGCACGAGATCGGCGGTCCGCGCAAGCTCGCGAAACAGCTTGCGGCCTCGGCTGTGCCCCAAGTCCAGCGTGATGGCGCGCTTGCTGGTGTTGAAATAGTTGTACGCAAGGCTACGATTCGGCCCGGGCTGATCGTCTATGAAAGGCGGCACGTCGCGCAGCCGGCTGCCTCCGGGCGGCTCGATGAGAATCACGTCGGCGCCCATCTCGGCGAACATCTTCCCGCAATACTGCGTGAGCGGACTCGCGATCTCCACTACCCGCAGCCCCGCCAGCGCGCCCGGCAATGTGCGCTGCTCGACTGCCGTCATGCTGCGCTCGTCACGAGCGACACCTCTCGCGTTTTCGAGGATCGCTTCGGCACGGTAGCCAAGGGAATCTGGCGGGCATCGGCAAGATCGTTGCAGCGCTGCAATAGGCGAAGAAGACGCTTGGCGCGCGGCGTGCCCAGAACCCGACCGGCGCAGTCCATGAACTTCTCGACACGATCGTCGGCCGTCATCGGCGCCGCCGGCGAACCGGGCACCTTGTCCACGCGCATCTCGAAGCGCCCGCGCGTCGTATCGATGGCGACGTCGTTGTAGCCCACCACACCGGAGAAGGTTCCCTCGTCCTCGATACGATACCGGCGCGTCTTCGCCATCATCGCGCGCACGGCAGGACGCTGCACCATCGCATCCGTGAAGGTCTCGAGCGTGAGCTTTCCATCCAGCATGGTGGCCGCCGCGACGTACTCGATGCTGAACTTGCCTTCGAGCCCCGTCATCGGGTTCCGGCTCACCAGCGCAGTGTCCGATCCAGGCGGAAATCCGATCTCGATGGCGTTGACCTCGTCCGGCTTGATGCCGTGCATCTGGATCAGCTGCAGCAGTCCGCCGATGGGCCGGTGATTGCAATAGCAGCACGGCCAGCGCTTCACGTAAATGCCCGGCTCCGTCATCTCCCACGGAGCGCCGAGGCTCTGCACCACGTCGGCAAGCGAAGCGCCATCTTCCCCTGCATAGGTGTCGAGCACGTTGCTCTTGCCGTCGAAAATGCCGTCGTGCGCCGTGAAGCCGTGCTTTGCCATCCAGGCGGAGAGCACGCCCGTCCGCGCCGCATGGCCGGCATGGAAAGGCTTGGTCATCGTGCCGAAGTTACGCACGAGCCCGCTCATCTGCGAGGCGGCAAGCCCCCACGCCGCGCGCAGCTGCGGCACGTCGAGTTTCCACAGGCGGGCCGCGGCGGCGGTGCACGAAAACGCGCCTATCGTCGCCGTCGAGTGCCAGCCTCTCAGGTAATGTCCGTGTCCCATGGCGCGACCGATCTTGCCGGCGATCTCGAGTCCCAGAGCGTGCGCGGCCAGCAGCTCGGCACCCGGTGCGCGCACGACTTCGGCGACCGCAAGCGCCGCGGGCACCATCGTGGGACTGGGATGACCGCGCAGGCTGGGCAGGCTGTCGTCGAAGTCGAGCGCATGCGCGCACATGCCGTTGACGAATGCGGCTTCGGCGGGAGACGTGCCCAGCGGCTGTCCCCAGAACGTGGCCTGGCGTTTCGCACCGGCGTCGCGCACCCATGCCACGGCAATGTCGGCTATGGGCTCTAGCGTGCCCGCGATCGCAACGCCGATAGTATCTATGAGCGCGTCGCGAGCGCCGTCCAGAACCGATGCGGGAATGTCGTCGATTGGCGTTTCGACGACGAAACGCGCCAGTTTCTCCGTGATCATTGCGTCCTCCGTCAGTTTCTACAGCTCAGCTCAAAAGAACAAATGTTAGGAACCACAGATGAACACTGATGAACACAGATCGGTAACCACAGGGAGCTTCTTCGTTGTTGACAGTGTTTATCTGTGTTTATCAGTGGTTACATTTGTTTTGAGATCGCTTCTAGTACTTGCGCCGGCCGAGCGCCTTGCGCGCGATCAGGTTGCGCTGGATCTGCGTGGTGCCGCCGGCGATCGCGAACCCGCGCACGTCCCGATACAACCGCTCCATCGGATACGCGGCGGAATAGCCGTTCGCCCCGAACAGCTGCATGGCGTCGGACACGACGGCAAGCGCCGCCTCGTTCGCGAACGTCTTCGCGATGGCGGCTTCGGTCTCCGAAGGGAATCCAGCCGTGGCGTTCGCTGCCGCCCGGTAGATCAGCAATCGGGCAGCATCGAGCTTCACCATCATGTCCGCGATCATCCAGCGCAAGCCCTGAAAATCGGACAGATGCTTGCCGAATGCCTCTCGCTCCTGGACGTAAGCGACGGCCTCGTCGTACGCACGCTGCGCGACACCGAGAGCGATCGCGGAATTGCAGCAGCGGGAAAGGCTCATCGACATCAGCGACGCGCTGAAGTCGCCGTGCGCCATGCGATTGCCCACGGGAACGCGGCAGTCGCGGAATATGAGCTCGGTCGACGGGCTGCCGCGGTGTCCCATCATGGATTCGACGCGGCCGATCTCGAATCCCGGTGTGTCGCGGTCGATAATGAGCAGTCCCTTGGGAGACTTCTCTTCGTCCTTGAAGACCACGTCGACCAGCGCCACGTGCGACACGGCCCCGCGGGAAATCCAGCATTTCGTCCCGTTGACGACATAATGGTCGCCGTCGCGTACGGCGCTGGTACGCAGACGATTCGCATCGGAGCCCGCCTGCGGCTCGCTCATCGCATGGCACGGGAGGATTTCGCCGGTCGCGATGCGCGGCAGATACTTCTTCTTGTGCGCGTCGGTGCCGAGCTGCGCGATACGATTGGCGTGCACGTTGGAGCTGAACACGTACATCGTGGTGCTCACGCACGCCCATCCAAACTGCTCGAGCACGAGAACGAGGTCCATGATATTGCCGCCGGAGCCGCCGTATTCCTCGGGAATGAGCAGTGCCAGGTAGCCCTGCTCGCCGAGGAGCTTGATGTTCTCCCACGGCACCTCGGCGTTCTGATCCCACCGTGCGGCGCGGTCCTTGAAAAGCTCCCGGGCAAGCTTCTGCGCACCGTCGCGCAGGAGTTGCTGCTGCTCGTTCAGCTTGAAATCCATTCTTCCACTCCAGCCATGCTGCTCCACACGCGACGCGAATAGCGAGCGGCCTCGCGTCGTCGGCGCCTCCCGCCTGCGATCGCGAAGTTTACGCGGCGCCTCTTAGGCGCGGAAGAACAGTTTCGTTATCATTTCATTCCGTGAAGTTATCAACCTCACTTCGCGGAACGGGAAATTCCCGGCACGGCGACCGACTGCATGAGGCTGATGAAGTCGCGAGCGTGGCGCTCGAGATGCCGGCCCTCCATGGTCATTGCGCAGCAGACGCTTTCGCCGAAAAGGTGTGTGGCCGGGATCGCTCTCAAACCCCGGTCCTGCGCCCGACTGTAAGCCACACGCACCAGCACCGCGATGCCGAAACCCGCTTCGACGTACGCTTTCATGACGTCGGAGTCGATCGCCCGGATGGCGATGTTGGGCTCGAGCCCGCGCGCGGCAAAGCCGTCGCGGACGGCCCGGCCGAGACTGAAGCGCTCGTCGTACGTGATGATCGGATACGGCAACAGATCCTGGAACGACAGCTTGCCGCGCTTGACGAGCAGCGGATGGTTGGGCGGCGTGATGATGCTCTGCCCGAGGCGGTAGCACTCCGTCATCGCGATCCCGGGCAGTCGCTCGGCCGGGCGCGTCGTCACTCCGATGTCCGCCTCGCCGCTCGTCAGGAGCTCTGCAATGCGCTCCATGCTTCCCTGCCGCATGTGAATGGCGACGTGCGGATAACGCTGCACGAAGCGCCGGAACATCGCGGGCAGCACATACCGCGCGTGAGTGTGAGTCGATGCGATGACGAGCTTCGATTGCGTAGGATGCGCGGCGTCTCGGGCGCGCTTGCGCAGATTGTCGGCGTCGAGCAGCATTTGCCGCATCGCCGGCAGCAATATGCGTCCCGCGTCGGTGAGGCCTGTCACGCGCGTATTCCGACGCTCGAGGAGAACGACGCCGAGCTCTTCCTCGAGCAGCCGAATCTGCTTGCTGACACCCGGCTGGGAAGTATGGAGGGCAGCTGCGGCGCGGGAGACGTTCAGCCCGCGATCGACGATTTCACACAGATACCGCAGTTGCTGAAGCTTCACGAAAAGCTGCTGAATGAGAAGAGCTGCTGATTGAGAAGAAAATCTTCTCAAATTATAACAAAACCGTTCTTCCTGAACTAAGGCGGCACGCATACACTTTGGGGCGCCATGCAAGACGGCGGCGATTTGGCAATGTCCGTCGTCCGCTCTGGAAGGAGGCCCGGCGCGTGGATTGCGCGAGTATCTCGCAACGCGACCCGTCGGGAATGTCGGTCACAAGAAGAAACGAATAACGGGGAGCTTCATGCGGGTTGTTTCACTGTGCTCCGCCCTCGCGGTCGCGATGCTGGGCGGCGCGATTCCGGACGGACGCTGTGCCGACACCGGCCCATATCCCACGCGACCCATACGCTTCATCGTTCCGCTCGCGCCCGGCGGCAGCGTCGACATCGCTGCGCGTTCGCTCGCGGTGGAGCTCTCCTCGAGCCTCGGCCATCAAGTCGTCGTCGATAACCGATCGGGCGGCGGTGGCAACATCGGCGCCGAGCTTGCTGCACGTGCGGCACCGGATGGCTACACGATGGTCATGGGGAGCTCCAGCAACTTCGCCGTCAACCCGAGCTTGTATCGCAATCTCCCGTTCGATCCGATACGCGACTTCGAGCCCGTGAGCCTGGTGTCACTCGCGCCCAATACGCTCGTCGTACACCCTGCGCTGCCGGCACAGAACGTGAAAGAGCTGGTGGCTCTCGCCAAAGCGAAGCCCGGCACGCTCAATTTTGCGTCCTCCGGCACGGGAGGCTCGCCGCATCTCGCCGGCGAGCTGTTCAAGATGGTGACGCAAACCGACATCACGCACATTCCTTACAAAGGCACCGGGCAGGCGCTCGGCGATCTCGTTGCCGGACAGGTTCAGATGTCGTTCGGAACCGTTCTCGCCCTGTTGCCGCACATCAAGGCCGGCAAATTGCGCTCGCTTGCAGTGACCGTGCGCAAGCGCGTTGCCGCATTGCCCGACGTCCCGACCATGGCCGAGTCGGGTTATCCTGCAGTGGAAACGACGGCATGGAACGGCGTGCTCGTACCGGCCAAAACCCCGCGCTTTGTCATACAACGCCTGAACATCGACATCGTCCGCATACTGTCCACGCCCGATGTGCGTCAGCGCTTCGAGGCGCAAGGCGCGGAGGCGGCGCCCACGACCGCTGCCGAGTTCGGCCGATTCATCAGACACGAAATCGACAAGTGGCGCACGGTGGTCAAGGCGGCCGGACTGAAGGCCAACTGAATCACGAGACTCGGCGAGAAGACCTATTTCATCTGAGGAGGAGACTTGATGTCGCCTGTTCGAAAAAAATCACGCACGCCTCTTCGCCGCTGTGCGACCGCGTTCGCCACTGTGGGCTGTGTTGCGGCGACGTTTCTGCCCCTGACGACCGCATCGGCACAGCAATATCCGACGCGCCCGGTTCGATTGATCGTGCCGTTTGCGGCCGGAGGCGGCAGCGATGTGGTCGCACGCGGCATCGCGTACAAGCTTACGGAAATGTGGGGGCAGCAGGTCGTCGTCGACAACCGTCCCGGCGCGGCCACGATCCTCGGCACCGATCTCGCAGCAAAGGCGCCGCCGGACGGCTATACGCTGCTGCTCGCCTCCGCCAGCTACTCGATCAATCCATCGCTGCACAAGAAACTGCCTTACGAGACGCTGAAGGACCACACGCCGGTGACGCAGACTGCGTTTCAGCCCTACGTCCTGGTCGTGCATCCTTCCGTGCCCGCGCACAACGTCAAAGAGTTTCTCGCGCTTGCTCGAGCGAAACCCGGAACGCTCAATTTCGGGTCGCCGGGTAGCGGCAGCGGCGGTCATCTTGCCGTCGAGCACTTTCGCCTCGTGACCAAGACGAACATGGTGCACGTTCCGTATCGCGGTGGCGCTCCCGCGCTGACTGATCTCATTGCAGGACAGCTTCAGTTCATGTTCCCGACCGTGCTCGCCGTCGCGCCCCATGCGAAGACGGGCCGACTGCGCAGCCTTGCCGTATCGAGCGCCAAGCGTTCGGTCGCCATGCCGGAGCTGCCGACTATCGCAGAGTCCGGAGTACCCGGTTTCGAGGCGGTCTCGTGGAACGGCGTCATGACGCCTGCAGGCGTGTCCGCATCCATCATCGCAAAGCTTCAGAAAGACATCGCGCAGGCGCTGCAGAGCCCGGACGTGCGCGACAAGCTTGCCGCCGACGGCGCAGAACCCGTAGGAAGCACGTCAGAAGAGTTCACCAAGCTCATCAAGCGCGACGTGGACAAGTGGGCCAAGGTAACCAAAGCGGCCGGGCTCAAGCCTGAATAGGCGCTGCGGCCGCGAGCCGCGGATCGCCGTCCCCGGCAGACGCACCTTCGCGGCAAACGCAATCGTGTGCTGATGGGACGAAGCGCAGGTGAAGCGCCGGTGAACGCCATAGGCGTGTTCGATTCCGGCGTCGGCGGCTTATCGGTGCTCCGTGAAATCCGGGCTGCCATGCCTGCCGAAGATCTCATTTATCTCGCGGACTCCGGCTGGGCGCCATACGGCGATAAAGACGAGCATTACGTCATGGCGCGGGCCGAGTTCGCGATGCAGCGCTTCATCGAGCTCGAAGCAAGGGCTGTCGTAATTGCCTGCAACACTGCGACTGCTGTAGCGGTCGATGTGCTGCGCCGCCGATACGCGATTCCCGTCGTGGCCATCGAACCGGCAGTGAAGCCTGCAGTAAGCGTCACGAAATCCGGCGTGATTGCAATTCTGGCGACGACCCGAACGCTGGCAAGCGTCAGGCTGCGCCGGCTCATCGCGCGGTTTTCACATACGGCGAAAATCATATTGCAGCCCTGCCCCGGTCTTGCAGAGCAGGTCGAGTTTGGCGCTCTGGGTGGATCACGGACGACGGCGTTGGTCAGCCGGTACGTGACTCCCCTCTTGCAGCAAGGAGCCGACACGCTGGTATTGGGATGTACGCATTACCCGTTTCTTGCGCCCGTTATACGGGCCATAGCGGGTCCTGACGTGACGATCCTCGATCCAGCACCCGCTGTCGCTAAACAGCTGTCGCGCCGACTGCAAGAGTCTCCGCCGTGCTTGCGCCGCGCTGGCATGGGAACGGAGGTGTTCCTGACCACCGGCTGCGCCGCCTCGGTGCAGGACATCGTTCAACGACTGTGGCGTGGCAGCGCGCAAGTAATGCCCCTGAAGTAGGCCGGTCGGCTTTCGTCCCAAAGCGGAATTTCGAACATCGCTGACGGTTGCGATGGCCATGCCAAGGCATCGGCTTCAAAGCGGGTCAATCGTGATCGCGTCGGAGTGTTTATTGTCCGTCGAAGGTCTTGATTACCTTCGCAGGTATCCCGCCGACAATCGTGTTCGGAGCCACATCTTTGGTGACCACAGCGTTCGCCGCAACGATCGCGTTTTCGCCGATCGTTACGCCCGGCATCACGGACGCTCCGACGCCGATCCAGGCGTTGCGCTTGATGACGATGGGCGCACAAAACGTTGAACGGCGTCGGCCAGGCTCCATCGGATGGTCGATCGTGATCAGGTTGACCTTGGGGCCTATGAGAACGTTGTCTTCCAGAGTTATGCCGCCCCTGTCCATGAATTCGCAGCAATGGTTGATGAAAACGTTCCTGCCCACCCGAATGTTCTTGCCGAAATCCGTGTAGAAGGGTGGCGGCATCCAGAATGACCGGTCCACCGGCGCGCCAATAAGTCGCCCGAACAACGCCCTCACCTGCTGCGGTGTGCGGTACCCGCTTGATTTCCGAGATCAGTTTTTGCGCTTCGGTGATGAGGTCCGCGATCTTGCCGTATTCCGGATCGTCGAGAGAGATGATCTCTCCGGATCTTTCCCGTTCAAAGATATCTTTCTGCTGCATACGTAAGCTCCTGAGATTCGGCGGGCCCGGCCACGTAGCCGAACTGGCCGCCGGAGCACGTGTTCCGGAATGCACCGCGCTGCCACCTTTTCGACGATGTTTCGACGATGCCAGCGAAGTGGCACAAAGTGTGGCCCAAAGCGATAAGAATGCGTCGACGGCCAACTCGTCTTCAATACCTCACCACACATCGTCGCTGCAGCGCTCGATGGGCTGGGCGTTGCTTTCCTTCCCGAAGACGAATTTTCACCGCATGTGGAAAATGGACGACTGGTACGCGTGCTGGAAGATTGGTGCCCGTCATTCCCAGGCTACCACCTGTATTACCCGAGCCGGCGGCAGCCATCTCCCGCGTTCTCGCTCGTGGTCGACGCATTGCGCGTCCGATAGACCGATCGTTGGTAGCCGCGTCGTGTGCTGCGGTCTCCTCTAATGCGACGCCGTCTTATGCGACATGACAGTCGTGCGCGGTTTTCCGTATGACCTTCTTGCGCGCCTACGATGATCCTTTGTTCCGTGTGCGCACGTAATCGACGAAGCCCTGCATGAATTTGGCGATGTTCTCGCGCGTCGCGACGTCCGAGATTTCACCGTTCGCGTCCACGATGCTCCCCGCGCGCGACACCAGAAGTCGGCCTCCCGACCACAGCTCCGCGCCCAACGTTCTGAAAACCGGCAGCCACGCGTTCTGCGACAGTATCGTGCCGAAGCCGCCCGGTGATGCGCCGGCGATGGCGACAGGCCGGCCTCGAAACACGCGCGCGATGTCCGCCGGCGGCCGGGACAGCCAGTCGATGGCATTTTTTGTGACGCCCGGGATGCTGTTGTTGTATTCCGGAGTCACGAGCGGCAGGCCGTCGGCGGCCGCGATCGCATCCTTCAACCGCGACACGACCTCCGGAACGCCCTTCTCGGCCTCGTCGTCCCCGTTGTAAAGCGGAATGTCCGCAATCGATTCGATGGTGAGCTCGCTCTCTGCGGGCATCAGGGCTGACGCCGCACGCAACACGGCCGCGTTGTAGGAGC
>JBLNBW010000243.1:0-15829 GCA_050260255.1 Rhodospirillaceae bacterium | reverse complement strand
CTCCGCGCCCCATCTCTCGGCGGAAATGTTCCAGCGCGCCGCCGGCATCCAGATGATCCACGTGCCGTATAAAGGCATACCGCCGGCCGTCACCGACGTCCTCGGCGGCCGCGTAACCATGCTTTTCACCACGACCATCTCCGCCGCTCCGCACATCAAGTCAGGCAAGCTGCGTCCGGTAGCCATCACGAGCGGCAAGCGCCTGGCGACCATGCACGACGTGCCGACCATAGCCGAGACGCTACCCGGGTACCAGGCGGAAGCCTTCCAGGGCATGATGGCGCCGGCCGGCGTGCCGCGTCCCGTTCTCGAGAAGATCAGCGCCGAGGTCGCACGCATCGTGCGCACGCCGGACATCACCGAGCGCTTCAATCTCGACGGAGCCGTACCGGTGGGAAGCACACCGAAAGAGTTCGACGCCTTTCTCCGCAGCGAAATGCAGAAGTGGGGCAAGGTGATTCGCGACGCCAACATCAAACTCGAACAATAAGGAGACGACATGCCGATTGCCCAGCTCTACATCGCCGAAGGCCGCAGCGAAGCGCAGAAGAAGCAGCTCATCGAAAAAGTCACCCAGGCGTTCGTCGACGCATTGGGCACGCCGGCCGATTCGGTGTGGATCACAGTCCAGGATGTGCCGAAGACGCAGTGGGGCATAGGCGGCAAGACGCTCGCCGACCGCAGCAAGTAGGAAGACAAGGAGCAGTCATGGCCCAGAAGCGCGCAGTGAAGATGGCGGTGCCGGCGCCCAGCGACCGCCCCAACGTGGTCGGACGCCATCACGCCGTGTCGACCGGACACTATCTTGCGACGCTCGCGGCCATGCGCGTCCTCGATCGCGGTGGCAACGCGATCGACGCGGGCTGCACGGCGTCGATGGCGCTTTCCATCCTGCAGCCCGACATGGTGAGCTTTGCCTGCGTTGCGCCCACGCTGGTCTACCTCAAGGAGCTCGACCGCGTGGTGAGCCTCGCCGGTCTCGGTTACTGGCCCAAGCACACCGACGTAGCGCGGCTCATCGAGGTGGGCGGCAAGCACGTACCCGAAGGCCTGCTCCGGACCGTGATGCCTGCGGCCCCGGCGACATACATCGAGGCGCTGCGCCGCTACGGGACGATTTCGTTCGAGGAAGCCGCCACGCCGGCGATGGAACTCGCCAAGCACGGCTTCGCGACTTATCCCCTTCTCGCAACCAACATCGAATACCTCGAGGCGAGCTTCAAGCGCTGGCCCGATAACGCGCGTATCTTTCTCGCGCGGGGCCGGGCGCCGCGCGTCGGCGAGCTGTTCGTGCAGGAAGATCTCGCGAAGACCATCGCGCGCTTGATCCAGGCGGAGCGTGACTGCCGCGGCGATCGCGACAAGAAGCTTCGCGCCGTGCACGACTATTTCTACCGCGGGCCGATCGCGCGCGAGATCGCCGATTATCACGCGCAAAACGGCGGGTTCGTGACGTTCGACGATCTGGCGGGCTTCGAAGTGCCGGTCGAGGACAGCCTGTCGGTAAGCTACCGCGGCGATTACACGGTCCACTCCTGCGATGTATGGTGTCAGGGCATCGTGCTCCTCGAATCGCTCAAGATCCTTGAAGGCTACGATCTGCAGCGCCTCGGTCACAATACGCCGGACTACACGCACACCATTGCCGAGACGCTCAATCTCGCTTTTGCTGACCGCGAAGCGTACGTCGGCGATCCGAAGTTCGTGCACGTACCGACACAGGCGCTCATTTCCGAAGCGTACGCCGCGCGCCAGCGGGCGCGCATCGACATGAACCGCGCTTTCGGACGGCTGCCCGACCCGGGCGACCCGGAGAACACCGGGCGCCGGACGGCGGGCACGACCGAAGCGGTCTACGCCGCGCCGCACCGCGGCAGCCGCCTCTCGCAGGACACCATCTATGCCTGCGTCGTCGACCGCCACGGCAACGCGTATTCCGCGACCACTTCGGACAACTCGAGCGAGACGCCGATAATCCCCGGTACGGGCCTCGCGATCTCTTCGCGCGGCTGCCAGTCGCGGCTGGAGCCCGGGCACCCGGCCGAAGTGAAGCCCGGGAAGCGCCCTCGCCTCACGCCCAACCCCGCACTCGCCTTCCGCGACGGCAAGCTGTTCATGGCTTTCGGCACGCCGGGCGGCGACCAGCAGTCTCAGGCAATGCTGCAGGTGTTCCTCAACGTCGTCGAGCATGGGATGACGGTGCAGCAGGCCGTCGAGGCGCCGCGCGTTTCCTCGCAGAGCTTCCCGAACTCGTTCGCGCCGCACGGCTACTTCCCGGGCCGCCTGAACATGGAAGAAAACATGCCGCGCGAGACGATAGAAGACATGGCGCGCCGCGGCCATCAGGTCGAGATGTGGCCGCGTTACCCGGCGGCGAACGCCGGGGTGTGCGCGGTGAAGATCGATCCCGAGACCGGATTGCGCCACGCCGGCGCTGATCCTCGCCGCGAAGGGTATGCAATGGCCTGGTGAGACGCCCAGGAGGAGGAACATGAAATACCGTAAGCACGAAGCAAAAGAATATGCGCGTTCGGTATTGCAGGGCGTGTGGACCGCGCTGCCGACCGCGTTCACGGCCGATGACCGCATCGACGAGAAAGGGAACGCCGCGAATCTCGAGCACTGCATCTCGCAGCTCAAGATCGCAGGCCACTACTGCATAGGCAACGTCGGCGAATTCTGGGCGATGACGAACGAGGAGCGCATGCGCGTCGTCGAGATCAACGTCGACGCCGCCAACGGCCGCATCCCGCTCATCGCCGGCTGCCATCATCAGAACCCGTATGAAACGGTGAAGCTCGCGCAGCACGCGCAATCGGCCGGCGTGGATTTCGTCATCATCCTCACGCCGTACGTCGCAGCGCGCGGCGACGACGCCGTTTACGACTTCTACAAGTTCGTGTGCGACCGCGTGGACATCGGGGTCGTGCTCTTCAATACCGATGCGACCTATCCCATCTCCCCGAAGCTCGCGCAGCGGCTGGCCGGGCTGCCCAACATCTGCGGCTTCAAGCAGGGCGTAGGAAAGATGCAGGCGACAACGCAACTGCGCGACGCGCTGGGTCACGATGTCGAAGTGAGTGTTGCCGACGAAGCGCCGTGGCTCTACAACCTCGCCGTGCCCGGCGACCGGTGGCTGCTCAATTATTGCCCTCACCTCTATCAGGTTCCCGGCTATCTGCCGGTCCACGACTACACGGAAGCTGCGCTCGCCGGCGACTGGAGCAAGGCCGTGGAGATCTGCAGAAGCCTGAACCCGCTGCGCTCGGTGCTCGCGAAATGGATACCCGGCTATGGCAGCGGCGGACGCATGGCAATCGCCGAGCAGAAGTTGTGGATGGAATGCATAGGCATGGTCGGCGGACCGGTACGCGTGCCATGCGCGGAAATGAGTGAGGAGGCGAAGAAAGCCATGCGCGCGGATCTTGAAGCGACCGGGCTGCCACAGAAAGCCCGGGCCGGCCGCCAAAAGCTTGCGGCCTAGGCGCCACTAGACCGCCAATTCGACGATACGCGCCTCTATGGTGGCGCCGACGTGCAGCAAGGCCACCGATACCGGAAGGGTGAATCGCCTCGGACCCGCGCTGCCCGGATTGACATAGAGCACGTCGTCGCGCCGTTCCACGAGCGGCTTGTGCGAGTGTCCGGTCACGATGACGTTGCAACGGTCCGGAGCGGGATACCGGCGCAATTCGTTGCGGTCGTGCAGTATGTAGATTCTTGCGACGCCGTACTCGACGACGCAGTGCTCCGGGATGTCGCGTGCCCACGCCGCGCGGTCGTTATTGCCGCGTATCGCAGCGACCGGAGCTATCGTCCGAAGCTCATCCAATATCGCCGCCGACCCGATGTCTCCTGCATGCAGGATCGCGTCCACGCCGAGCAACGCGCTCATCGCCTGAGGCCGCAGCAGACCGTGCGTATCGGAAATGACGCCTATGCACAACGACTTGCTGCGCTTGCTCGTCGGCAATGCTCAGTCCTGCATGCGGCGCGACATCATCGCAGCGAGTTCCCGTTCATCCGTAAGATCGAGACGCAACGGCGTCATCGAAACGTAACCGCGTTCGACCGCCCAGCGATCGGTGCCCTCTTCCGTTTCTTCGATGGGCGTCACCGTGAACCAGAAAAGCTGGCGGCCGAGCGGGTCCTGCGTCGGGACCACCTTGCCATCGTAATGGCGCACCGATTGCCGCGTCCACCGTATACCGCTCGGGGCACGATCCGGAAAATTGACGTTCACGAGCGTCAGCGACGTATCGATCAGCAGCAACTGGAGCACTTCCTCGAGGCACGGCTTTATAGCGTCGAATTTGGGCTCTTCAGCGGCCGGCGCACTGAACGCGATGCCGCGTATGCCGAGCAACGCCGCTTGCTTGGCTGCTGCCAGCGTACCCGAGTGCCACAACCCGTTGCCGAGGTTCGCTCCAAGGTTGATGCCTGAGAGCACGACGTCGACTTTTTCCCAGTTGTAAGTGCCCAGAGCCACGCAGTCGGCAGGCGTGCCGTTCACCCGGTAGGCCTCGAATGAGCCGAGCGGCGTGCGCTTATACGACAGCGGCCGCGTCGCGGTGATGGAGTGGCCCGCCGAAGACATTTCCACGTCCGGCGCAACTATGCGCACATGGCCGAAACGCGACGCCGCCTCGGCGAGGGCCGCGATGCCGGGGCTGTACACGCCGTCGTCGTTCGCGATCAGTATATTCATGAGCCTCCTCATACAGTCGGTACGACTCTTGTTTCGCAATCCTCGTGCGAGGTTTTGGACGCATTCCCCGCAAGCAGCGCGCCAGCCGGTTGCAATGCTGCATCCGGCGGCGCCGTCGATTCCGGCACGGAGTGAAAACGATGCGTATCACGCTGGTGCACAACCCTGGCGCGGGTGACGAAGGCAACCCCGAGGCAGCGGAGTTGCAGCAGTTGATACGCGCAGCCGGGCACGAAGTGCATTACGTGTCTTGCGCCGAAAACGACTGGGCTGACAGATTGGACGACGGCGTCGATCTGGTCGCAGTAGCGGGCGGAGATGGGACCGTCGGCCGTGCGGCCAAGGCGCTTGTGGGCCGCAACGTGCCCTTCACCGCCCTGCCCATGGGCACCGCCAACAATATTTCGCGCACGCTGGGTCTCGTGGACAAGCCGGTGCCCGAGCTCATCGCAAGCTGGCCCCACTCCCGCAGCGTGGCATTCGACGTCGGGGTCGCACGCGGACCATGGGGAGAACGCTACTTCCTCGAAGGGTGCGGTGCGGGATTGTTCGCCTGCACTATGCCCGAAGCCGACGAAAGCGAGACACTGGAAAGCCTGACACACGCGGATGCGAAAGTCGCGTACGCACTTCAGATGCTGCGCGACCGAGTCGACCATTGCGCGGTGCTCCGGCTCGACATCACGCTCGACGGGCGCGAGCTGTCAGGCGAATACCTCCTCGCCGAGGCGATGAACATGGAATACATCGGCCCCAATCTGTATCTCGCGCCGGCGTGTGACCTCCGCGACGGGCTGCTCGACGTCGTGCTCGTGCCGGCGAATGAGCGCGCACGACTGCGGCTCTATCTTTCGGAATGGCAGAACGGGGCCTTGTGGCCGTCCGATTTGCCGACGTACCGCGGCAAGCTCATCGAAATGAGCTGGACCGGATACGACCTGCACATCGACGACACGGTGTGGCCCGCCGGCGGCGAGCGGCCTGCCCATGGCGCGTCGGCTCCAATACAACTCACCGTGCGGCAGAATGCACTGCGCTTTCTCGTTGCGCAGTGAAGCTTACGCTTTGGGTGGTGCCGTATAGTCGTCGTGTACGAGCGCATTGAGCGTCTTCGAGGCGAACTCCCGATGATAGAGTATGTAAGTCACCCATACCGTCGCGACGATCATCAGCCAGGGATGCAGGAACCATGATAGCGCGGCCATTCCGAAATAGTACGCGCGCAGTCCGTTGTTGAAGTTGACGCCCGCATACGACGTGATGCGCGCGATACGGTTGATGACCGGCGCGTACTGCTCCGGATTTTCGTTCGGCTGCCTGGGCGCAGCGCCGATCAGCGTCGAACAGAAGCCGAGCTGGCGTATCGCCCAAGTGAACTTGAAGAACGCGTACACGAATATGACCACGAGCAGCAATATCTTGAGCTCCAGCAGGCGCGCCGTTCCCTTCACGGTAAAAGGCAGGCCGGATACGACATCGAGTGCCTGCTGAACATATCCGGTGAGGGCGATGAGCGCGCCGAGAATGAGCATCGTCGTCGACGCAAAGAACTGCGAGCTGCGCGTAAGGTTGCGCATGATGTTTACGTCCACCATGCGGTTGTCGCGCTCTATCATGCGCGCCATCCATTCGCGACGGAACAGGTCCATCCGAGAATGCAGGCTCGGGACGCGTTGTCCGTGCCGCGCTGCAAATGGAACGTATGCCGCCCACACGACGAGCAGGAACACCAGCGCGAAAACATCGGCGCCCGTGATATTGAACTCGTTGAAGAAATTCGGCATGGTCGCAGCTGCTCAAACGAACAGCGTCAGGACACCGGTATAACCGTAGAGCCGGTTGTGCGATATTTCGCCGTTGCAGAAAAAACCCACCAGCGGAAAATCGCCCAGCGCTTCGCGAATCATGGCTAGTTCGCCGTGCTCCTCGCCGAAGAGGCCCGGTCCGCGCCCGAGGCAAGAGAAATACAAGCCGCCACGCGGCTGCCCGTACAGTCCCTGCTTGATGCTCTTCAGCATGCGCGTCATGTCTTGCCGGGCTGTCTCCCGGTCGCGACGGCAGAATAGCAGCTGCCCGCCCGGTTGAACCATATCGCCTATCGCGATGAGGCCGTTCACCGGATCGATGCCAATGAGGTGACGCGCGACGTAGTCGCCTGTGTCGCTGCCGGCGACCGGCAATCCTGCGAATATCGTTCCGCCGACACGAGACAGCTCCTGGGTCGTCTGCTCGCCGATGTCTTCTTTCAGCACATCGAGCGCGGGACGGTCGTCCAGCGTCATCACGACATTGCGCTGTGCGGCTGTAATCGTGTGTTTGGATGCTATGGGCGTGCAGCCCTGCGTGAGGCGCGTCGCCACGGCGACGCTGTCGGAAAACGCAACGCCGGACAGTCCGTCCTCATGTATGGCATCCGCGATGTGGACACTGCGGCCACGGGAGCTCGCCAGCCCGCCCATCAGGAAACCGCTTTCCACTTTGGCTGCGCATGCGGTAATGAGGGCCTCGATGTCAACGTTGTGCGGATCCGCATGCACGATGGCGAAGGCGGCCCGGCTATCGCCACATTGAAGATCGAGTGCGTCGGTCGCTCTGCTGTCCGCCACGCCGCCAAAAACCTTGAACGCATCCGGCGGAAAATCACCGGTCATTGCAACGACGGCCGGCTGGTCCATGTACTCGCGGTCTGTCGCGCACACGCCTATGCCGACTGTGCCGACCCAGTGCTCAACCCCTGTCTCCAAGCGAAACCGCAAGAGCATGTCAGCAAGATGATCGGACAACCGGTCGCTGACATACAGAAATCCGATCGTTCCGCCGGGTCCGAGCTCGCGCAAGCACGCGGCTGCAGCCGCGTCGGCGTCCGGACCGGTACCGCATCCATAACGAAAATCAGCCATGCACTAGCGGCGCGCAGCTATTCGGTTCAAGAGCGCGGTGTGCATCCCGGTAACGCTTCCAGCCGCTTCATCCAAGCACGTATTGCCGGGTACTCCGCAAGCGGTAGCTTCGCCTCGTCGGCGAGCGCCACGTAGGGGTAGCATGCCAGGTCCGCTATGGTGGGCCTCGCCAGCGCGAGCCAGTCGTTGTTCTTGAGACGCTGCTCCATCGCTCCGAGCGCTGTGCGCCCCATCGCTTGGCACGCCTCGAGGTCGCCCTGGCGGGCGCCGCGAACAATGTTCCGTCCAAGTTGCAGTCCGTACTGGATTTCATTGCCGGCCAGCGCAAGCCACTGTACGACTTCCGCCATGTCAGCGGCATCGAGGGGCAACCATTGTTCGCCACCGTGCTTGCGCGCCACGTAGACCAGGCAGGCGCTAGAGTCCCAGAAGATGCGGCCGCCATCTTCCAGTACCGGCACCTGTCCGCGCGGGTTCAACGCGAGAAACGCCGGCTTCTTGTGCTCTTTGCTAGGGAAATCGACGACCACTTTTTCGTAATGGACTTTGAGCAACCCCAGTAACAGGCGAACCTTGTAGGCGTTGCCCGAGTTTTCCGTCAGATAAAGCTTCATCGATCCCCCAAATTTCCGGCTAACATACGGCTGACCCACCACTTCGCTAATCGTAGCATGCGAGGCACGTGCCTCCGGACCGCGTCATAATTTGTGACGTTTTACCTCGCGCGGCCGTCGGTTCCGGGAGATAAACAGTGCCGGGGTTTTGACAGGGGAAAAATACTATGAAGAAAAACGTTCGCATAGCGGCTTGCTTGCTGTTGGCCGCAGCATTGCCGGCAGGGGCACAAACGAGTGGCAGCGCTGCCCATAAAGGGAAAGCGCCGACAGCACCGGCCGCATCTGCCCCGGCGAAGAATTACCCGATAAAGCCGATCCGCTTTATCGTCCCATTCGCACCGGGCGGAACGACCGACATCGTAGCGCGCTTCATCGGGCAAAAACTCGGCGACGACTTGGGCCAGCCGCTCATCATCGACAACCGGGGTGGCGCCGGAGGGACGATAGGCACCGATATGCTGGCCATTGCCTTGCCCGACGGTTACACCATCATGCTGAACCATGTCGGGCTCACGTACAACGTGTCGTTATACGAGCGGCTGCCCTACGACACGGTCAAGGATCTCGCACCCGTCTCGCTCGTCGGCACCACGCCGAACATGCTGGTCGTCAATACGGCGTTCAAGGCTCGCTCGGTGAAGGAGCTGGTAGACCTCGCACGTGCCAAGCCGGACCAGCTGTCTTATGGCTCCGGTGGCGTCGGCAGCTCGAGCCACCTCGCCGTGGAGATGCTGCAGCAGATCGCGAAAGTAAAATTCCTGCACGTGCCGTATAAAGGCGCAGGACCCGCACTCACCGATACGGTCAGCGGTCAGGTGCAGTTCATGATCACCACCATGCCGTCTGCCGTTAACCACGTGAAGAGCGGAAGGCTGCGTGCGCTGGCTGTCTCGGGTTCGAAGCGCTCGCCCGCGATGCCGGAGCTGCCAACCGTCATGGAAAGCGGTGTGCCGGGATACGACTACACCACATGGTATGGCATATTGGCACCTGCGGGCTTGCCGAAGCCTATCGCGACGCGTCTGCTGCAATCCGTACATGCAGCGGTCGCATCGCCGGATCTTCGGAGCCGGCTGACGCAAAATGGAATGGAGCCGGAAGTCAATACACCGGACCGTTTCGCGGCTCTCATCAAGTCCGACATCGCGAAGTGGAGCAAGATCATACGAACGGCGGGCATCAAAGGGGAGCAGTGACCTCTGCCCGTCATAATGAGGCAGGCGCCCGGCGGCATGAGCCGCCGGGACGCGGCACAGGCACGAGGATAAACAAGTGACACAGGGCGCCACAGGGGGCGTCAAAGTGCTCGTCATCGACGACAGCAACACGATACGGCGTAGCGCGGAGATCTTTCTGCGACAAGCCGGCTACGAAGTGTTGCTGGCCGAAGACGGCTTCGACGCGCTCGCAAAGATCAGCGATCACCGGCCACAGGTGATCTTCGTAGACATCATGATGCCGCGGCTGGATGGTTACCAGACGTGCGCGCTCATCAAGCAGAACCCGACCTTCAAGGCGACGCCGGTCATCATGCTGTCCAGCAAGGATGGCGTGTTCGACCGTGCGCGGGGACGTCTGGCGGGATCCGACCATTACCTAACCAAGCCCTTTACCAAAGAAGGCCTCGTGCAGACGGTGTCGGAATACGCCGGTACTCCGACGCCCTCGTGACGATCAGAAGGAGAAAAAACAATCATGGCCATACAGAACATACTTGTCGTCGACGACTCGCCGACCGACCGCCAGCATCTCATGGACATGCTGACGAAAAGCGGCTATCACGTCGCGACTGCCGAAAACGCAGAAGATGCCATTGCGCGCGTAAAGCAGTTGAAGCCTGATCTCGTGCTCATGGACGTCGTCATGCCGGGCCAGAACGGCTTTCAGGCCACGCGCGCGCTCACCCGCGATGACGCAACGAAGCACATCCCCGTCATCATCTGCACCTCCAAGAGCCAGGAAACAGACAAGGTGTGGGGATTGCGCCAGGGCGCACGCGACTACATCGTGAAACCGATCAATCAAAACGACTTGCTCGCGAAGATCTCCGCCCTCGGATGAGCGAAACCCGCACTTCGCTGCGCGACTATCAGCGTCAGCTGTCGGCGCGTCTCGCCAACCAGGAGACGCGACAGACGATATCGAAGCTCGGTGTGCGCGCCGGAGGCAGCTCGTGGCTGGTCGATCTCGCGGACGCAGGCGAAGTAATACCGGTGCCGGCAATCCTGTCGGTACCGCTCATGCGCCAGTGGTTCCGCGGCGTAGCTAACATTCGTGGCAAGCTGTGCTCGGTGATCGACTTTTCGGCCTTCACCGGCCGCGCACCGATAGCATTGGACCAGCGCTCGCGTCTGCTGCTGATCGGCGAGCACTACAGGATGAATGCCGGTCTGCTCGTGGAGGCCGTGCTTGGCCTCTACCGCGAGGAGGATTTCACCAACGGCCCGGGAGCGGGCGAGAGGTGGAGCAAGGCCGATTACAAGGACCGGCAGGGTAACGTATGGAAGCAGCTCGACATGGATGCACTGACGTCGCATCCGGAATTCCTCCACGTCGGCATTTGATCTACCAGGGAGTGGCCGCAGCATGAACATCTCGATACCGACGATCAAGCTCAAACTGCCCGCGTTCTTGAGGCGCGCGCGCAAGGAAACGACAGCTTCGACCGCCGCCGCAGCGCCCGCTTCCGCAGCCGGCCTCAAGTGGTCCGCATTCGCTGATCGTCCATTGCCTTTCATAGGGCGTTGGCCGGTCGCGAAACAATTCAAGACCCTCATTGCGATGGTGCTGATCTTTCCGGCGCTCGCCGCGATCGTGGTGTTCGTGGACATCCGAAAAGCCGCGCAAACCGCCGTCTATGTCTCGACGGCGACAGAGATGCAGATGCTGTCGCAACGGATTGCGAACGCCGCACAGCAAGCGGTCCGTGGCACGCCGCTCGCATTCACGCAGCTGCAACAGAGCCGGGACCGGTTCATTGGCAATCTCGAACTGCTCTCGAAAGGCGGCGAGAAGCTCGGGGTCAGCGTACCACCCTCCTCCAGCAAGGCGCAGCCCGTGCTGCAGGAAATAGAAAAACTGTGGAAACCGGTTCAGACCAACATCAACCTCATTCTTTCGCAACGGCAGAACCTTCTCGAACTGCGTGAGCTCGAGACGACCATCGAGAAGACCAGTCCGCAGCTGTCCATGCTCGCACAGGAACTGGTGGTAAGCGCGGTGGACAATCGCGAGGCGCAACGGACAGTCACGTACGCGCGCCAGTTGTCCGCCGATGTCGGCAACTTTGACTTCATCAACGCGCTGCGCCTTCTGTCCACGGACAATCCCGACGTCCAGGTAGCGCTCCAGCTCGGCGGCAACACCCGCACCTTCCAGCGCACGCTGAACGCGCTGCTCGGCGAGGCACGTGACGCGACCATTACGCCGATCCAGAGCGAGGCGACCAAGGCCATGGCCGAGAAGCTCAACAAGACGTTCGCACCGTTCGCCACCAGCACGCAGGCGATTGTCGCGAACATGCAGAGCCTGGCTCGCACGAAACAGAGCAGCCGCGACATCTTTGCCGCCTCCGAGCCGCTGCTGAAGGCACCCGGCGATCTGACCGACATCTATCAGAGCGAGGCGAGCGCGCACATCTTCTATGTCGCTGCGGCGATGCTGTTCGGCGCGGCGGGGCTGCTCTCGCTCATCCTGCTCGGCAAGGTCTTCCTGGACGACGCCCGTCGCCGTGCGCTGCACAGCGAGGGCGAAAACCGGCGGAACCAGGAAGCAATTCTGCGGTTGCTGGACGAAATGGGACAGGTGGCCGACGGCGACCTCACCGTGCAGGCACGCGTGACGGAAGACATCACAGGCGCCATCGCCGACTCCGTGAACTACACCATCGAGGAGCTGCGGCGCCTGGTGGCTGGCATCACACGCGCATCCGCTCAGGTATCACGCGCGACGGCGGAAGCGCAGCGCATTACCGCTCAACTGCTCGACGCGACTCAGAATCAGGCAACGCAAATCGGATCGACCGGTCAATCGGTCGTGGCGATGGCGCGCTCGATCAACGAAGTGTCGGAAAACGCCGCACGATCGGCCGAGGTGGCGCAGCAATCGCTCGCTGCTGCGGAAAAAGGCGCTAACGCCGTGCAGAAAGCCGTGCGCGGCATGAATGACATTCGCGAGCAGATTCAGGAAACGTCCAAGCGGATCAAGCGGCTGGGCGAAAGCTCTCAGGAAATCGGCGAGATCGTGCAGCTCATTACCGAGATCACGGAACAGACGAACGTGCTGGCGCTGAACGCCGCCATACAAGCTGCATCCGCTGGCGAAGCAGGACGGGGTTTTACCGTTGTTGCCGAAGAGGTGCAGCGCCTCGCGGAGCGCTCGGCCGAGGCGACGAAGCACATCAGCTCTATCGTGAAAACGATTCAGCGCGATACGCAGGACACCGTCGAAGCGATGGAGCACAGCACTCAAGGCGTGGTCGAAGGAACTCGCATCGCCGACGAAGCGGGTCAGGCTCTGCACGAGATCGAGGACGTCTCCAAGCGTCTCGCGGCCCTCATCGCTTCTATTTCGGCCGCAACCCACGCGCAGGCACAGTCCGCCAAAGAAGTCGAAGCCAACATGCAAAGCATATTGGGTGTAACCAAGCTCACGACGGACAGCACGAAGAAGACCGCCGCCTCCGCAGCGGAGCTCGACGCACTGGCGAACGAGCTCAAGAGCTCAGTGACGCGATTCAAGCTTGCCTGACATGACTACCGGCCCTGCCAATCTGCTGTCCTGGGTCAAGACGGAAATCGATTTTTCCCTGAAAGTCGTACGGGAGGCCGTTGCCAAGGTCGAAAGTGATCCCGCGGAAGCGAAAGGCCTCCATGTCTGCCCTCACCAGCTCCATCAGGTGAGCGGCGCGCTCCGCATGGTCGGCCTGGAAGGCGCCAGGCAATTCTGCGCTGCGATAGAAAGCGTCTTCGAGGGCATGGTGAAGAGCGCGCCGTCCGAAAAGACGCTCAACGTTGCCGGCCGCGCAATAGACGCGCTGCAGGAATTCACCGACAACGTCGCAAATGGCGGTGCAAATGTCCCGCTCAAGCTCTTCCCCATCTACCGCGAATTGGCCGCACAGCAAGGCCGTACGGAGACGTCGGAGAAGGAGCTCTTCTTCCCGGATCTCGCAGCTGCGGCGCCCGAACACCCCGACAAGCAGACGCTCGCGCCAGACGTGGTGCGCGAATATGCGAACAAGCAGCGCACGCGCTTCCAGCGCGGGCTCGTTGCATGGATACACAAGCCTGACGATCCGCGCGGACTGCGCGAAATGGCACAGGCAGTCGACGCGCTGGACCGGATTGCGGCGCAGCTCCCGGAGCCGCGCTCGCTCTGGTGGATATCGGGCGCCCTCATCGACGGGCTGCTGCAGCCGCCCAGCCCGCTATGGCTCGCCAGCGCGCGTACCATGTGCAGCAAGATCGACTTCCAGATGCGCGATCTCGCGAAACAGCCAACGCGCCTTAGCGATCAGCTTGTCCGCGACCTGCTGTACATCGTAGCCGCATGTCCGCCGTCGACAGACCGGTTGCGCCAGGTGAAGGAGCGTTACGCGCTCGATACGTTGCTTCCCGAACCGGAAGTCGGCCTCGAATTCGACATGGATTGGCTGCAGCCTGCTCTCGCCGACATGCGCTCGCGGCTGGAGACGGCGAAGAACACCTGGGTCGAGTATCTCGGCGGAGAATCACAGCGGCTTGCGCGCTTTCGCGAGCTCGCCAAAGCGCTGAAAGCCCGTGCCGATGAGCTCGGCAACCATCAGCTCGTACGTCTTTTCGACGTCGTCGTGCTCGTCTCCACGCGCCTGCCAGATCCCTACCCGGCGGGCAGCCAGCTGGTCATGCTCGAAATGGCGACAGCGTTTCTGCTGGCCGAAAGCGTTCTCGACACGTTCACGTCCCCGCCTGTCGACCTGGAACAGCAGGTCGTGCTCGTCAACGGATGGCTGCTCGACGCTGCGAGCGGCAAAGCGAGCGCCGCGCCGCCGGCTGGCTTGCGTAGCGATCTCGTGCAACAGTTCAATCAGGCACAGCTGCGCGCACAGGTAGCGAAGGAAATAATCAGCAATCTTCAGCAGATAGAAGAAGTGCTCGATGGATACGCGCGAGACGTGTCCAAGCGTGATGCGTTGCCTGCGCTGAAGCCGAGTCTGCGTCAGATTCACGGCGCTCTGATGGTGCTCGGCTTCACTCAATCAACCGAGCTGCTCAGCCATTGCGAGAGGATGATCGACGATTGCACGACGCAGAGTGTACCGCCGGCCGATGTGATGGACTGGATCGCGGAGGGTCTTAGCAGCCTCGGTCTGTTCCTCGAGCCTTGCCTGCGCGGGCGCGGGCCCGAGACAGGCATCGTAGAATCGTTCCTCACGCGATTCGAGCAACGTCCGGTTGAGGCCGCTTCGCCGGTAGAGCTCGTGCAGGAAGCACCATCGGAAACCGAACCATCAATAGCGATTGCGATCAAGGCGGCACACGACCCGGCGCCTGATATCGCTGTGGAGCTCACGGTCCAGCCCACTACACCCGAATCCGTTCGCCAGGACGTTGCCGCGCCGGTTCCGAGTCCCGTTCAACGCGCCGCAGCGACAGCACCCTCTGCGGGGGGCAGCGAAGTGAACGAGGAAATGCTGGACGTGTACCTCGAAGAAGCGGATGAGGTGCTGGGGAACATAGCCGCAGCGATCCCTTCATGTCACGCGCGTGCGGATGACCGCGACGCGCTCACGATCATACGCCGAGGCTTCCACACGCTCAAAGGAAGCGGACGCATGGTCGGCCTGAACGAGCTGGGCGAGATCGCCTGGGCCATCGAGCAGGTAATGAATCGCTGGCTCGAGCTGCGCCTATCTGCCACACCGGTGTTGCTGCAATTGATCGAGGATGCGCGGTCGTCGTTCGCGGGATGGGTCCAGCAACTGAAAGCACGCGAGCCATTGCACATCGATGCCGCGAGCATCCTTGAGCTCGCTGCTCGCCTGAAGAGCGGTGAAGAAGTCGCTGCAACACCATCGCCAGCTGCGGCCGCCTCCGAACCGATGACGGCAGCCGCGGCCGAACCTGATGTACCAACTGCCGAAGACACCGCGCAGGCCGTGGAGGCACTTGCCGCACCAGCGCAGGCCGAAGCTACGCCAGCGCTCGTAGAACTGCCGACGTTGGATCTCGAGTTCGAGCCGCAGCTGCCGGCTGACGAGCCGCCCTCAACGATCGCGAACATCGACGAAGAGACCAGCATCCCCGAGTTACAGCTTGCCCCGTCGGCGACGACAATTGAAGACCGCGAGTCTGTCGTCGAAGCCGACGTTATAGTGGGCAAGATTCGGGTGCCTGCAGCGCTGTACGAGATTTACCTGAAGGAAGCACAACAGCACGTGGCGACGCTGCAGTCGCTGTCCCAGCACTGGTGCGAGCACCCGGGACAGGATGCACCGGCCGAATGCGGTCGTTCTGCGCACACGCTTGCCGGCATATCACGCACGGCAGGTTTTGAACCGACCGCGGAACTTGCAGCCGCGCTGGAACAGTGGATTCCGCATGCCCGCAACACGCGCTCGCCTT
>JBLNBW010000242.1:0-37893 GCA_050260255.1 Rhodospirillaceae bacterium | reverse complement strand
GACTCGTCGATCGTTCGGGCCGTCCGCTCGGAAGGCACTATGCCGGGCCTACCTGGGAGTCCACGGACGGCAGTTCCGTCGTGGGTGAAGTAAAGGCCAAGGACCCGGGACCCAGCTCATCAGCGATTCCGTGGCTGCTGCTGGCGACGAAGTCGAACGGCGGTAGGGGATCCTTCAGCGAGTCGACGCATATACAACGCGTGCAGACGGTCGGCGGACTCGCGCCTTCCGAGCCTTGCGGCGCCGCGAATACCAAGCAATTAGCCCGGGTGCCGTACACCGCGACGTACTACTTCTATCGGCGCCCGCTGTAAGCGTCTCGTTGCTACGCCCGGATGACGAGCAACGAGCGACATCAAGCCGTCCGATATGGAGGTCTTATGACAATCCGCCGTTACATCAATATAGGACTGCTCGCCGTCGCGTTTCTCGGCGCTGTCGGGGGTAGATTGCTCTACAGCAGTGCCGGCACGGAGTCACTGCCACCGGGCGCCCTAGCGACTGGATACTCGCCGACACCGGGCTTCGAATATTTTCCGGCGCAGTACAAGAGCCACGCCACGACGATCGAAGACCACGTCGAGAACTTCTGATCCCATCCGACTCGGGCAGGGCGCGCCAGCGAAGGTAGCACGCCGATGTAGCATTGGTGAAACAGGCGCGGTGGTGGAGCGAGTGCTCGCGGTCCCTCCGGTGTGCGCACGCCTGTTGCTGGAGGTTCGTCCTCTGCATCGATACGCTGCACGGAGGAGCGCATCATGGCCGACGACAACATCCGACGCGAGCCACCAGACCTGTATGTGGTTACTCTGAGAGAGCAATGGGAAGTGATGTATTGGAGCAACCGGTTCGGGGTCCGGCCGAGGGATCTCAAGCGTGCGGTCAGGCAGGTTGGCAACAACGCGGAAGACGTGAAGCGCTACATCCGTGAGCACATCCACCAAGCGCTGAAGGAGAGCGCGGCGGAAGGGGATTAAGCTCGTGACGGGACTTGACGGTCGATCGACCTGCAACCCCTCTTCGTGTGTAGGGCGACTCCCTTCCCAAGCTTGCAGCAGGACGCGCGAGGCGGCCGGAGTATTCACCCAAAAACTGTCCGCAAGTAGGCAGCGCGTTATGGTCGGAACTTAAGTAAGCTCCAAGCGGCGCCCACGACTCGACATCTCCGGGAATTCCGGTTGCCGTCACCCCACGTTGCGATGTCCGAAAACGGCGAGACAGTGTCAGCCGGCAGACGGATAATGCCCGCATGACACTCGATGCTCGCATTTGCTACCGGGCGCTCAAAGCGCGCGACGCCAGGTTCGACGGCCGGTTCTTCGTCGCGGTTTCGTCGACGCGCATCTATTGCCGCCCGATCTGCACCGTCAAGCCGCCCAAGCGCGAGAACTGCCGGTTCTTTCCCAGCGCGGCGGCTGCGGAGTCGAACGGTTACCGACCGTGCCTGCGCTGCCGGCCGGAGCTCGCGCCCGGCAACTCGAGCGTGGACGCGACAACACGGCTTGCCCAGGTGGCCGCCAGCATGATCGAAGACCGGACGTTGGAGAAAGATGGGTTGGACACCATTGCCGCGCGCCTGGGCATCACCGACCGTCACCTGCGCCGCGCTTTCAGCGCCGAGTTCGGCGTCTCGCCGGTGGCGTTCGCGCAGACGCAGCGGCTGCTGCTCGCGAAGCGTCTCCTGACCGACACGGCGTTGCCGGTCACCGATGTCGCGTTCGCGAGCGGCTTCGGCAGCGTGCGGCGATTCAACGCTCTCTTCAGGCATCGCTACCGGCTGAAGCCCAGTCAGCTGCGCGAGCGGCGCAGTGGTGTGACGGATGCCGCCTCAGTCGACGTGCTGAATTTCGAGCTGAGCTTCCGGCCGCCCTTCGATTGGCCCGCGGTGAGCGCATTCCTCGGCGTGCGCTCGATCGCCGGCGTCGAAGCGGTGGAAGACAACTGCTATCGCCGTACGGTGCGCATCGTCAGCGACGGCAAGCAGCATGCAGGCTGGATTACGGTCGAGATGTCGCCCAGGAAGCCTACGCTGCGCGTCGCGGTCTCCGCATCGCTCGCCAGGGCACTGCCGCCGGTGCTGTCGCGCGTGAAGGCGCTCATGGATGTTGCATGCCATCCTGCCGAAGTGACGCAAGTGTTGGGCGCGTTGGCAAAGCGGCATCCCGGCCTGCGCGTGCCCGGGGCATTCGATGGGTTCGAAATGGCGGTACGTGCAATCCTCGGACAGCAGGTAACGGTGGCTGCGGCGCGCACCATCGCCGGCCGCTTCGCTGCGACGTTCGGCGATCCGATCGAGACTCCGTTCCCTGCGCTGACGACGCTCTTTCCGACGGCGGCGCGTGTTGCTGCGCTGTCGCCGACAAGCATCGCGCGCATCGGCATGCCCGGCACGCGCGCCCGCACGATACTCGCGCTCGCACGCGCGGTGGCGGATGAGCGCATCGTTCTCATGCCGAACTCCGACGTCGAGGCGACGCTCGAAGGATTGCGCGCATTGCCGGGCATCGGGGAATGGACTGCTCAATACATTGCGATGCGCGCGCTCTCGTGGCCGGACGCATTTCCGCACACGGACCTGGGCGTGATGAAAGCGCTCGGCGAGACCAACGCGCGCCGGGTGCTGGCTGCGGCGGAGGCATGGCGGCCGTGGCGTGCGTACGCCGTGATGCATCTCTGGCAATCATTGGCTACGAGCCATCTCAAAAATCATGCGGATTGGAACCACAGATGAACACGGATGAACACAGAGAGTAATGGAGTCGGCATTTTCGCGGTTATCCGTGTCTCCGCGTCTATCTGTGGTCAGACTGATGTTTGAGGCCACCACTAAGGAATGATCATGCGCTACTACGATGTCTGCACGAGCCCTTACGGCCAGATGCTGCTCCTCGCGGAAGACGAAGGCCTTTCCGGCGTGTACTTCGAGGGGCAGAAATATTTTCCGGAGATCGGCGCGGGGTGGCGGCGCGATGCGCATCATACGCTCCTGCGACAGGTGAAGCGCGAGCTGGCCGAATACTTTGGCGGCGAGCGCAAGCGCTTCGAGATAGCGCTCGCGCCCGGAGGCACACCGTTTCAGCGGTCCGTGTGGCAGGCGATCTCCACGGTCGGCTTCGGCGAGACCATCACCTATGGCGAGCTCGCGCGCCGCGCCGGATGCATGGGCAGCGCTCGCGCTGCAGGCGCGGCAACGGGGCGCAATCCGATCACCATCATCGTTCCCTGCCACCGGATCGTCGGCTCGAACGGCAGCCTTACGGGATATGCAGGCGGGATCGGTAGAAAGCGCGCGCTGCTTGCGCTCGAGGCGGGGATGACCGAGTTGTTGGCGGTGGCGTGAAACGGAGCGGCGGGTTCAGGCAGGCGGGGCAAAACCTTCACTTGCCTTCGAGGGCGTAATCGGCACCACTTCGTCTGGGTGTATCACGTTGGCGCAATGCCGCTGCGTGTCCGTGTCGAACGACCTGTTAGAGCTCACCACCACGCTCCGAGCCAAGAGCATGCTGCCAGCACCAGGCAGAGGGCAACTGCCGCTTGCCAAGCGTTCGGCTGCTCCGTTCCCCATGCGATTGCAAATAGGCTCGCCGTCCGATCTGGGCCAAGCGCGAATCCAGTCACTGCCGCAAAGCAGACGGCCACGCCCAGGAGAGGGAGCACGCGAGACCAGAAGTACGTTGTCCACGTCTCAACATGAGCGAACAGCAACACGGCGAGAACGGCGACTGTGATACTCGCGACCATCGCTGATAGCGCCGCGCAGACGAGGCGATCTGACAATGAAAGTTGGGGCGCTGTCACTCGCTTCATTGTGAGCTCTAACGTTGGAGTTGACCCGCGGCCAAGGAGTAGGAGCGCCGAAAGCGCGGACGCCCTTGGGTGTCCGCGTCAAGCGACCTGTTAGGCGTCAGCGCGCTGGATGAGCACCAATTCATCTATCGCCTCCTCGGTGTAATGCACCATCCCGCCAAAATCGGTATCCACAATGATGCCTGAGCCTAGGTAGTCCCAGTGCTCCTGGTTCGGAAGGTATTTCTTCGTATCCATCGAGGCGACCACACGACCGCGGTAAGCGCCGTCGATCTGGACGAGATCTCCGGGTTCGATTGTGGTGCCGTCACGGTACTTCACTGGCGCTTAACATATAGTGAACTTCCTAAATGCCGTCTAATTAGACATCATCCGACTTGCCGTTGTCATCCTTGGCCGGAAAGATCAGGCGCTTAACGACGAGAGACGCGGCAGACGCGCAGAAATAGGCTGCGAACTGCGCAGCAATATTTTGTTGGGTTGCGCGGAGAGGGGGACTTAGTTGCGAATCAAGCGGTTCAGGTGAAGAGGCCGGGTTTTGCGCAGGCATACAGTGCTGGGGCAAGGGATATCCCAACGACTGTCGCCGAGAACGTTATAACCCGGCTGTCGACGCCGGGTTCTGCGTGGCGAAGCTATCGCCGTCAGCGACGCTCGCGCTTATCCGACACCACTTTCCCTTCCTTGAACACGAGCTGGAGCTTCCGCACGTTGTCGATGTTCTCCAGCGGATTGCCGCCCACGACGATGAGGTCCGCGAGCTTGCCGACTTCTACCGTGCCCAGATCGTCCTGAGCGCCGACGATCGCGGCGGCGTGCTTGGTTGCAGCGAGCAGCGTCTGCCATGGCGTCGCGCCGTCGCGGACCCACAAGCCCATTTCCAGCAGCGCGGCGTCTTTCAGCGGACGAATGTCCGAACCCAGCGCCATCTTCACGCCGGCGTCGAGCGCTTTCTTGAACCAGCCGCCGTGGACGTCGGAGGCCGCATCCGCCCGGCAGCAAAGCGAGTGGGCGAGGTTGCGTTGCTTCAACCACGCGCGCTCCCAGTCGTTGTGCACCTGGTTCGGCGTCAAGTGGCTGATGGCGAGCGTAGGCACGTACCAGGTGTCGTGCTTGAGCATCAGCTCGATGCATTCGTCGTCCATGATGTAGCCGTGCTCGATGCTGTGCGCGCCAAGTCGCACGGCGTTCTTAACGGCGTCGGGATTGGTCGCATGCGCCATCACCTTGAACTCGCGCTGCTTGCAGATCGCGAACGCGGCTTCGAGCTCGTCGCGCAAAAGGAACGAGTGCCAGTGGCGGTCCCAGTTCGGACCCATGATGCCGCCGGAAAGATTGAGCTTGATGTGATCGACGCCGTTCTTCATCTGCTCGCGGATCGCCTTCACGAAGCCGTACGGGCCGTCGACCTCGATTGCATGGCCCGAGGTGAGGAAGTGTCCTGCGGTGGTGGTGATGAAATGGCCGCTTGCGTAGAGCCGCGGGCCTACGTACTGACCGGAGTCGAACGCGCGCTTCCACGCCACATCCATGTAGTGATGCGCGCCGGCGCAGCGGAAGCCGATGATGCCGGACTCGGTGAGCGCGCTCATGAGGCGATGGCCGAAGAGCGTCACCTGCTCGGTGAGCGGCATCTCGGCAAGCGAGAGGTAATCGGGGTGGATGTGCACATCCCACAACCCGGGCATGAGATACGCGCCCTTGAGGTCGATGACTTCCGCGCCGCCGCCTTCGAGCTTTTCGTGGCGTTGCGCGATCTCGCTGATGCGGCCGTTCTCGACGACGACCGTCGTGTTCGGTGCGGGATTGGGATCGACGCAGTCGATCAGCGTCGCGTTGGTAATTATGGTTCGCATGGTTTCCGTATCTTAAGCGCTGCTACAACATGGGCGCTGCAGTCTACGCCCAAAGCCTTCACTCCTCACTCCTCACATCTTATTCAGGCTTAACCCCCGCATCCTGCGCCACTTTCAGCCACCGCTTCGTTTCGGATTCGATGAACGCGCGGAATTCCGCCGGCGTGTTGCCGACCGGCTCTATGCCTCTGTCGTTAAAGGTCTGCGCAACGTCCGGCGCGCGCAGCACCGTGGAAATCTCGCGGGCGAGCTTATCGACGATCGTGACGGGCGTTCGCGCGGGCGCCAGAACGCCGAACCACGTTCCGCCGGTAAAGTTGGCAACGCCGCTCTCGTCCATGGTCGGAACATTGGGCGCGAGCATCGAGCGTTTCGCTGTGGCGACGGCGAGGGCCTTGAGCTTGCCTGCTTTCACCTGCGGGAGGACCACCGGCACGGCATCGAACGTCATATGAACCTGGCCGCCGAGGAGATCGGCGAGCGCAGGTGCGCTCCCTTTGTAGGGCACGTGCACGATATTGATGCCGGTTGCGGCGCGGAACGCTTCGCCGACGAGATGATTGGAGGTGCCGTTGCCGAAGGACGCGAAGTTCATCGCACCCGGTTTTGCTTTCGCGAGCGCCACCAGCTCCTTGACCGTGTTCGCGTTCACCGAAGGGTGCACGACGAGCATGAACGGCACGCGGCCCACCAGCGTGACCGGTTGAAAATCCTTGAGGGAGTCGTATGGCGGATTCTTCATGAGCGCGCGGTAGATCGCCGTCTCGGGCGAAGCGGCGAACGACAGCGTGTATCCGTCGGGCTCGGCGCCCGCGACGATGGTCGCCGCGATGGTGCCGCTCGCACCGGCGCGGTTGTCGATCACCACCGTCTGGCCGAACACCGGTGAGAGCTTCTGGCCGACGAGCCGCGCGGCGATGTCCGTCGCGCCGCCGGGCGGATAGCCGACGATCAGGCGTATCGGGCGGGTCGGATATGCAGGATCAGCCGCCGCTGCCGTGCCGATCGCGACGGCGAGCAGCACAGAAAGTAGCGCGCTTCGCATTGCGGACTTTCGTCTAGGTGTGCGGAGGACGGCATCGACTGTAGCGGAAATGGCGGTGTACTGCCATATCGCGGAAGAGCGTGACCCGTAAGGACGCACGGCATGCGAGTCACTGCTGTTAAGATACGCGTTCGCCGAATGATCGAGGAGACCCGCATGCGCCATCGTTCGCTGTTCCTGCCGATCGTTGCGCTCGCGCTGTCGGGCCTCGCGCAGGCGCAGGGCTATCCCGCGAAGCCGGTCCGCATGATCGTTCCGTTTCCCGCAGGCGGCGCGACCGACATCGTGGCGCGGCTCGTCGCGCAGAAAATGACGGAGTCGTTCGGGCAGCAGGTGCTCGTGGACAATCGCGGCGGCGCGGCGGGCACCATAGGATCGGATGCCGCGGCCAAGGCAGCGCCCGACGGCTACACCCTCCTCGTCGGCACGAGCAGCACGCACGCGATCGCCCCCAGCCTGTATGCGAAGCTGCCGTACGATCCGGTGAAAGACTTCACGCCCGTTGCCGGGCTCGCAACGTCCACCATCACGTTGTCGGCGCATCCGTCGGTGCCGGCGCGCAACGTCAAAGAGCTCATCGCGCTCGCGAAAGCGCGGCCCGACATGCTGAGCTTCGCCTCCAGCGGGGCAGGCGGCGTCTCGCACCTCGTCGGCGAAATGTTCAAGGCGCAGGCTGGAATACAGATGCTGCACGTGCCATACAAAGGCGATGCCCCCGCACTTGCCGACCTCGTCGGCGGGCAGGTCTCGCTCGAGTTCGGGACCGCGGTCGCGTTCCTGCCTTACATACAGTCCGGCAAGCTTCGCGCTCTTGCGGTGACGAGCCTCAAGCGCTCTCCGGCGCTGCCCGACGTGCCGACCGTCTCGGAGTCCGGCTTGAAGGGTTTCGAGGCGCTGCAGTGGTTCGGGGTTTTCGCGCCGGCGGGCACGCCGCGCGATCTCGTGACGCGGCTCAACAGCGAGATACTGCGCATCGTGCAAACGGGCGAGCTCAAGGAACGGCTCGGCAAGCTCGCGAGCGAAGCCATGCCCGGCTCGCCAGAACAGTTCGCCGCCTTTCAGAAAGCGGAAATCGCTAAGTGGGCGAAGGTAGTGAAGACGGCCGGCGTGAAGCTGGACTAAGCTTGATACAGCGCTGACCGGCGGCCAGATGGTCACGGACGCCGGCAGCGCGCCACCGCGTGTGGAGGAGGAGGTTCCTTGGCATCGTACAGCGTGCGGCACGCCGCTCTCGTCCGCACATCGACTGGCTCGTTAGCGTTCCGCTGGTGGCTGCACCGAGGAGGAGGAGATGCGAACACGTGCTGCATTTCGCCGTTCCGTGCCGGTCCTGTGCGCTGTTGCGTTGTGTAACGCTGCGGCCGCCGCCCAAAGTTATCCGGACAAGCCAATTCGCGTCATCGTGACGGGACCCGCGGGAGGGCCGACGGACGTTGCGGCACGTGCAGCGGGTGATGGGCTTTCCGAGACACTCGGGCAGCTCGTGTTCGACAATCGCGGTGGCGCGGCGGGCATGATAGGCGCGGAAATCGTCTCGCACGCAACGCCCGATGGCTACACGCTGCTCATCAGCCACAGCGGCCCGCTGGGCCTGGGTCCGTTGCTGGCGGCAAAGCCCGCGTACGATCCGCTGAAGGACTTCACGCACGTCTCGCTGGCGATGTCCATGCCCATGCTGCTCATCGTGCATCCCAATGTCGCGGCGAAGTCGGTGCCCGAGCTCGTCGCGCTCGCGAAAAGCCGTCCCGGCAAGCTGAATTACGCCTCCGGGGGCGCGGGCACCGGCATCCATATGGCCGGTGAGCTGTTCAAGAGCGTTGCGCACGTCGACATCGTGCACGTGCCGTACAAGGGCGCTGCGCCGGGCATGACGGCGCTGATGGGCGGCGAGGTGGACATGATGTTCAACGGCCTCGCGAATTCGCTGCCCCTCATCAAATCCGGCCGCGTCCGGGCGCTCGCCGTTTCGGGAGCGCGGCGCACGCCGCTGCTGCCGTCGTTGCCTACCATCGCGGAAAGCGGCCTGCCCTTCGACTACAACGGCTGGTATGGGCTGCTCGCGCCGCCCGGGATGGCAAAGCCGCTCGTTGCGCGCGTGCACGCGTCGCTGACCGCGGCCCTTGAACGGCCGGCGACGCGCGAGCGGCTGAAGGCGCTCGGCATCGAAAGCATAGGCTCGACGCCGGAGGTATTCCGCGAGCACCTGCGCAACGAGAATACGAGAATGGCGCGGATTATCACCACGACCGGCATGAAAGCCATGCCGTAACGGCGGCCGCGTGTGCGGCCCACGATGTACCGCGGCGCTCGCGGTTCCGCGGGGGCGGCGATGACAAGGAGGAGTGAAATGAAACGACGCAACATGCTGGCACTGATCGCTGCGATGTGTGCTTTCGTGTCGGCGCTGCCGTCCGCACACGCGCAATGGAAACCGACGCGCGACGTCGAGATCGTGGTGCCGTTCGGCGTGGGTGGCGGCGCCGATCTCACCGCGCGCACCGTGGCGCGCATCATGACCGAGGAGAAGCTCGTCCCGACCGCGGTGACCATCAACAACCGTCCCGGCGGCGGCACGTCGGTCGGTATCGCGGCTGTCGTCGCTACCCGGCGCGCCGATCCGCACACGCTCGTGCTGATCAACCCGCAATCGGTCATCACGCCGATCAGGATCCCGAACTCCAAGGGCTGGCGCGATCTCGCGCCGGTGGCGAACGTGATGCTCGACGACTACCTGCTCATGGCGCATCGCGACGCGCCTTACAAGAATGCGGCCGAGCTGGTCGCCGTGGCGCGCGCCAAGCCGCCGCACACGCTCACCGTAGGCTCGGCCGGGCCGGCAGACGACATGGCGATTTCGGTGTTCGAGGCGGCGACGGGCGTGCGCTTCAAGATCGTCCGGTTCGACGGCGGCGGCCAGGTGCAGAACATGTTGCTCGGGCGCCACGTCGATCTCGGGGCGGGAAATCCACTCGAATTCCTGGGGCAGATCCAGGCCGGCGCGGTGAGGCCGCTCGGCGTGTTCCGGCCGACGCGCTTCGCGCTGATGGACAGCGTGCCCACGATGAAGGAGCAGAACATCGATACGGTGCCGTTTCAAATGTGGCGCGGCTTCGCGATGCCGAAAGACGCGCCGGCCGAGGCGCAGGCGTACTGGCAGGATGTCCTGCGCAAGGTGATGGCGACCCGAGCGATGCAGCAGTACATCGAATCCAACATGGCGACACCGCACGTGCTCGTCGGCGCCGAGTTTGCCGCCTTCCTCGATCAGCAGGAGTCGTTGTATAAGAGCATGCTGGCGCGTCTTAGCGAGGCAAAGTGATGTCGCATCCGCGTATTGAAGCCGTTGAAGCCATACCGGTCGTCGTGCATGGACTGCGCGATTTCCGCATCTCCGAGGGGCAGACGCGCACGCATGCGTCCGTCATCCTGCGCGTGCGCGCCGACGACGGTGTGGAAGGCTTCGGCGAAATCGTCTCCGCGCCGCCCGGCAAGCCGGAAGAGTTTCTCGAGGAGATCGTCGGCGCGGTGGAGCGCTACGCGGCGCCGGCGCTGCTCGGCGTGCACGTCGAGGACCGGATCGCCGCAAGTGCTCGCGTCGCAAAAGCGCTGAAGGGCCGCGCGTGGACCAAGGCGGGGATCGCGAACGCCTTGTGCGACCTGCATGCGAAGACGCTCGGCATGCCGGTGTCGGCGCTGATCGGCGGACGGAATACGCGCGAAGTGCCCGTCATGGGGATGGTCATAGGCATGATGGCGCCCGACGAAATGGCTCGGATCGCGGCCGGCGAAGTGGCAGCGGGATACGACACCGTCAAGATCAAGATCGGCGAAACCATCGCCGCCGACGTGAAGCGCGTCGCGGCCGTGCGCGAAGCGATAGGCGAGGCGGTGCGCCTGCGCGTCGATGCGAACGACCACTATTGTGCCGCGGACGCGATACGGCTGATCCGCGCCATCGAGCGTTACGATCTCGAGCACGTCGAGCAGCCGGTGCCGCGGCACGATCTGCTCGGCTCCGCGCAGGTCCAGGCCAACGTCGGCGTTCCGGTCATGACGGACGACATGGTGACCACGCCGCAGGACGCGATGAACGTCATACGGCTGCACGCGGCGAATCGGGTGAAGCTCAAAGTCACCAAGCATGGCATCGAGGGCACGCTCATGCTCGCGCGCATGCTCGAGTCGGCCGGCATACCGTGCGTGCTCGGTCACGTCTTCGAGATGGGACTGGCTGCCGTCGCGGAAGCACATGTGGCTGCCGTGTGTCCCAATCTCGTCATGCCGACGGAAATCGGATCGCTGCGTCCTATGGGGGTGGAGGACGACGTGATCCTCGAACGGCTCGTCCACAAGCCCGGGAAAATCCACCTGCCGGTGGGCGCCGGCTTCGGCGTTACGCCGGACTGGGATCGTATCGAAGCGTGGGCGCCGGCCGCGGCATCCTGATCGCTGTCACGCCTGGCGCGCCGGCTGGGCGGCCAGCACGGCCGATGCGTTGCGCACAACCCGGGTTGCCGAGCGCAGAAAGAGCAGGGCGAGCAGCGCGCCGACGACGAGGTCGGGCCACGCCGAGCCCGTGAGCCATACGCCACCGGCGGCGAGCAGCACCGACACGTTCGACGCGATATCGTTGCGCGAGCACTCCCATACCGAGCTCATGTTCACGTCGTCGCAGCGGTGCTTCCACAGCAGTGCGAGGCAGATGCCGTTCGCGACGAGCCCGGCCATGCTGGCGAACGTCATCGTCCCGTAAAGGGGTATGACGGGATGCGCGAGCTTGTAGATGAGCTGCGATGCGACGAAGAGTCCCGCACCGAGAATGAGCAGTCCTTTGATCAGCGCTATGCGGGCTTTCGCTCTATCGCCGCGCGAGACGGCGTAGAGCGTGAGCCCGTAGGTCAGCGCATCGCCGAGGTTGTCGAGCGAATCGGACAAGACGGCCGTCGAACCGGCCAGCATGCCGGCCGTCAGGATGGCGACGAACATGGCGGCGTTGATCCAGAGCACCGCGATCAACGTTCCGCGCTGGCGTCCTCTGAGTGCTTCTATCGCGCAGCTCTTGTTCTCGCAGCAATCACTCATCAGTGCCACGTCTCCTCTACTTCGCCGCTTCTATGATCTCACGCTTCAGCTGCGGCGCGAAAAGCGCGATGAAGTCGTACATGTAGGCGGGCACGTACGCGCCGCGACGCAGGCCGAGCTTGATCGTCACCGGCGGAAACAGGTGCTTAGCGTCGATCGCCCGCAAGGCCTTGTCTTCCTCGCGGTCGTACGCGAGAGAGGCGACGATCGCGAGGCCCATGCCGCACTTCACGTACGTCTTCATCACGTCGACGTCGGTCGCGCTCAGCACGAAATCGGGATCGAGTCCGGCGTGCGCAAACACGTCCATGACCTGTCGGTACACCTTGAACGTCGGCTCGTACGTGATCAGCGGATATTCGGCCAATGCCTTGAGCGTCAGGCGGCGCACCTTGAGCAGCGGATGATTCCGCGGCGTAAGGACGATCCGGTGATAATCGTAGCAGGGGAACAGCACCACGTCGGGACTCGCGTTCGCCGGCTCGGCGGATATCGACAGATCCGCATTGCCGGTCGCCACCCATTCGGTGATCTGCGCAGGCTCGCCCTGCCGCAGCACCAGCCGCACGCGCGGATATTTCTTCCGGAACGCGTGCACGACGGGCGGCAGCGAGTAGCGCGCGTGCGTGTGCGAGGCGGCTATCGTGATGGAGCGGTCCTCGCGCTCGCCGTGATCGCGGCCGATGTTGTGCAGATTCTCGGCCTCGCGCAGCAGCGCACGCGCCACACGGACCGCTTCCGCGCCGGCGCGCGTGAGCCCGGTGAGGCGTTTCCTGCTCCGCGCGAAGATGCGGATGCCAAGCTCTTCCTCGAGTGCGAGCACGTGCCGGCTGATGCTCGGCTGGGACGAGTTCAGCGCGGCGGACGCCTTGGAGATGCTCATGCCGGAGTCGACGACCTGCACCAGACAGCGCACTTGCCTAAGATTCACGGGGCCTATATTCAGAAAATGAAAGAAGTCATGCAATTATAGTCATTGTCAACATATGGCGCGCTCACTAACATGGACTTCACCAAAGGAGGGTAGCCTCGAAAGAGGCGCAGTCCCGCCGGTGGAGCGCGAGTGCCGCGCGCCGAATGCGGTTGCCGTCGCCGCCGTTCGGGACTCGAACCCGGGAAGAACCGATGAAGCTTCGCGCATTGACTCTTGCAGCCGTTACCCTCCTGTCCGCGCCGGCGCTGGCGCAGCCCGATTTTCCGAACAGGCCGATCCGCCTCATCGTGACCGTGCCGCCCGGCGCGGGATCGGACCTGCTCGGGCGCACGCTGGCGATGCGGCTTACCGAGCGCCTCGGCAAGCAGGTCATCGTCGACAATCGTGCCGGCGCGTCCGGCATCATCGGCATGGAGATGGGCGCGAAGGCCGCGCCCGACGGCTACACCCTGGTGCAGGGCACGCTGTCCACGCTGGCGATCAATCCCATACTCATCAAGCCGCTGCCGTACGATCCGCTGCGCGATTACGTACCCATTTCCCTCATCGACGACAGCAGCTTCATTCTGGTGACGCACCCCTCGCTGCCGGTAAAGGACGTGAAGGGGCTGATCGCGCTCGCCAAGGCGCGTCCGGGCGGCATCCTGTACGGCTCCACGGGGCCGGGCAGCATGCCCCACCTCGTGACGCACATGCTGCGCAGCGCCGCGCACATCGACGTGACGCACGTGCCGTACAAGGGCGCGGCGCCCGCGTTCGTCGATCTGCTGGCCGGCCATATCACGATGATGTTCAGCGGCTTGATCTCCGCGATGCCGCACGTGAAATCGGGCAAGGTCGTGGCGCTCGGCGTGGCGGCCGCGAAGCGCACCGAGCCGGTCATGAACATACCGACGATCAAGGAAGCCGGCGGGCCCGACATCCGGGCGTCGTTCTGGAACGGCATCATGGCGCCTGCGAAGACGCCGCCCGCGATCGTCGAAAAGCTCAATCGCGAAATCGTCGCGGTGATCAATTCGCCTGAATACATCGCCGCCATACGGGCGGGATCGGGCAATCCGGTGAGCAGCACTCCCGAAGGACTGGGCAAGCTCATCAAGTTCGAGATAGACCGCTACACGCGCGTCGTCCAGGAGTCGGGCGCGAAAGCGGAATAGCGCAGGAATTGCAATTCACACGTTCTACCAGGAGGCAGGCATGTCCAAGCACGAAATCGAAAAATACGGTGAGTCCTACTACTCGATGGTGTGGTTCGGCGCCGAAGGCTATCCGAAGCAGGTCAATTCCGGTCGCTGCTACATGACCGGAATGCTCGGCATGCTGCGTTATTTCGGCGAGCCGGACATTCTTTTCGCGGACGGCACGAGCGGGGACGGCTTCTCTTTCCGCTGGTGTCCGGCGTGGGGCGCCCCTGCCTTCAACGGCGGCAAGGGCCCGTTTCATGAACTGTGGGAGTACACGCCGTCTGTGCTGGGCTTCCGCAGCCATTGGGAAGAGGACCAGGAAGGCGGATGGGACGAAGCCTTCGAGAAGCTGCGCTCGCTGATCGATCGCGACATACCGGTACAGGTCGCGACGCACTACAGCCTCATCCGCCCGTACGGCGATCCCACGTCCCCCGCGCTTGCGCTGCGCGGTCAGCGTCCGGGCGCGAAATACGCATCGGGCCATCACATCGTCATTGCAGGCTACGATCTCGATGCGAACACGGTGACGGTGTACGAGCCGAACGACATTCTTCCGCATTCACGCTACCAGTGTCCCATCGACGTGTTCCGCCGGGCGTGGGAGGGCGCTGCGCAGCGCGTGAACAACCGGTACGAGGAGTGGCCGCACCATCATGGCTGGGACGGCGCGTGGAGCCTGCACGATGGTTACGGCCCGTACCAGATGATGTGGGTGGAACCCGGCCGCGATCCGAACTGGGACGTCGCGGTGTCGATACGCGGGAGCTTCCGGCGCAATCTCAAGATTCTGCGTGGCGACTATCCGAAGCCGTATGCGTTGTTCGGCAACCAGTGGATGATTCCCCATTGGGAAACCGGCGCGCCGGGCATGGCGGTCTGCGCGGAGGCGGTGCGCACGGGCAAGCTCAAGGACGTGCAGACGCCGGACGGCGAAGTGCGCAAGCTTTTTGCGCAGGCGCAGATTCCGAACCATGGCGTGATGGGCCGCGCGAGCGCGGCCGGTTATCTCAAGCGCGTGGCGACGGAACTCGCGAAACGCAACCTCAATGCCGAAGCGGTGCGCGCGGCGTCCGACCTCATGCAACAATCGTCCGATCTCTTCCGCGAGCTGCGGTACGAGGACGACATCGTGAAAGCCGGCGACCTCTTGTCGCGCATTGCCGACATCGAGCTCAAAGCGCTCGCACAGATGGAGCGCGCCTGGGAGATCGTGCAGCAGCTGCCGAAGGAGCCGGCGGCGAACCGGTTGGGTAAAGTCGCCTGATGCCCAGCATCGCCGGCTGGTGATGCGGCCGCGCCGCGTGGGCGATAAAGACTATCGCCACGCGGCGCCGTCAGCGTTGCGACATCGCCGCACGTCAGCGCGAGCCTTGCGGCTCCGATATCTCCTGCACTACTTCGGCCACTTCGTCGCCGGCGTACTCGGCGATGTCCGCCTGGGCGACGATGCCGCATACGGCGCCTTCCTCATCGACCACGACCACGCGCCTGATCTGCTTGTCTTCCATCAGGTCGAAAAGATCGTCCAGGCTCGTGTCCGCAGTCACCGTCTCCACCGGCGACGACATGATTTGCGCTGCGGTCATTTCAAGCGGATTCTGTCCTTCCGCGACGGCCCGTACGGCAATGTCGCGGTCCGACACGATACCGACCGGCTTGCCCTCTTCGCATACCGGTATCGCGCCGCAGTCGTTGTCCAGCATCATCCGCGCGACGTCCTGCAGCCCGGTGTCCGGGTCGCAGCACACGGGGTCGGTGGTCATCAGATCTCGTACTACCATGGCGGTCTCTCCTTTGCGTAGGGTGGGTGCCCGTTGGGTTCCTTGGATTGGGCGACTTCCAGCCAGGCGGCAAACGACATGCCCAAACGCCGCGGTCGACGAGACCGCGAACCGACGTCAGCCGGTGTGCCGCGCGCGTGTTTTCGCGAGGCGCACGACGGTATCGTTCGCCGCAACGACCTCACGCATCGTTTCGTAGAGCGTCTGCGCGGCGTGCGACAGCGATGCACCTTTGTGGCGCACCAGCGCCAGCTTGCGCGTCACTGCAGGCTCGATAAGCGGAATCGCGCGCAGGCCTTTGAACGCCGGGCCGCGCATCGCGAGCCGCGGAAGGATCGCGAGGCCGAGACCGAGCGCTGCCATCGCGACCGCCGTGGTGGAGCGCTGCGTCTCGTAGTGCGCTTTCACTTCGAAGTCGAGTCTGCGTAGCATCTCGCCCAGCAGAATGCCGTTTGCACTGCCCGGCCCCAGCGAAATCACCGGCTGGCCGGCGATATCGCGCCAGCGCAGCTGGCGGCGCCGGGCGTACGCGTGGTCTTCGCGGCAGATCAGCACGTACGGATCTTCGTAGATCACCTCGGTGTTGAGGTCCGCATGCCGCCGCGCGACGACGTTGATTCCGAAGTCCGCGCGGCGCTGCAGCACCGCATCGATCACTGCAGGGGAAGCCATCTCGAGCACGCGCACGTGGTGTTGCGGATGGCGACGCGAATACTGCATCACCACCTGCGGCAGCAAATGGAAGGCGACCGTCGTGACGGACGCCAGCGTGACCGATCCGTGCCGGCCCTCGGCGCGGCTTCGCACCGCCTTGAACGCTTCGTCGAGATCGGTCACGAGCCGCTTTGCCACGGGCAGGAACTCGGCGCCGATCGCGGTGAGGCTCCATGAACGCGTGGTGCGATCGAGGAGCCGCGCGCGGAGCTGCCCTTCCAGGCGTTTCAGGCGATGCGACAACGCGGTCTGCGAGATGTTGAGCGACTGCGCAGCCTTGGCGAAGGTGCCGTGGTCGACGATGCCGATGAAGGCCTGCAAGCCAAGCGTGTCGAGTTTCATGAACGGTTTGCATCAAATAAGCAGATATATTCATTTTACGGGCAAAGGTCGCGAAGACCACAATGGCGCCTCGTCACGAACGAGGGAGGAGCGATCATGACGATCGCGGCTACACTGGCCACGAAGCTCTGCGCGACCCGCTACGCCGATATCCCGAAAGCCGCGGTCGCTTGGGCCAAGACCGCAATACTCGACACTGTCGGCGTAATGCTGGCCGGTAGCCGTCATGAAGCGGCCGGTATCATGCGCGAGGTGATGCTGGAATCCGGCTCCCGCGGCCCCTGCCTGGTGGTCGGCACGACGCGCCGCATTGCCGCGCTCGACGCGGCGCAAGCGAACGGCACGGCCGCACACGTGCTCGACTACGACGACTCGAATTCGCAGCTCATGGGCCATCCGTCGGCAGCGATCCTGCCTGCGCTGCTGGCAGCTTCCGAGACGGCGCGCGTCGATGGACAAGGCTTCATCGCGGCCTACGTCGCCGGCTTCGAGACGCTCGCCCGCGTCGGCATGCTGGTGAATCCCTATCACTACGCCCACGGCTGGCATCCGACCGTGACCGTCGGCATCTTCGGTGCCACGGCGGCGTGCTGCCATGTGCTCGGCCTCGATGAAGCGCAAACGACGCATGCGATCGGCATGGCGGCGCACATGGCGGCCGGCATCAAGGCGAGTTTCGGCAGCATGACGAAGTCGCTCGGCGTGGGGCAGGTCGCCCGCAACGCGCTGCTCGCCGCTCAGCTCGCGGCGAAGGGCTATACCTCCGGTGCGCGTGCCTTCGAGCACCATCACGGCTATCTCAACGTGTTCAACGGCGAGGGCAACTACGCCGATGCGTCGGTCCTGGAGCGGTGGGGCGACCCCTGGTGCATCCTCGACATGGGGGTGAAGCAGAAGCGCTGTCCGTGCTGTTTCGCGTGCATGCCGGCCATGGATTGCATGCTGGCGCTCGTCGAGCGGCACGGATTGCGGCCGCAGGATGTCGCATCGATCGAATGTGAGGTGCATCGCATCCGTTATCCGCACATCAACGTGCCCGACCCGCGCACCGGCCTCGAAGCGAAGTTCAGTGTCCACTACTGTCTCGCCCGAGCGCTCATCGACGGGATGCTCAAGATCGAGCACTTCGAGGGTGAGGGTTACGCCGACGCGGCGGTGCGCGAGCTGATGCAGCGCGTGTCGTTCTCGTCGTACGAGGGCGAGAACTACTCGGGCGCAACTGTCAGCGTGACGACGGGCGCCGGGGAGAAGCACAGCGTGTCGGTCGAGAAGGCGCTGGGCGCCGGCTACGATCATCCGCTGCCCGCCGACGTCGTCCGGCGCAAGTTCGAGGATTGTGCGGGAAGGGTGCTATCGCCGCGCCGGGTCGGATCGCTCTGCGAGCGTCTCGGTTCCCTCGAAACCGTACGCGACATCCGCGAAGTGACTGACCTTATGCGGCCTCGTGCAGGAAGTGCGAGGGGGTACAACGAGGTGAAGAATGGAGAACGACACTATGCATGAGTCTCATCGACTGCGCCGCGCAGCGGCCTTCGCCGTCGCGGCGGTGTTGATTGCGTTGCAGCCCGGTGCGCAGGCGGCCGAGTGGCGCCCCGAGCGCAACGTGGAAGTGGTGGTGGGCGTCTCTCCCGGCGGCTCGATGGACCGCACGGCGCGCGACGTGCAGCGGCTCATGCAGGAGAAGCATCTGCTGCCGACCACCAGCGTGGTCGTGAACAAGCCGGGCGGCGGGCATGTTATCGCGATGACCTACACGCGCGGGCGCAAGGGCGACGGGCACGTCATCCAGGTGATCAATACGCCGCTCATCACCAATCAGCTTCTCGGGCGCAGCACGCTCACTTACGCCGACTTCACGCAGCTCGCGACGCTCTTCGAGGAGACGATGGCGTTCGCTGTGCCGTACGATTCGAGGATCAAGGACGGCAAGGACTTCATCGAGCGCCTGCGCAAGGATCCGTCGTCGCTCAGCATCTCGATCTCGACCGGCGTCGGCACCGCGAACCAGATAGCGGCGATTCAGGTCGGAAAGGCCGCCGGCATCGATCCGCGCCGCATGAAAGCGGTCTCGTTCAATTCCGCGATGGAGAGCGTGCTCGCGGCCGCGGGCGCTCACGTCGACGCGACCGTCACGACGGTTTTCTCCATCCTGCCGCTCGTGGACGAGCGTAAGCTGCGCTTCATCGCGGTGGCGATGCCGAAGCGGCTCGCGGGCCGCATGGCGCAGGTGCCGACCTGGCGCGAGCTCGGGATCGAGGCGACCGTCGGCGCGTGGCGCGCGGTGATGGGGCCGCCGGGCCTCACCGCGCCGCAGATCGCGTACTGGGACGGCGTGCTGTCGAAGCTCGTCGCCACCAAGGAGTGGCGGGACGAGCTCGACAGGAACGTGCTGACGCCGATCTATCGGCCGAGCGCGGAGGCGCGCAAGTTCATGGAAGAAGAGCATGCGAAGTACAAGGCGCTGCTCATCGAGATCGGGCTTGCTAAGTAGGGCCCATCTCAAAATGCCCGAAACCATAGACAGGATTTACACGAATTACAGGATTGAAGCGAAAAAGCTCGACGTTCTTATCTGGTTAATTCTGTTAATCCTGTCCGTTTATTGTTTTTAAGGCCGCTTGTAAGGAGAGCGCAGTGAACACGAAGACGACACCGCAACCGGGACCGCGTGGGCAGGCGCTCGCCGCCTACATCGCCGGGACGTTCGAGCGACGCTTTCCGCCTGAAGTGCTGGAAGCCGCGCGCCGCGCGCTGGTCGATTTCGTCGCCGTCGCGGTCGGCGCCTGCGACGATGCGCCGGTGAAGCCTGTGCGCGAGACGATCCGTCAGTGGAACGCGAGCGGCAAGGCGCGCGTGTTCCTCGGCGGACGCACCACGCCGGCGCTTGCGGTGCTCGCGAACGGGACCATGGCGCATGCGATGGACTACGACGACACGCATCCAGGCGGTGCGGGGCATCCGAGCGGGCCGTGCTGGTCGACGGCGCTCGCGTTGACCGAAGAGAGCGGCTATCGCGAGCAGGATGCGATGGCGGCCTTCATCACTGGCTACGAAGTGATGGCGAAGCTGGGCGGCGGGTTCGCGCCGGGCGTGGGTCGCAGCCTGCAGCGCAAAGGTTTCCATCCCACGTCCATGTTCGGACGTGCCGGCTCGGCGGCCGTCGCCTGTGCGCTCATGCGCCTCGACAAGCACCGCATCTATCACGCGCTCGCCAATACCGCGACGACGGCCGGCGGATTGCTCGGCTCGTTCGGCACCCACGGCAAGCCTTTTCATGCCGGCAAAGCGGCGATGGACGGCATCCTCGCGGCGCAGATGGGCGCGGCGGGCTACATCGGCGGCACGCAGCTCTTCGAGCTAGAGAGGGGACTCCTCGATGCCTTCATCCAGGATCGCAAGGTCGAGGTGCCGCGGCTCGATTTCGAGAACTGGGAAATCCTTACCAACGGCTTCAAGCTCTTCGCGAGCTGCCGCGCGACGCATGCCTCAACTCAGGCGGCACGCTCGCTTGCGCAGGCGATCGGCGGACGCAAGGTGAGCCGCGTGCATGCCAAGGTGCATCCCAACGCGCTGGTGACCGCGGGGAGAACCGATCCGCGCACGCCGCTCGAAGGCAAGTTCAGCGTGCCGTTCTGCATCTCGATGGCGCTTACGGGACACCGCGTTGTCTATTCCGATTTCGTGGACGAGGCGATGCGGAATGCGGCTGTGATGGACATCGTGCCGAAGGTGACGCTTGAAGCGGTCGAGGGGCAGGCGCCGCACTCCGCGCACCTCGACGTCTATCTCGAGGACGGCACGCATCTGCACGCGGATACCGACATCGTTCGCGGCCATCCCGACAATCCGCTGTCGTGGGACGAGATCCGTGGCAAGTTCCTGGGTTTGGTGGAGCCCAAGCTCGGGAAGCCGAGAACGGAAGCGCTGTTCGATGCGGCACGTGCGTTCGGCGCGCCGGGGTCGATGGCGAGGCTGAGCACGTTGCTGGAAGGGGATCGCTGACGTTTAGACGCAAAGCATTCACCACGAAGGACACGAAGGAAAACCGAGATTTACCGCAAAGGACGCGAAGGACGCCAAGGAGAACTTATGCTCATCTGTCGTGGAAGACAGACTTCTGGCGGTCATTTACAAACCGAAGTGACATTAGCTGCCACGGTGACGATCCGAGAAAAGCTATCAAAGACTTTCCGTCGCGTCCTTTGCGTCCTTGGCGGTGAGATTCGATTTCGTCGTGCTTTGCTTCCTTGGCGGAGAGCTTTCTGACCTACACGCACGTCAGCGCGACAGCCAGGGAAATTCCGTCCGGTAGTTGTCCTCGAACATCGCGAGGCGCTCGGCATACTGGTGCGTGCGTGCGACGTCGTCCAGTCCTTCCAGCAGACATTTCTTCCGCACCGGATGAATATCGAAGCGATGCGTGTTGCCTTCCGCATCGATCACCGTCTGCGCCGCTAGGTCGACCGTAATCGTCGCGCCCGGCCGCGCGTGCAGCTGTTCGCGCATCGCGGCGACTTCCTGCTCGCTCAACACCACGGGCAGCAGGCCGTTCTTGCTGCAGTTGTTCGCGTGAATGTCGCCGAAGCTCGAGGCGATGACGCAGCGTATGCCGAATTCGTACAGCGCATACACCGCGCTTTCTCGCGACGAGCCGCAGCCCCAGTTCCTGTCCGCGACGATGATCCGGGCGTTGCGATACGGCTCGCGGTTCAGGATGAAATCCTTCTCGCGTCCTTCGGCATCGAAGCGGCGGTCGTGGAACAGCACCTGGGCGTAACGCGGCCCGCGCGGCACCTTGTTAAAGCGCGTCGGGCAGAGCTGATTCGTGTCGACGTTGGGCTCGTCGATGGGCGCTGCAATGGCCGTGAGTCGGGTAAAGGGCTCCATAAGGCAGTGAGTCGTTAATGGTTAATCGTTAATGGTTGATGGTTAATGGTTAATCGTGAGTTAACGAATCACGCGCCTAACAGCGTGCGCACGTCAGTGATGCGTCCGGTGAGCGCCGCCGCTGCGGCCATCGCCGGACTCAGAAGATGCGTGCGGCCGCCGGTGCCCTGCCGCCCGCGGAAGTTGCGATTGGAGGTGGACGCACACCGCTCGCCGGGCTTCAGCTGATCGCCGTTGATCGCCGTACACAACGAGCATCCCGGTTCCCGCCATTCGAAGCCGGCCGCCTTCAACACGCTATCGAGGCCTTCGCGCTCGGCCTGTGCTTTTACCGTCTTGGAGCCCGGCACGACCCAGGCGGGCACTTTCGTGCGGCCGTGCTTGGCCACTTGCGCGGCCGCGCGTATGTCCTCGATGCGGCTGTTCGTGCACGAGCCGATGAACACGCGATCGATCGCGATGTCGGCGAGCGCCATGCCGGGCGCGAGCCCCATGTAATCGAGCGCTGCGGTGTACTCCTGACGCCGCGTCTCGTCCGGCGCTTCATCCGGATGCGGGACGACGCCCGTCACGGGCGCCGCCTGCTCAGGATTCGTGCCCCACGTGACCATGGGGGCGATCTGCTCGGCCCGCAGGGCGATGTCGCGGTCGAACGTCGCACCTTCGTCGCTCGGAAGCGTTTTCCAGTACGCCATAGCCGCATCCCAGGCCGCGCCTCGAGGCGCGTAGGGACGCCCGTGCATGTACGCGTACGTCGTGTCGTCGGGAGCCATCATGCCCGCGCGCGCGCCGGCTTCGATGGACATGTTGCAGACCGTCATGCGCGCTTCCATCGTCATGCGCCCGAACGTCGAGCCGGCATACTCGATCACGTGGCCGACGCCGCCGCCGACGCCGATCGTCGCGATGATGGACAGTATGACGTCCTTCGCCGATACGCCGAAGCCGAGATCGCCGTCGAGCGTGATGCGCAACGTCTTCGGCTTGCGCTGCCAGATCATCTGCGTGGACATCACGTGCATCATCTCGGATGCGCCTATGCCGAACGCGAGGCAGCCGAACGCGCCGTGCGTCGAAGTGTGCGAGTCGGCGCCGCAGATGAGCAGCCCCGGCTGCGTGATGCCTTGTTCGGGCGGCACGATGTGCAATATCCCCTGTCGCGGATCGTCGAAACCGAACAGGGTGATGCCGTGCTTCGCCGTGTTTTCGTGCTGCTTCACGACCATGTTGCGGATTTCGTCGATCGCGATGCCGGCTATGCCTTTTTCGCGTCCGGTAGTCGGCACGTAATGGTCGGTGAACGCGAAGATCTGCTTGGGTCTTGCGACGGTCCGCTGCTGCCGTTCGAGCGCGGCGAACGCATGCGACGAGCCTTCATGGATCAGTGCGCGATCGACGTAGAGCAGCAGCTCGCCTTCCTCTTCCGCAACCACGTGGCGGCTCCAGATCTTTTCGAACATGGTCGTGCCGGTCATCGCGCTTCCTCTCTTATCATGCCGAGCTCTCCCAGGATGGAGCGGTACTCGGCATCGTCGCTTTCGAACAGCTTGCGCGTGCGAGCGCTGTCGAGATAGTTGGGCTCCCACACGTTCTGCTGCAGCGTTTCCTTCCACAACGGCGTTGCGACCGCTTTCGACAGCACACCGTCCCAGTAAGCGACCTGATCGGGAGCGAGATCCTTAGGGCCGATCACGCCGCGCCAGGTGTCCATGACGGCACGATAGCCCTGCTCGGCCCAGGTCGGGGTGTTTGCATAGGGGCCGCCGATGCGTCGGGGCGCCAAAATGCCGATCACGCGTATCTTGCCCGCCTGCACCATGCGCACGACGGACGACGGCGTGCCGGTGTGCGCGTCGATGTGTCCGCCGAGCAGCGCCGTCACGGCGTCGCCGCCGGAGCCGAGCACCACCGCCTTCAGCTTCTTCACGTCGACGCCGGCGGCGCGGGCTACGAGCGCGAACGACATGTGGTTCACGCTGCCGAGCGTGGTCGGCGTCGACACCGCGATCGAGCCGGGGTCCTTGCGCAGCCGGTCGACGAAGTCCTGTCCGGTCCGTATCGGCGAATCCGCGCGTACCGCGATCACGGTGTACTCGCTGAAGAGATTCGCGAGAGGCGTGACGTCGCGGTACTTCACCGTGCTGCGGCCGTTGATGTCGTTCGCGATGAGGTTGGGCGAGTTGATCGCGATGTAATGCGCATCCCCCGCGTGCTGGTTGAGGTACACGAGCGATACTGCGCCGCCTGCGCCGGGCTTGTTGACCACCGTCACCGGCACCTTGACGAGCCCGCTGTCCTGAAAGATCTTCTGCAGCGTGCGCGCGCTGCGATCTATGCCGCCGCCCGGCGTCGTCGGCACGATGATCTCGACCGGCTTGGTCGGCTGCCACGCCGCCGCGGCGGCGCTTGCGAGAATCGCCCATCCGCATGCGACTGCGATCGCTGCCGTTCGTATGCCTTGCATCGCGCTCCTCCGATTGTGCCAAGGGATGATAACTGCGCCGCGGCCCGTGCGCGATGGTTGCCGCTTTGTTTCGTCCGCCATCTGGACCACGGTAGCGCACGCAGTCGCACGCGTATAATCGACCGCGACCGCCGAAGCGCGCCTTTTTTCCGGAGAACGATCGTGAGTGTGGCCCGCAGCATCCTGAACGACCTTCGCATACCCGCCGTCGGCGCGCCGATGTTTCTGGTGTCGGGCCCCGAGCTCGTCATCGCGCAGTGCAAAGCGGGCGTGCTCGGTGCGTTTCCCGCGCTCAATGCGAGACCGCAGGAGCAGCTCGATACCTGGCTCACGCAGATCGAAGATGCGCTGGCGGCGCACCGACGCGAGTTCCCGGATGCGATCGTGGCGCCGTACGCAGTGAACCTCATTGTGAATCCGGCCAACAAGCGTCTCGATGCGGACCTCGACACGTGCGTGCGGCACAAGGTGCCGGTGATCATCACCTCGCTCGGGGCGCCGACCGCGCTCGCGAAGCGCGTGCACGAATACGGCGGCGTGGTGTTCCACGATGTCATCCGCGTGCGCTACGCCGAGAAAGCGCTCGAAGCAGGCGTCGATGGGCTGATATTGGTCTGCGCCGGAGCAGGCGGCCACGCGGGCCGGCTCAATCCATTTGCATTGACCAACGAAGTGCGCCGCTTCTACGACGGCCCGCTGGTGCTGGCCGGTTCGATCACGAATGGCGCCGGCGTGCTTGCCGCTCAGGCGATGGGCTGCGACGCGGCGTATCTCGGCACGCGCTTTATCGCCACGCGCGAATCGATGGCGCCCGCGCACTACAAGCAGATGATCGTCGATTGCAACGCAGAAGACATCGTCTACACGCCGTACTTCAGCGGCGTGCACGGCAGCTATTTGAAGCCCAGCATACGCAATGCCGGCCTCGATCCGGACAATCTCCCCGCCGAGCCGCCGGAAGGCCTCAAGTACCGCTCGCGCGACGAGCGGCCGAAAACCTGGAAAGAGATTTTCGGCGCGGGGCAGGGCGTGGGCAATGTCGATGCGGTGCTGCCGGCCGGCGAGGTGGTGGAGCAGATGGTGCGCGAGTACGAGGCCGCGCGCGGCCGGCTGTGCGCCATACGCTAGGCCTGCCCCAGCGATTCAACGCTTAACCGGGTCGGAGACCGTCTCCCTTACATACTGCACGAGGTCCTGCACGTAGCTCGGCAGACGGCGGCCTGCCTGCGTCATGACGAAGCAGGTCGTCGCCTCGAAGAGATGCTTCGCCGATATCGCGCGCAGCCCGCGGTCCTTCTTTCTGTCGTAGGCGATGCTCGGCAATATCGCGATGCCGAAGCCCGCTTCGACGTACGCCTTCATCAGCTCGTCGTCGATGATGCTGATCGCGATGTTCGGCTCGAGCCCTCGCGCCTTGAATGTGCCCCTCACCGCCTGTCCCAGGCGATGCCGCTCGTCGTACGTGATGATGGGATGCGGCACGAGCTGCTCCAGCCGCGGCCGCCGCGACGCGAGCAACGGATGCCGCGGCGGTGTGACGATGCTGTGCTCGAAGCGGTAGCACGGCAGGAGCTCGATGCCGGCGGGCCGCTCGAACGGCTCCGTCGCGACCCCGAGATCGACCGTGCCGGAGAGGAGGGTCTCCGCGATGCGCGGCGCGCTGCTTTGGCGCAGTTGTATCGCCACTTCCGGATGCGTGCGGATGAAACGCTTGAGCGCGGGCAGCAGCGTATGGCGCGCATGCGTGTGCGTCGTGGCGATGACGAGACGCGCACGGGCGGGCGCGGCGATCTCGCGCGCGTGACGGCGCAGGTCCTCGGTCTCGCGCAGTATCCGCTGCATCGCCGGAAGCAGCGCCTCGCCGGCGGGCGTCAGCCCGGCTATGCGCGTGTTCTGGCGGCGCAGCAGCACGGTGCCGAGCTCACGCTCCAGTGTCTGAATATGGCGGCTCACGCCGGGCTGAGACGTGTGCAGCGCTTCGGCGGTGCGCGAGACGTTGTAGCCGTTGGCGACCAGCTCGCACAGCGACGTCAGTTGATGCAGCTTCATTGCAGAGCGGCTCCTCTCATGCGAAGAGTGTATCAGTTGATGCATAAATATTCTTTCACTGCATAAGCGCCGTTGCTTACACTCGCAAAAAATCAGCGAGGAGATATCCATGCGCATCCCGATCTGTATTGCACTGGCGCTCGCAATGGCCGGCGCTGTCGCTATGCCGGCTGCGGCACAGGACTACCCCACGCGACCGCTGCGGCTCATCGTGCCTTTTCCGCCCGGCGGCAGCACCGACATTTATGCGCGCATCATCGGGCCCAAGCTCGGCGAGGCGCTGGGACAGCAGGTGGTCGTCGACAATCGCCCGGGAGCCGGCGGTTCGCTCGGGGCAGAGCTCGCTGCCCGTGCGCCGGCCGACGGCTACACCATCTGGCTCGGCCAGACCAACAATCTCGCCATCGGGCCTGCGCTGCGTGCAAAGACCCCGTACGATCCGCTGAAGGACTTTTCACCCATCACGCTGCTCATGAAGGCGCCGCAGGTGATGGTGGTCAATGCCGGATCCCCGATTACGTCGATCAAGGAGCTCATCGCCGCGGCGAAGAAGGCCCCGGGCAAGCTCACGTACGGCTCGGCGGGTGTGGGCAGCTCCGGTCACATCAACGGCGAGCTGTTCAACCAGACGGCCGGCATCGACATCGTGCACGTGCCGTACAAGGGCGCCTCGCCCGCCATGGTGGACCTGCGTGGCGGCCGCATCACGTACATGGCGACCTCGCTCGCATCCGCGGCGCAGTTCGTGAAGGAAGGCAAGATCAAGGCGATCGCGACGAGCGGCGCTAAGCGCGCACGCATGCTGCCCGATGTGCCGACCGTAGCCGAGACGCTGCCCGGCTACGAAGTGACCTCCTGGCACGGCATGCTGGCGCCCGCGAAGGTGCCGCGCGCTATCATTACGCGCCTCAACCGCGAAATCGTGGCGATCCTCGGCACGCCGGACGTGCAGAAGATGCTGCTCGCGGAGGGCGGCGACATTTCGCCGAGCACGCCCGAGGAGTTCGCCGCGTTCCTGCGCGCCGAAGTGCCGAAATGGGCGAAAGTGATCAAGCAGGCGGGCATCACCGCCGAATAGCATCGGAGCACAGCCATGTCAGACTTGCCGAAATCGGTGAGCATCAGGGAAGAAGGACCGCGCGAAGGCTTTCAGATCGAGGCGGGCGCCATACCGACGGCGCGCAAGATCGAGCTGATCGACGCGCTCTCGGAAACCGGCATTCGCCACATGCAGATCGTGTCCTTCGTGAATCCCAAGCGGGTTCCGGGCATGGCCGACGCCGAGCAGGTGGTTGCCGGTATCTCGCCGCGTCCTGGTATCGAGTACGAAGGGCTGTGCCTCAACGAAAAAGGCGTGGAGCGCGCCCTCGCCACCGGACGGCTCAAAGTGGAAGGCCGCATCGCGACCTGCGCCTCGGAGAAATTCCTGATGCGCAACAACAACAAGACGTTCGCCGCGCAGCGCGACTACAACCATCGCGCGCTCGACATGTTCGAAGCACACGGCATACCGGTGCATCACGGCTCGATCATGGCGGCGTTCGGGTGCAATTTCGAAGGCGACATTCCCGTATCGCGCGTGGTGGAGAAGGTGGACGAGATCTTCGAGATCGCCGCGGAACGCGGCGTGCGCATCGAAACGCTTTCGCTGGCCGACACGATGGCGTGGGCGACGCCCGCCTCGGTGACGCGGGTGGTCGGAGCGATACGTGAGAAGTATCCGCAGCTGCGCTTGAGCCTGCATCTGCACGATACGCGCGGACTTGCGATCGCCAACGCTTACGCCGGCCTGCAGATGGGCGTGGACATGTACGATGCGGCGGTTGCGGGGCTCGGCGGGTGTCCCTTCGCCGGCCACAAGGCCGCCGCCGGCAACGTGTGCACCGAAGACCTCGTGTTCATGTGCGAAGAGATGGGCATATCGACCGGCATCGATCTCGAAAAGCTCATCGAGTGCGCCCGCCTTGCCGAGGACATCGTCGGACATCCGTTGCCCGGCTCGGTAATGAAGGGCGGCAGCTTGCGCAAGCTGCGCGACGCGCTGCATTAAATCCGTGACTCGTGAGCGTCGATTTGTGACTGAAAAAGACAAGGCAGGTACAGACAACCCGCTGCCGCTCGCCGGCATCCGCGTTCTCGAGCTGGGACATACGGTGATGGGGCCGTCGTGCTCCATGGTCCTCGCCGATCTGGGCGCCGACGTGGTGAAGGTCGAGCCGCTCGAGGGCGATCGCACGCGCCGTGTGGTCGGCTTCGGCACCGGCATGTTTCCGGTGTTCAACCGCAACAAGCGCAGCCTGGCGATCGACATCAAGAACGAGGCGGGCAGGGCCGCGTTGATGAAGCTCGTGGCCGGCGCCGACGTGCTGGTCGAGAACTTCGGCTACGGGACGATGGAGCGGCTGGGCTGCGGCTACGAGCAGCTCGCGAAGGTAAATCCTCGTCTCGTGTACTGCAGCTTAAAGGGCTTTCTTGCCGGACCGTACGAGAAACGTCCGGCGCTCGATGAGGTCGTGCAGTACATGGGCGGCCTCGCTTACATGACCGGGCCGACGGGCATGCCGCTGCGCGCCGGCGCCTCGGTGGTCGATATCATGGGCGGCATGTTCGGCGTCGTCGGTATCCTGTCGGCGCTGCGCGAGCGCGACCGCACCGGCCGCGGCCAGGCGGTGAAGAGCGCGCTGTTCGAATCGACCGCGTTCCTGGTCGCGCAGCACATGGGCGGGCAGGTGATGACCGGCTATCCTCCGCCGCCGATGCCGGAGAAGAAAAGCTCGTGGGCGATCTACGAGACGTTCAAGACTTCCGACGACAAGGTGATCTTCATCGGCATCACCAGCGACAATCACTGGCGCAGCTTCTGCAATGCGTTCGGTCTCGAGGCGCTGCTTGCCGATGAATCGCTGAAGACGAATCCGCAGCGCGCGGTCGCGCACGATCGCATAGAGCCTATCGTCGCCGACATCGTGAAGCGCCACAGCTACGCCAGCCTCTCCGCGAGGCTGGAAGCACTCAACATTCCCTTCGCACCGCTCAACCGTCCGGCCGATCTCTTCGACGATCCGCATCTTAATCAAGGTGGGCGCATGGTCGAGGTGCTGTTCCCGAACGGCAAGCGCGCACCACTGCCCGCCATACCCCTCGAAATGGACAGTCACCGTTTCGACGTGAGGCAGCAGCCACCGGGGAAAGGGGAGCACACTCGTGCCGTGCTCGCCGAAGCGGGCTACACCGACGCGGAAATCGATACGCTCGTTGCGCAGGGCATCGTCATCGCGCCGTGAAGACGCCGTTGTTGTGAAGGGCCGCTGCATCATCGTAGCCGTCGAGGACTTCGCCGTTTCGCCCGCTATAGACCGGTGACTGCCACCGACTCATTCTTTCGAACCTTGGGCTTACCCAGCGCGTGCTGCGCCTGGCGCGTCCAGATAGCGGCTATCGGGCTTTCCCGGGTTGTAAGTTTCGCGAAATCTATCTCGGCTAGAGTACGCCACGCCTATCCGCGTGGACGAAAACGTGAAGCTCGCCTGGACAGAAGACGCGCCCACCTTCAACGGTTACTACTGGTATCGGCACCCGGCCAGCCATGAGGCTCCGACCCTCGTGCGCGTCGACATCGTCGAGGGGCGGCTGAAGGCGTATTTCACCGGCATTGCGGTTCACGCCGACATGCGCATGCTTGCCGGCGGATGCTGGGCCGGACCGCTTCCCCGCCCGCAGTAAAGCACACCGACGGGCGTATCAGCCGTCGCGGTCCATCACCGCTTTGATCTCCTCCGGCGGCACCTTGATGTCCACGCCGGCGCGTTCTTCCTGAAGCAGCAGAAAAGACCGCGAGTCCCTGTTGTCCCAGCCGCGGTTCAGCGCTTCGGTCATCTCGGCATGCGTCATGTTGGCAAGCCGCATCGGCACGCCGAGCTCGCGTGCCAGCTCCGTCGCAAGCGTGACGTCCTTGTGCGCGAGCTTCAGCGCGAAATCGGGCGGCTCGAACTTGCCCTGCAGGAATTGCCCTGCCATGCGATCGAATGTGCGGATGCGTCCCAGCGAGCCTTGCCGTATCGCCGCCCACAACGGGAGCGGGTCGACCCCTGCTTTCACGCCCATCGTGAACACTTCCGCGAGCGCGCACTGCATCGCATAGCCGGCGCAGTTGTGCACGAGCTTCGCGACCGACCCTGCGCCGATCGCGCCGATGTAGAGGACTTGATCACCGATTGCGTCGAGGACTGGCCGATGCGCGTCGAACACGGCGCGCTCGCCGCCCACCCACAGGGCGAGCTTGCGCGATTTCGCGCCGCGCGGCCCGCCGCTCACCGGCGCATCGAGCACGGCAATTCCGGCGCGTGCAAAACGTTCATGCAGCCGCCGCACGACGGTCGGGGAGTTCGTGCTGAGATCGAACCAGGCCGTGCCTTGGTGCATGCCGCGCAGCAATCCGTCGGCGACTGCTTCCACTTCACGCGGGCCGGGGAGCGATGTCAGCACGACATCCGACTCCCGCGCGAGCGCCTCAGGGCTTTCGGCCCAGGTCGCGCCTGCAGCGAGATGCGGCGAAGCGGTCTCCTTGCGTATGTCGTGCACGATGAGGTCGTGTCCGCCCGCTTGCGCGTTCGTTGCCATCGAGGCGCCCATCGTGCCCAGGCCTATGAATCCTACCCGCATGCTGTCTCCTTTGGTGCTGTTCGTTGAGATGTTTCGACGCCGCGTCCGACAGTCGGCGACCACTGTGCAAGGACGCATCGTCAATGCGATATGTCGTTCGCGTCCTGGCGCTTTATAGCACGCGCGTCGGGCGGGATGAGGGCAGTGGACCCGCGCACGCGTAATACCGGAATACCGGGAATGCGTTGTGTCGGCAAGCGTTGAGGCCCGAGGATGCGCGAAGGCTTGGCGGATACGCGACGTCCGCCAAGGCACAGATCGACAAGTGCGCTCGTAAAGCCGGCGGAATGGCGCTTCTGCCGGCGACGCAACCGCCGCGCGTCTTTGCACCGCAGCACTGCGAGGTTCGTGTCGGCACACCAATTGCGTTAATCGGGTGCCGCCCCCGGGCGGGTCCTGAAACCCGAGTCATTTGCAAATGGCAACACCACAATTCCTCTCGAAGGCAGTTTTGTCACTGGACGACGACGTCGAAGTGTGCGCACTGCTGGAGCATCTGCTCTGGCCGCACCGTGTTATCGGCGTGGCGCATGCGTACGTAGCGCTCGAGCTCATTGCACGCGAAGCGTTCGATCTATTCATCCTGGACGTGCGTCTGCCGGATATGGACGGCCTCGAGCTGTGCCGCCGGATACGGCGAGACGATCCCAACGTTCCCGTGATCATCTGCTCGGGCGCGGCCACACCCGCCGACGAGCTCGCGGCGATGCGGGCCGGCGCGTCGGCGTATTACGCGAAGCCATTCGAGCCTGAGAGCTTCCAGGCCGGCGTCGAGCGTCTGCTGTACGCGGCGGACGATCGCAACCGCGTGGCCGAGGCGCTGGTGCGCCAGGTGATGGACGATTTCGCGCTGGCGACGGCGTTCGCTTCGGTGCCGGACGACGACGAGAGTGCCACCTTCCCGCTCGAGCAGTGCGCCTACCGGCGCTTCATCGAAGCCGGCGGGACGCGAGCGCATTTTTTGCGGACGTGGCCGACGATGGTGGAGAAGAGGCCGGTTGCGGCGCCGTCCGTGCACGCGATTCCGCGCGTCGCCGGAGGCTAGCGCGGGGGAGCGAATCCGCGCTTCCCTTGAGTTGGCCGTCGGCTGGCGCGCGGCGCTGCCAAATGTCGTGTTTCCCGACCGTCATCCTCCCGGCATTGAAATAACCTGCGGTTCGGACGGCATCTCGTTCCTGCTTTCCGCGCCGCGCACGATCTACTACAGGGGCATTCATCGCCAGAGCTGCGGCGACCAACGTCGTCATTTCGATCGCCAGCTTCCAGAAGAAAGTCAAGGCAACGCTCTTGGCCATGGCACATCTTGCTTTCTGTGATGAGCACAGAGCCCAGGCTCGAGCCCCCGCCGCATCGTTGATGTGGATCGAGACATGAAACGCCCCGGCCGGCCATAGCCAACCGGGCCGGGGACGCTTGGCGGTAAAACTATCGGCTACAATGCCGACGCTGCCCGGGTCGCACCGCGCGGCGGTGTCGGGCGCATCGTCTTACTATTAAAACAAAACGGCAGGTCGATGAGAAAAACAGGGCGGGTTGCTGTATTCGCAGTTGCGGTCTTGCTGTTTTCGGAAGCACAAGCCGCAGGTTCCCTTCTCCGGGTCGCGTGCGACGGCGCCGACGTTGGCGCCGAAATCACCATCAACGGCGTGTTCAAAGGCGAGTGTCCGCTCGACATCCAGGTCAACCCCGGTTCGATCCAGCTTCGCGTGGTGAAACGCGTCGATGCCTCGCGCGAGCGGGTGTTCGAGCAGGAATTCCGCATGGGCGACGGTGTGGTGAAGAAAGTCGACGCCGTCCTCAGTGCTCCTCAACTCAATGCGGCCGCGAAACGGCGTGTCGAAGCGGAGTTTGCCGCCCTGCGCCAGGCTGCCGAAGCGGGCGATGCGAAGGCGATGTTCTCCCTCGCGTACCGCTACGAGCAGGGTCAGGGGGTGGCGCAGAGCGATGCGCTGGCGAACGACTGGTATCGCAAAGCCGCCGACGCGGGGAATTCGGACGCCATGACGAATCTCGGCTTCCGTCACAAATTCGGAAAAGGGGTCCCGCCGGACGGCGAAGCGGCGGTGACATGGTACCGCCGGGCGGCCGAGGCGGGTAATCCGACGGCAATGAACAACCTCGCGGCGGAATATCTCAATGGCAAAAGCGTGCCGCGCGACGTCGCCGAGGCAATACGCTGGTTCGAGCAGTCGGCGGCCGCCGGTTATGTCGAAGCGGCGACCAATCTCGCATTCAATTACGCATCGGGCACGGTGCTGCCGAAGAACGATGCGCTTGCACTGGAGTGGTACCGCAAGGCCGCCGACGGCGGATCGGCGCGCGCCATGTACGGCCTCGGCACCCTGTACGCCAACGGGCGCGGTGTCGCGCGCGATGGTGAAGAGGCCGTGCGGTGGTATCGCGCAGCGGCGGCGAAGAGCTATTCGCCGGCAATCGAAGAACTCAAAAAACGCGGGCTGCAGTAACTCTCTCATGACGACATTGGTACGGCCTTTACTCATTGCCGGGCTGGCTTGCGTGCCGGCGCACGCATTCTCCGCCGGTTCTTTGCTGCGCATCGCCTGCGAAGGCGCCGATGCGGGCGCCGAAGTGTCCATCAATGGCCAGTTCAAAGGCGAGTGCCCGCTCGATATCCAAGTCAACGAAGGTATCGTCCAGCTTCGCGTATTGAAGAAAGTCGACGCATCGCGCGAGCGGGTCTTCGAGCAGCAATTCCGCATCGGCGACGGCGTGGTGAAGAAGGTCGAGGTGGCGCTCTCCGCGCCGCGGCTCAATGCGGAAGCGCAGCGTCGCGAGAACGAGCGCATTGCCGCTGAACGCGCGGAGGCGATGCGCCGGGAGCAGGCACGCCAGCTCGCGCGCGCGGCCGAAGAGCAGGCTGATCGGGAATCGCTGGAGCAACAACGGAAGGCGGCCGAGAGCCGGGATACTGCCGCCATGATTGCCCTGTCGGAGCGCTATGCAGCGGGCAAGGGCGTGCCGAAGAGCGACACGGAGGCGGTTGCGTGGCTGCGTAAGGCCGCCGCCGCAGGCAGCGCGCTGGCCGCGTTCCGGTTGAGTCCGCTGTTCAAGGCAGCGAATAACGAAGACATTGCCGATCTAAAACGAGTGCTTGCCTTCCCGGTCGACGCTGAACGCACGGTCAATGCGGTCGGCGACGACGCGATCCGGGCTCTCGTGGCCTCCGATCCGTACTTTCAGACGCCGGGCGGCAACGACAGGATCGCGTACACGTTCGAGACCCGGTTCCCGCAGCGTCCCGACGCACCCATGCGAAGTGAAATGTCATGCGTGCGCGATGGCCCGTCGTTCCGGACGACGTTCGAGAACAACTATTCCGCCGCCGGCCACTATGTCGGCACCGTCGGTGGCTTGTTCACGTTCGCATCCGCCACTCGCAACACCGGTCTCTTTGCCAGTGGCGGCACCGAGCAGAGCGTGGCGAGCATCGAGTTTCTGAGCGGGCGCCCCTTCCCGATGTCTGCCGGAAATCGCTTCGGCATCATTTATACGACGGCGTTCAAAATCGGCGAGCAGCGGTTGTCGATGAGAACGTTCACCACCTGCGGCGTGGTGGGAGAGCCGGCGGCCATTCCGAATATTCAGGGGGCCCGGGGATGGCCGCTCGTGTGCATGCAGCAGAACGGCGACAACAGCTTCGTGTTCCGCACGTACTGGCATGAGCCTTCCGGCTGTTTCGTCATGGTGGACAGAAAATGAAGCACGTCTCGAAAGTACTGCCTGCTGTGTTCCTGCTGGTGCTTGCATCCGCGGATGCCATGGCCGCCGGCTCGCTCTTGCGCATTACTTGCGAGGGCGCAGACGCGCGCGCCGAGGTGACGATCAACGGCGTGTTCAAAGGCGAATGTCCGATCGACGTTCAGGTCAACGCAGGCAGTATCGAACTGCGGGTGGTGAAGCGCATCGACGCGGAACGCGAGCGGCTCTATGAGGAGACCTTCCGCATCGGCGACGGCGTGGTGAAGAAGGTGGAAGCCTCGCTCACCACGCAATTGACGGCCGAGGGGGCGAGGCGGCAGCGGGAACGCGACGCCGCCCGCGCGCAGGCGCTCGCGGAGGAACGCCGCCGTAGCGAGGAGGCGCTGCGTGAGCTCAACCGAGCCGCGGATGCAGGCGACGCCAACGCGATGGCAGAGCTCGCGGAACGCTATGCCACCGGCAGCGGCGTGCCGAAGAACGAGCAGCAGGCCAATGCGTTGAACCGCAAGGCGGCCGACGCGGGCAGCGCGCTCGCTGCATTCAGGTTGAGCCGCCTGTACAGGATGGCGAAGAAGGACGATATCGCGGACGTCGTGCGCATGTTGTCGCTGCCGCCGGGCGAAGAGCGCGTGGTGAACATCGAAGGTGGAGAGCATATCCGCTCGTTCGTTCAAAGCGATCCATTCTTCGAGGTACCCGGCGGCAATAGCGAGGTCTCCTTCACCACCGACGTCGTTTACAACGATCAGGGCGCCGTAGAGCGCAGCGCCTACACTTGTGTCCGCGAGGGGCGGTTGTTCCGCCGAAACAGCGAACACAAGGCGCCCAACTGGTCCGCTACCATCCGGGAAACGGGTGCACTGGGGGGACTCGCGCAGTTGCAGACCAAGCTGAGTCGTGGTCTTTTCGACAACAGCGAATCGGAGTGGACGCGTATTGAGCGTGTGGTCGGGCAACCGTTCCCGCTGGCTGCCGACAAACGCTTCGGCCTCACCTACAGGGTCAAGGCATCGGGCGGCGATCGCAGCTACCGACTCGCCTGCGCGGTGCAGGGGCCGGCCGTCATGCTGCTGGGCCAAGCCCAGATCAAGACTCCGGTGACGCCCGTCGTGTGCCTGAAAGTCAGCGATGACGGCTATCTCGACCGCATCGACCGGTATTTCTGGCACGAAGGATCCGGCTGCTTCGTGCGCGGGAAGACACGATGAAGCGGGCGCCTCATCCCAGGTACTGCGCCGCGCTGCTTGCAGCGGCTCTGGCGATGCCGTTTGCGGCACACGCGGCCGGCTCGCTGTTGCGCGTCGCCTGCGAGGGTGCCGATGTCGGCGCCGAGGTCTACGTCAACGGCAAGTTCCGCGGCGAGTGTCCGATCGACATCCAGGTGGGCGAAGGCATTGTGAACCTGCGTGTCGTGAAGAAGCTGGATGCGGAGCGTGAGCGGAGCTTCGAGCTGCAGTCGCGTATCGGCGACGGCACGATCAAGAAAGTTGACGTGACGCTCTCGGCACCGCGGCTCAATCCGGAAGCGCAGCGGAGACTCGACGAGCGAGAGCGTGTCGAGCGCGCCGAGGCGCAGCGCCGCGAGCAGGCGCGCCAACTCGCGCTGGCGGAAGCTACACAGCGCGACGAAGCAGGAGCGCAGGCGGGTGATGCGGCGGCGATGTTCTCGCTCGGCGAGCGATATGCGAGCGGCAACGGCGTCGTGCGCAGCGATGCGCAGGCGCTCGCCTGGTATCGCAAGGCTGTCGATGCGGGCAATGCCGGCGCGATGGTCGCGCTCGGCAAGCGCTACGAGACGGGCATGGGCGTCACTCATGATCAGGCGCGTGCCGTTGCGCTGTACACGCAAGCTGCGAGCGCCGGCAATCCCGATGCCATGTACGAGCTCGGCGTGGTGTACAGGAGCGGACTGCAAGGCAAGACGAGCGTGGAGCAGTCCGTAGCATGGTTCCGGCGCGCGGCGGAAGCCGGCAATACGAGAGCGCAGGCGAAGCTCGCCTTGGCTTATGTGCAAGGCATGGGGGTTCAGCGAGATTATGCAGAAGCGGTGAACTGGTACCGCAGGGCCGCGGAGGGCGGCAACGCCGAAGGCATGTCGGGCCTCTACGGCGCGTATCGCCACGGGATGGGCGTCGCTGCCGACGTGGAAGCCGCCGCACAGTGGTTCGAGCGCGCGGTCGCGGCATTCCGTCCGGCAGCCGAAGCCGGCGATGCCGAAGCGATGGCCGGGCTCGCTGCGATGCTCGACATCGGCCCACGCAAGTCGGATGAAAGCCGCGTGTGGCGGGAGCGCGCCATGGAACGGTATCGGCAGCGCGCCGACGCCGGCGATCTCGGGGCGATGAACGTGCTGGGCATGATGTATCGGACCGGCAACGATTCTGCGCAGGCGATACGGTGGTATCGCAAGGCGGCCGAAGCCGGCATGGTGGAAAGCATGTTCATGCTCGGGTTGTTGTACAGCAGTCCGGGCGCCGACAAGAACGATCGCGAGTCGCTGGCGTGGTATCGCAAGGCGGCGCAGGCCGGCCACCCGACGGCAGCCGAGATGGTCAAGGTCCTGTCGCGGTGACAGACGGCATATGAAAGCAACCAGGGGAAGAACACGCATGAACGCCGAGTTGAAGCGCAGTCTTGCGAGCGTGGGATTGTTGAGCGGCATCCTGTTCGCCGCACCCGTGTATGGCGACATCAAGGACCTGCTCGAAATGTCGGAGAAGCTCGACAAGATCGAGAAGCAGGACTTCGGCGAAGCGATCGACAAGGCCAACACGTGCACACGGGCACGGGATTTCTCGTGCACCAATTCATGGCTCGCGAAGGCCTCCAAGTTGGCGAACGGTTCGCGCGACAAGCAGTTGCTTGCCGCCGCGCAACAGAACATGGCGGACGAGAAGGCACGCGTCGCGGAGGAGGAGCGGCAACGCGCCGAAGAGCAGCGCCGTATCGCCGAAGCCGAAGAGCGATTGCGCATCGCGGAAGCTGAGGCGGCACGGCGCGCCAACGAGTCGAGCGGTCCGTCCACGACGATGCAACTGCTGCAGATGGGCACGGCGATCATGGGCGCCGTCGCGGCTGAAAAAGCGAGAATGGCGGCGTCGGCCGTGAACTCGACCCGCTCATTGAGCGGTGGACTGCCGCTCGCCGATCTCTCTGCCGAACGCCGGGCGATAGAGAAGGCGCGAGCTGATGCCGCGGCCGCGCAACGTGCGCGCGAGCAAGCGAATGCCGCGCGGGTCGCTTCCGCGAATACGGCGACTGTAACTCCGCAGCGCCCGCAGGGCGGTGATCTGCGCGAGCAGACGATCGCCTCTCGCATGGCGGCAGCGAATGCAGCAAGCAGCCCAGCAATGCAGCGCGAGC
>JBLNBW010000241.1:0-30941 GCA_050260255.1 Rhodospirillaceae bacterium | reverse complement strand
GGAGGTAAGGATATCGCCTTCGTCGACATACAAGACATCCGCATCCACTCTTACCTTGGGATATCGGTCTGCCAGTATGCCGGCACATTCCCAATGAGTGGTAGCGGTTCTGCCATCCAGTAGACCGGCCTGGGCCAGGGGAAATGCGCCCAGGCACAAACCGACGACGCTTGCGCCGCGGCGGTGCGCCCGCCGAAGCGCTTCCAGCAAGGCGGGAGGCGCTTCACGACAGTCGTCGTGCCAAGAGGGCATGATGACCAGATCGGCATGGTCCAACGCGGCCAAGTCGGAAGGCGTGTCGATCACAAAACCGGCCGTGGTGCGTAGCGGAACCTCATCGGCTGCACAGACCACCACCTCAAACGCCGATACCCCAGGGTCGCTGAAATTGCCGCCAAAAATCAGGCAAGGCACCGACAGGTGAAAAGGCGTAATGCCGTCGAAAGCAATGACGGCGATTTTCAAGCGACGACGTGGAGGTGCTGTTTTCCTCATGGCCCGATTATATCGAACGTTGGCCTCCCGGCCACTATTCGCCCATGTGGGTTGAACACAGAATGCTCGTCATCGAAGACGGTTTTCACATCCCGTAAACAGGGGACATCCATGAACATCTCGAAGCACTCGCTCATCACCGCTGCCGCCGGTTGCGTGATTCTTCTAACCGCCAGCACGGGGACCGCCGTGGCCGACACCGCCGCCAATACCGGGAGCGACACGGCGCCCGCGGCTGCCGCACAGGCCGTGAAGTTCACGCAGATCCGCAGTGCGACGATCAAAGTGGAGTATGCCGGCACGACCTTCCTCATCGACCCCATGCTGGGGAAGAAAGGCGCATACCAGGGGTTCGAGGGAACCTACAACAGCCAATTGAGAAATCCGTTGGTGGACCTGCCTATGCCGCTGAGCGAAGTGATCAAGGCTGACGCCGTCATAGTCACTCACACGCAGCATTACGATCACTGGGATGAGGAGGCCAAGCGCAGCCTTCCCAAGGACATGCCGATCTTTACGCAGAGCCAAGACGATGCCGAAAGCGTCCGCAGCGCCGGTTTCCAAAACGTGCGCGTGCTTACCGCCAACGTTGACTTCAATGGGACGCGCCTGAGCAGGACGGGAGGCCAGCACGGCAGTGACGCGATGCTCGCCGGACGGGGTAAGCGCCTGGGCGACTCTTCGGGGGTCGTGTTCGAGCGGCCTGGGTACAAAACCGTGTACGTGGCTGGTGACACGGTGTGGAACCGGTATGTAGAGGACGCGATCACGCAATACCGACCGGATGTAATGATCGTGAACGCCTGTTATGGACGTTTGGTTGGTTATGAGGGTTCTTTCATCATGGGCAAGGAAGACCTTTATCGCGCTTACCAGGCGCTTCCGAAGGCGAAGGTGATTGCCAGTCACATGGAATCGCTCGCCCACTGCACGCAATCGCGCGCGGAATTGCGCGACTACATCTCGGAAAAGCGAATGAGCCCGCAGCGCGTGCTGGTGCCGCAGGATGGTGAGTCGTACAGCTTCTAGCTCGTGTCTGGCTTGTGGCCAGTGTCAGGACTGCTCAATCACCTTGAGGTCATACGCATGGATCGCCGTCTACTCATGCTGGCGCTCGGCATGTTCGCGATGGGCACGGACAACTTCGTTGTCGCCGGCATCCTCCCCAGCGTCGCTCAATCGCTGCAAACGACCGTCAGCCTTGCTGGCCAGATGGTCACCGTCTACGCACTCTCCTACGCGCTCATGGCGCCAGTGATGGCGGCTGTCGCGGGCGGGTGGCCACGAAAAATTCTGCTGGTATCCGCGCTGGGAGTTTTTGTCGCGGGCAACGCCATTTCGGCGCTTGCAACGGATTTGAACACGGTCTTGTTCAGTCGCGCGCTGGCGGGCCTTGGTGCGGCGATGTTCTCCCCCACCGCACTGGGTGTTGCTACCTTGCTTGCAGATCCCGACAGAAGAGGTCGCGCGCTTGCCACGGTAACCGCCGGCCTCGCGGGCGCAACTGCGCTGGGCGCCCCGATCGGCACGTTCATTGGCGGATTCGGAAGTTGGAGAACCACGCTCTGGTTTGTCGCGCTGCTGGGGCTTGTCGCGATGCTCGGCGTATGGGCCATGCTGCGTTCGGTCCCTCAACCTGCACGCATCACATTGCGTGAGAGATTGGCTCCCGTTCGCGACATTCGCGTTGCGCTGACCCTGCTTACCTCCCTGTTCGCCTTTGGCGGGTTCCTGATGGTCTACACCTATGCCGGTCTGGTGCTGGATCGAGTGACCGGCGGCGACGAACGGATGCTCGCCGGCATGCTTCTCGTCTGGGGCATCGCCGCGACAGTCGGCAACATGCTAGCCGGCCCCCTCGTCGATCGCTTCGGGAGTCGCACGATCATCAATGCGGGCCTTTGCGTCGGCATCGTTGATTTTTGTGCCCTGCCGTGGACTTCCGCGTATATGGCCACTGCCGCGGTCGCCCTGATTATCTGGGGACTGGTCGGATGGGGACTGATTATTCCGCAGCAGCATCGGCTGGTGAAGATCGCTCCCCAAGTCGCACCACTCCTCCTTGCCCTTAACAATACAGCTACCTACAGCGGACTTGCCTGCTCGGGTCTTCTCGGGGGCATTGCGCTTCTGTTCATCGATCGGCAATACCTCAGTATCGTTGGGGCCGGATTGATCGCGATCGCTCTTGTTCTCGCCGCGGCTGCGCATCTGTGCATTGAGCGCAGCCGCATTCGGGACTACGCGACGGCAACTCGCGAGGGGCTCGATATAACCGTCCGCAGGGCAAGCCGGCGATACGCATCGAGTTTCCCGATGCCGGCGGTCAAGGCACTTTGCTTCGCAGTTTCCAGGCGCGCTTATGGCGGCCGTCGTTCATTGAATCCATAACCACCCGAGAGGAATCCTCATGTCGGAAAAAGTAAATTTCGGAAAGACCGCTCCGCATCATCTCATGAAAATCCGTTCGGTCATCGGCGGCGCCTGCACAGCCGTTGCGTTGACCATCGCGTTGCCTGCTATTGCGCATGGCAATGGAGAAACCGTCACGCCGAACTTCGGTCACGTTATTCCCAATATTCCCGGCAAGTCACTGACCGCCGTGGTCGTTGACTATGCACCCGGCGGGGCGTCGCCCTCGCATGAGCATGCAAAATCGGCCTTCATCTATGCCTATGTCCTATCGGGAGCAATCGAGTCGCAAGTGAACGACGGCCCGAAGCGGGTCTATCACGCAGGTGAAAGCTTTTTCGAGGAACCCGGTGCGCTACACCGTGTGAGTCGCAATGCGAGTAAAACGAAGCCTGCGAAGCTGCTTGCGGTGTTCGTGGTGGACACCAACGACAAGGCTCTTACCACCCCTGTCAAATGATCCAGTGCTTCAAGGAGCAATACATGAGCAAGCGTCTCGATTACAACCAGATCGCGCCCGCAGGTATCAAGGCTCTTGGCAGCGTTTACGGCTATGTCATGCAAAGCAGCCTTTCACCCGTTCTCGTGGATCTGGCTTACCTTCGCGTATCGCAGATCAATAATTGCGCCTACTGCCTGGACATGCACACGCGCGATTTACTGAAGAGAGGCGTGAAGGTCGAAAAGCTGGCGCTGGTACAGGCCTGGCAGGAAGCTGGCGATCTGTTTGATCCACGTGAGCGTGCTGCCCTTGCATGGGCCGAATCGGTTACCAGGGTAGCGGAGACGGGCGTTCCGGATGCGGCCTACGAAGCAGCGCGTGCAGTGTTCGATGAGCGAGAACTCGTGGATCTCACGATCGCAATCAGCCTGATGAACACCTATAACCGTATGGCGATCAGCTTCCGGAACACGCCTCAAGCCGTGTTGGAGAAGTGAGACCCGTCGTCAAATTCCACGGCGCTCTGGTATCGCGTCCGTATACGAAAAGAGAACAAAACAGGAACGGTCTTGCACGGTGCAAGCCGCGCCCGCTCAAGTCCGCCTTTCAAACAGGGCGGTCAGCCATTCGATGAACACGCGCACACGCGGCGATAGCTGGCGGTTGCGTGGATAGAGGACGGAAACCGGCGTAGCCGATGGCGGAAAGTCGGCCAGCACCTCAACCATCCGGCCTGATATTAAATCCGCTTCGGCGCGATACCGGGGAGCTTGAATCAGCCCCAAGCCAAGCTCAGCAGCAGCGTAGTAACTATCCGCCCCGGTAACAGACATGATCCACGGCAGGTTGATCTTCGACAGCTTCCCGTCGATAGTAAACTCAAGCGGGAGCACGCCGCTGGTTGCAGAGGAGTGGAATGCCACCATGCAATGGCCTTGTTGCAAATCGCTCGGGTGGCTTGGCATCCCGCGCGCCTCGATGTAGCTGCGCGAAGCCATCGTCACTTCGTCCAGCAAGGTCAGCCGCCGGGCTATCATGTCGCTGTCCTGGAGCACACCGACCCGAAGCACACAATCCACGCCTTCGCGGATCGGATCAACGAAACGATCACCCTCGCTCATCCGCATTACGAGATCAGGATAAGTGCGGAAGAACTCCGGCAGGCGCGGCAGGACCCAATGTCGCGCAAGCGTACCTTGCACGTCGACACGTAGCAGGCCCTTCGGCTTCGCCCCGCCGAACGCGGATTCGGCATCCTCGACTTCGGCAAGTATGCTCAAGCAGCGCTGATAGTAAGCCTCACCATCCAGCGTGGGCGTGATGTGGCGGGTAGTCCGCTGCAGAAGCCTCACGCCCAACCGTTTTTCTAGCTGCTTCACCACGTCGCTAACCGTGGAGCGAGGCACGCCGAGGTCCTCTGCCGCGAGAGTGAAGCTGCGCCGTTCTGTAACGCGGGTGAAAACCCGCATGGCGTCGAACCGGTCCATTCGTCTTTCTTTTCGGATAGTGATTCCGAATCATGCATCATTATCCGGCGCATCGGAACTGCCATCATCCCTCCTTCATCGAGCGCGCATTCGCGCCATAGCGACGGGAGAACGCACATCATGGTATCTACGCGCAGGGTTGCAATCGTCACCGGAGCCTCACGCGGGATCGGCGCCGCCATCGCCGAGCGCCTTGCCCACGACGGCCTGACTGTAGTGGTGAACTATTCCGGCAGCGAGCGCGCCGCCGAAAAGCTCGCCGAAAAAATCGAAGCGGCTGGGGGCAAGGCATTGACGGCCCAGGCCGATGTGAGCAAGGCCGAGGAAGTTAGACGAATGTTCGACGCTGCGGAAGCAGCTTTCGGCGGCGTTGACGTGCTGGTCAACAATGCGGGGATTATGCGGCTCTCTCCGCTGGGCGAGGCAAGCGACGAGATGGTCGATAGCCTCATCGCTATCAACGTCAAAGGCGTCATCAACACGCTGCGCGAGGCTGCGCGTCGGCTGCGTGACGGCGGGCGCATCATCAATCTGTCCTCCAGCGTCGTCGGCTTTCACCAGCCGACTTATGGCGTCTACACCGCCACCAAGGCCGCCGTTGAAGGATTGACGCATGTGCTCGCGAAGGAAATGCGCGGCAGAAACATCACTGTGAACGCCGTAGCGCCGGGGCCCATCGCCACCGCCCTGTTTCTGGATGGCAAATCGGCCGAGCTGGTGGACCGTCTCGCGAAGGCGAACCCGCTAGAGCGCCTTGGCACGCCGGAGGACATCGCAAGCGTTGTCGCCTTCCTCGTGAGCCCGGAGGGTGGATGGATCAACGGGCAGGTGTTGCGCGCCAACGGTGGGATGATCTGACCGCGACGGCAGAAGTCTGGTTTTCAGGCCGGCTGTTACGGTATCCGTTTTCCGCTGGAAGCGTGCAGTGAAGGCCTTTTAAGCCATCTTGCCGGTCAGGCCGCGAACAGGCACCGCAAGCCGCCGGCGTGGCTGCGTAGGGCCGTATAGCGCGTTCTAGGGGGCAGCGCCGCCCCGCTGCCCTGTCCAGTTGGAATACACCCCAAGCCGACGCACCCTGCACTGTGCAGCTAAACCGGTCTTCGCCGTTTTGTTGAGGCGCTGTCAGGGCGGGTCATAGAGTCTGTCTTGACAGACGAAAGAACACTGTGCTGACGGTGTGCTGGCAACGCTTTTGCGAAGGGGAGCGCCGGGAACAAACCGAAGAAAATCAAAGCGCCCCGAAGACGAATCGAACGTCCGACCTACCCCTTAGGAGGGGGTTGCTCTATCCACTGAGCTACCGGGGCGAGGGACGGATTATAGCGTTCCGCGTGCGCCGGCGTGCTGCCGTGTGGTCGAACGAAAAACCTCCATGGAAATAGGCGTTTGGCACACTTCCTGCATCAAGGGTATTAGTTCCTCACGCCAACAGCTGATCGTCATGGGATTTTGGGATTTTCAACAGACCGCCGACCATCGCTGGCAATGGCGGTATGTGTCTGAAAGCACGGGCTCACCCGTGTACGGCGGCCATTTCTGCTCGCGCAACGACTGCATCGCCGACGCAATGCGCCATGGCTACCTCAGCGATGAAATGCCATTCAACGATGCGGTAAAAACGGAAGAGGCGCGCTCGGGTCGGAAAGACTTACATACCGAAGCGCGCGTCACGCCTTTCCTCCAGCGTTTGCTGAGATCGTGATCCCGCGCTACGGCGTATCAGCAGCAATAACACCTACCGGCCAAGAGCGGCGAAGGAGCGGCAGACATTCCTGCGCTGGTACTGCCCGTGCGAAGTAAAACCCCTGAACTTCGTCGCACTGGTGCTCACGAAGAAAATCGAGCTGCGGCGCGCTTTCCACGCCTTCCGCAATGACGTGCATGTCGAGATTGTGCGCAAGGTTGATCACCGAGCGCGCGATCGCTGCGTGGTGCCGGTTCCCGGGCAGGTCGACGACGAACGTGCGGTCGATCTTCACCGCGTCTATCGGGAAGCGCGAAAGGTGACTCAAGCTCGAATATCCCGTGCCGAAGTCGTCCAGGGTGAGATTTATCCCCGCATCGCGCAGCTCGCTCAGCGTTTGCGCTGCGGCGTCGATGTTGAGCATGAGAAAGCTCTCGGTGATTTCGAGCTCGATCTGCTGCGGGTCGCACGCAGTCTCACGCACGACCGAGAGCACATGTTTGCTGAGGTCCTGGTTGAGAAGCTGGCGCGCGGAGACGTTGACCGCGACTTTCACGGCGCCATGTCCGGCTGAGCGCCAGACGTTCGCCTGCTCGCAGGCGTTTCTCAGCACCCAATCGCTCACGCGTCCGATGAGTCCCAGCTCCTCGAGCAGCGGCACGAAATCCGACGGCGCCACTTCCCCGCGCTCGGGATGGCTCCAGCGCAAGAGCGCTTCCAACTGCGTCACCATGCCCGTGCGCAGGCTGATGGCGGGCTGGTAATGGAGCTGGAACGCGCTGTCCTCGACCGCGCGGCGGAGATATTTCTCCAGTGCAAGCCGCTGCTGCACGCTCGCGTCCATCTCCGCCGTGTAGCGCTGGCAGTTGTTGCGGCCTAGCTGCTTTGCCTTGTACATCGCCGTGTCGGCATTACGCGTGAGCCGCTCGGCATCCATGCCGTCCCACGGGTACACCGCCAGTCCTATGCTGGCTGAGACGAACGCTTCCTTGCCCGGCGAGTAGAAGGGACGGGCAAGCGCCTCGATGATCTTCTGCGCGACGCGGTAGCCCGACTTCTCGTGATCGAGATTGGTGACGACGATTCCGAACTCGTCGCCGCCCAGCCGCGCCACCGTATCGGACACGCGCGTGCAGGACTTCAGCCTGCGCGCGACATCGGCAAGCAAGTCGTCGGCCGCTGCGTGGCCGTACGTGTCGTTGACGATCTTGAAGCCATCGAGGTCCACGAACAGCACCGCCACGTGACGTCGAGTGCGTCCGGCTTGGGCAAGGGCCTGCTCCAGGCGATCCTTGAACAGCACGCGGTTGGGCAACTCCGTAAGCTGATCGAAATGCGCGAGATAGCGCAGCTGCTGCTCGATTTCTTTGCGTTCCGTGATGTCTTCCGCGATGCCGGTGATGCGGGTGACCCGGTTGACATCCTCGCGAACGGGGAATGCGCGGTCGTGTATCCAGCGAAAGCTTCCGTCCGGCCGCATGACGCGGTACTCCTGGCTGTAGCCGCCCTCGACGATGTCCTTCACCGCCTTGCGCACGCGCCGGCGGTCGTCGGGATGCAGCACTTCAATCCACGCGTCGAGGCGGATCGGCTCCCCCTTCCACTCCCGCCCCCATACGCGCTGATAAGCCGGGCTCACGAATGTGATGGCCTGCGTTGCGACGTCCATGATCCAGAACACTTCCGGAATATTGGTCGCGAGCTGACGAAACTGCCGTTCGCTTTCTCGCAGCGCGGCCTCGGCGCGCTTCAACGCCGATATGTCATGCAAGATGAAGGAAGCACCGACCGTTTTGCCGGCTGCGTCCTTGAGGGGTGAAATGGTGACGAGGACGGACACTATGGTCCCGTCTTTCGCGACGCGCTCGGATTCGTACGGCTCGACCATCTCTCCGCGCAGCAGGCGCTCGGTATTCACCTTGACGCGGTGCAGGCGCGAACGGCTCACGATGAAGCCGGCGTCGCGCCCTATCGCCTCTTCGGCCGTGTAGCCGAGCATCCGCTCCGCTGCGCGATTCCATGAAACGATGCGGCCTTCGAGGCTGCGGCTGATGATGGCGACATGCGAGTCCTCGACGATGGCCGCAAGCCGCGCGAGCGCCGCTTCGCTCTCTCCGCGCTCCACCACGCGCGCGAGCTGACTCGCGATCGCTTCGATATTCTCTATGAGCAGCGCATCCGCGGGTCTCGCGTCGCGGGCGAAGAATTCCAGCAAGGCGCCCACGCTGCCCTTGACGATCACCGGGAATGCGAAAGCGCTGCGCAGCCCGGCCGCCATCGCATCGATCAGTCTGCCGCGACCTTCAGCCTGCTGCAGATCGTCTATCCACACCGGACGTTTCTCGCGCAGCACGCGGCTCACGAACTGGCCGGTGAGCGCGGAGTAATCGAAGCCGTCGGATGCGTTGCGGAAGGCACGGAGCAGCGCGTCGTCTTCGCCGTGCCACAGCAGCGTCTCGGCCACGAGCGGCGCGCCGCTGCCGCGGAACGCGACGATACGCCCTATGGTCCATGCGCCGTGCACGAGGATGTGCTCCAGGCATGCGCGCAGCGCCGTCTCCGGCGTGCTCGCTTCGTTCACCGCACGCGCCATCGCTTCCATCAAGCGCGTGATGTCCGCCTTGCGCTTGAGCTCCTGCTCGGCATCGCGGGACTGTGCGCACATGACAAGCGACATGGCGACGATCTCGCCGTTTCCATCTCTCACCGCAACCTGGCGCGCCCGCACATGAACCGGGCTGGCATCTTTCCCGCGCAGCACGCACTCGTGATCCAGCACGGGCGACGTACCTGACAGCAGTGTGCGAGAGAGCGCCGAGAAGGTATCGGCAGATGGCGCGGCGAGCAACGCGATATTGCGGCCTGTCACCTCGTCGGCCGCATAACCGAACAGGCGCTCGGCGGCAGGATTCCAGGTGAGTATGGTGCCGTCGGCGGCGCGACTGACGATCGCGTCGTAGGAGGACGCCGTGATCGCAGCAAGACAAGCTTCCGCATGCGAGACATGAGAGCCCTCGTCCCTCATGCCGCGCGCACTCCGCCTCTAGGCTGACTCGCGCCCCGCATCGCTCTCCCCTGGTGTGGCGTCTATCTTCCCCGGGGGCGCCAATCCCGGGTGCTGCAATGTAGCAGACTTGAGGACGTCGCAAAAGCTCGATAAATCGCGCCTGCCGGGGAGCGCGCTTGCGCGCCGCAAACCGGGCAGTCGCGATGCCGCCGTTGCGGTCTGCGGGGCTCGTACCGCGCTGCACCACAGCGGCTTCTCGAAGCCGGCTACGACGTCGGCATATCCCGCCGTGCCCGCCATCGCAGTGCGTCATTTCGCCGGAACGTGCGCGGGATCCCGCAGCAGACCGACGCTGCACACGACCTGCAGCACCGGAGCACATGGCAGACGGCGACTTCGGGTGCAGCACCTTAGTTGCCGCTCTTGTGCGCGATCGTCATAGTCAACAGCGCCGTTTACGCCGTGCACCGCAGTTGACGATCGATGTCGCAGCGAACCGCTTCCGGCAGCATCAAAACGCAATGCACGACGCCATTCCACACCCGTGCAAATGTGCGCACCGTTGCGAGCGCGCGTCGCCTCGCAGTCGAGTGAGGTTGATCGTCGTGAATGGCCGCGTTGCGTGCATTCGCGCGCTGCGCTGTGACGCCGATTGAGCAAATCGCACGCGAGCATTGCGCGTCCATCGCGCTTCGCGTGGGGGCATGTGCATTGCAGCTACAACATCCCGGCACGACCACATGAGAACGGCCGGGACTTATCTTCCGCGTTCACATTACGACAAAGGAGTTGGGATTATGGCCGAGCGATATCAACAGCGTGGCGGTTACGAGCAAGGCGAGCAGGACTGGCAACGCCGCAGTTCCGGACAAGAGGAACTGTCGTCCGGCCATGGCTCGTCGCACAGCGGTTACGGTTCGCAGAGCGGTCAACGATCGCAAGGTGGGCAGCACGGGCAACAATCGAGCTGGGATGCAGGACGCGGCTCCCAGAGCGGATGGCAAGGTGGACAGGAACCGAGCGGCGGGTACGGCACGCACGGCGGCGGCTACGGCTCGCAGTCGAGCTATGGCTCACATGGCGGTTATGGGTCGTATGCAGGCGGCCAGGGCAGCACGGGACAGCAAGGCCAGAGTTTCGGCGGCCAGGGTTATGGACATGAAACGGGCTGGCAGCACGGGCAGGGATACGGTGGACAGGGATCCCAAGGCGGTCCGAGCTGGGGCTCGTCGTCCGGACACCAGGGCGGCCAAACTCACGGCATGCAGGGCCAGACGGGCTATGGATCCTCAGGCGGGTATGGGTCGCAAGGTTATGGCACGCAGCAGAGCGGCGCGTACGGCAGCTCGCACGGCGGATATGGCGCGCAGAGCGGCTCGCAAAACTTCGGACAAGGCGGCTACGGTCAGCAAAGCCAAGGACAAGGCTGGCAGGGTCGCGGGCAAGACATGCAGCACCAGGGCGGTTACGGCCAACAAGGCGGGTACGGCTCGGGTTACGGCCAAGGCCAAGCGCAATCCGGTTACGGCTCGCAGTCCGGCTATGGCCAGAGCCACCAGCAAAGCGGCTATGGCTCGCAAGGCGGCGGTTACAGTCCGCAAGGCGGTTACGGCTCTCAGAGCGGCCCGCAAAGCTATGGCCAGACGCATGGCATGCAGAGCGGCACTTACGGCTCGCAAGGCGGTTATGGCTACTACGGCGGATATGGACCGCAAGGCGGCTATGGCTCGCAAGGTGGTTACGGCTCGCAAGGGGGTGGTTACGGCTCCCAAGGCGAGTTTGGTGGCTCGCAGAGCGGCTACGGCTCGTACGGCGGTACGCGCGGCCATGAAGGATACGGCTCGCAGAGCTGGAGCGGCGGCCGCATGGGCTCGCAGCAAAGCGGCTTCGGCAGCGCGTCTGGTCACTATGGCGAACAAAGCGCACGCAGCAGCGCCCGGCGATGGCCGAAGGGCTATCAGCGGTCCGACGAGCGCATCAAGGAGGACATATACGAGCGCCTGCTGCAGAACGCGCAACTCGATGCAACGGAAGTTACGGTCACCGTCGAAGGCGGCCGCGTGACGCTCGACGGCTCGGTGCCCGAGCGCTACATGAAGCACGCGATTGAAGACATGGTGGACGACTGCCCGGGCGTGACCGATATCGAGAATCGGCTGCGCGTCTCGCAAAGCAGCAGCGGTTCGTCGTGGGGTCAGAGCGGCACGTCCACGAGCTCCGGCACGGCGGGCGAGCAAAGCGGCTCGTTCAGTTCGCGCGGGTCCACTTCGTCGGGCAGCATGGGCTCTTCCGGCTCGCAAAGCGCGTCCGGCACTTCGGGCAGCGCATCGTCGAGCGGCTCCGCAGGCGGCGGCACGAGTGGACTTGGCAATTCGAGCACGAGCTCGAGCTCTACCTCGAAGTCGAAGAAAGACTGAAGTATCCCGCCCATGAAAAAAGCCGGCTTGCGCCGGCTTTTTTCTGCATCGCGGCACAGGCATTGCAGCGTCCGACGCGCACACCGCAGCGGCACACGCGAGCAAGGTACGCCCGTGGATCTGCCCCGGTCAGGAGCCTCCATGAAGCGCTATGTCGTATTGTTCGCCGTCGCTCTCGCACTTGGCGCATGCAAGCGCGAGGAAACGCCAGCCACGCAGCCGGCGACCACTCCCCCGCGCTCTGCAGCGCAACCGCCGCAACCTTCGCCCGCGCCACCCGCCGTAACGGGACTGCCTGACTTCTCGCCGCTCATCGAACGTACGGGTCAGGCGGTCGTCAACGTCGTCACCACACGCACGACGCGGGGCAACGCGCTGGCCTCCGAAGGTCCGCGCGATCCGCTGTCGGAGTTTTTTCGCCGCTTCATGCCCGACGTACCGGAACGTCGTGCCCCTGAGCGCGGCCAGGGCCTGGGCTCCGGCTTCATCATCAGCGCCGACGGCTATATCCTCACCAACGCGCACGTGATCGCCGAGGCCGACGATGTGACGGTGCGTCTCGCTGATGCGAAGCGCGAGTTCAAGGCGAAAGTCGTGGGCGCAGACCGGCGCACCGACATCGCGCTGCTCAAAGTCGATGCAACCGGATTGCCGGTTGTGACGCCCGGCAGCTCCGAAAACATCAAAGCCGGCGAATGGGTCGCGGCGATCGGCTCGCCGTTCGGCTTCGCAAACACCATCACCGCAGGCATCGTGAGCGCCAAAGGGCGCACGCTGCCCGATGAATCGTTCGTACCCTTCATACAGACGGACGTTGCGGTCAACCCGGGCAATTCCGGCGGACCGCTGCTCAATCTCCGCGGCGAAGTCGTCGGCATCAACTCGCTCATCTACAGCCAGACCGGCGGCTACATGGGCCTTTCCTTCGCGATACCGATCGAGGTCGCGATGGACGTGGCGAAACAGCTGCAGACCCAGGGACGCGTCACCCGCGCTCGCCTGGGAGTGAGAATCCAGGAGGTGACGACCGAACTCGCCCAGTCGTTCGGATTGCAAAGCCCCACCGGCGTGCTGGTGGCATGGGTAGAACCGGGAAGTCCCGCGCAGAAAGCCGGCATCATGGCAGGAGACGTGATCCTCAAGTACAACAACGAGACGATCGACACGGCAGCCAAGCTGCCGCGTCTCGTGGCGAGCTCCAAGCCGGGCACGCAAGCGGCGCTGGAGGTCTGGCGCAAAGGCGCCCGCCAGCAGGTCACTGCAACGCTCGGCGAGCTGCCGCCGGAAACTCCTGCGCGCAGGCCGGCGAGCGCGCCACAATCGCAGCCCAATACGCTCGGGCTCGTCGTGAGCGAGCTGCCTCCCGCACAGCGCAAGGCGCTCAACATCGAATACGGCCTCGTGGTCGAAGACATCCAGGGCGCAGCAGCGGACACCGCCGTGCGCCCCGGCGATATCATCATCGGCGTAAACCAGCAGCGGCTGACGAGTCTCGATCAGTTCAACCAGTTCCTGTCGCAACAGAAACCGGGCAGCTCGATGGCCCTGCTCGTGCGCCGTGGCGACGACGTGCTGTACGTGCCGATCAAAAGCCGCGGATGATCCGGCATTCCTTACGCACACACGCGCGCAATGCGGTCACCACCGGCACAGTCGCGGGCTTGGCCTCTCTCGCTACCGCAGTCGTCTGCGCGCGGCGTCAGCACGGCCGGCCTGCCGCGCCGGTCAACGCGGTAAGCCACATCTGGAGCGGCCGGCACCCGTTGCCCCACGCGCTCGCGCCGACGCCGCGCAATGCCCTCATCGGACTGCTGCTGCACCAGGGCGCTTCGGTTTTCTGGGCGTCATTCTTCGAGCCGCTCTTCGGAGGGCGCGCCGAACGCAGCACGGCGGCTGCGATCGTCGGCGGCATATCGGTCAGCGCGGCCGCATACGTCACCGACTATCACATCGTCTCGCCGCGATTTCGCCCGGGCTTCGAAGTGAGCGTGACCGGCCGTTCGCTGTTCCTCGTGTACGCGGCTCGCGCTGCGGGATTCGCCGCTGCGGCACGGCTACGCGGGCTTCGCCACCATCAAGTAGAAAATGACGATGAACGCCACGAAGGCCGGAACGCCTAAGGACGCCCAGATACGGTGGTAGCGCCAGTAGCGCGGCGGTAACGCCGTTCCTTGGAGCCACGCATCTTCGGCCATGCGCGCCATGCGGATCTGTATCCATACTACGGGCAGCCAGCATCCGGCGGCGAGCACGTAGAGGATGATCGACCACATGATCCAACGCGAGCTCAGCGGATAACCGGCAAGATGCACGAGATACAGGCCGCTCGCCGGCTGCAGTATGGCGGTCGGTGCGGTGAACAGCCAGTCGGCGATCACGACCCGGCGTGCGACAGACGCGATCGCGGGGACGACACCGCTTCGATTGGTGAAGAACATGTAGAACGCCGATCCGAGCCCGGTGCCGAACAGTATCGTAGACGACAACACGTGCACCCACTTCACCAGCAGGTATTCCATATCAGGCTTCCTCCTCGAGCTCGTGCAGCAGCAGGAGCGCCGCGAGGAGCGGAAGGTTTTTGGTGAGCGGTCCGTACGGATGCAGCCAGTACTCCGGCAGGTTGATGGTGATGATCGCAGTGTAGGCGAGCACGAGCGCAATCTGTGCGCGCCACAGCCATCGGCGCCTGCGCACCGCGTACACCCCAATGCCGAGCGCGAGGTCGAGCAGCGCCGCGCCGTAAAGCGCGACCACGGCCGCAGTGCCCGTGATGCCCGTGCGCGCGAGCAACGCATAACTTGCTTCGACGGGATACAGGCCCAGGGATACGATGCCCGTCGCTATCCACAGCGCCGCGACCGCTGCACGAAGCACGGGCAACAGCCATCGCAGCTTCGCCGCGGTCGCGAGCGGCCGCGCGAATTGCGCGTCGATGAACGAAGACGGATCGCGGGGCGCTCTGCCCAATATCGTGGTCATGTTCTCCGGGCTTGCGGTATTGCCTCGCTCCAGCATAGCGAGCGTCTCGCTATCGAGCAGCGCCCGCGGGAACACATCGCCGACCGCGGCGCCGAGGCCAACTACCGTTCGTGGCACTCGCAGGAAGCGGGCTCGCGGCAACTGCATGCCGGCTCGCAGCGTCGCGAGCCACTCGCGCATCGTGATCGCGCGCGCGCCGACGGCTGCGATACGGCCGGTCACGTGCGCGGACGTCCCGACCAGCCGCGCCACCAAAGCCGCGACGTCGTCCACGTGTACGGGCTGCACGCGCTGGCTGCCTTCGCCCGGCAGCGGTACGAGCGGCAACGCTGCCATGGCGGTGAACAACCGCGCGCTCGTGCCGTCCCCGCCATAGACGAGAGAGGGTTGAACGATCGCCGACGATATCGGAAGGGCGGCGAGCACATCGTCCGCCGCTTTCTTCGATCGATGATAGCCGCTGCGTGCCTCGTCATCGGCGCCTAGCGCGGAGATTTGAACGACGCGAGGTACGCCCGCCTGGACACATGCGCGGAATAACGCCGCCGGAGCGCGAACGTGCAGTGCTTCGAAGGTGATGTCGCCGCGCTCGCGCAATATGCCGACCGCGTTCACCACCGCGTCCACTGACAAAACGCGCGGCACCCATTGAGCCGCATCGTGATCGTGCAAGTAATCGATCGCAACGTAATGCTCGTCGTGGCCGGCCGGAGGGTGCCGCACGCCGCGGATCACATCATGCCCTGCCCTCTCGAGCACCATGGTGATGTGGCGCCCGATGAACCCCGTTGCACCCAGCACGAGCACGCGCGCCATCACGCCAATACGGCAAAGAATCGCAGCGCACTCATGCGCCGGCAAGCTGCAGCAGCCAGCGCACGACGAGCCAGCCGACGAACAACGCGCCGACGACTATGGCGAGCACGGTGAGCGCAAGCAGGACAATGAGCGCGCGGCTCGCCGCTGCCGTGCGCCTGGGATGTCGCATATGCGCTTCGAGCAGCGCTACGTTGCGTACGTTGGCTTTCCATGCCGCATCGAAGACATCGCCGAGGAGCGGAATGGCGCCGATCACGCCTTCCACGATAATGTTGCCCCACATCCGAAGCAGCACGCTGCGCGGAACACCGAGCTTCCACGCCTCATGCACGATGTAGCTCGACAGCAGGACGCCCGCCGCATCACCGAACCCGGGAATGAGGCCGAGCAACGCGTCGAGCCCGATGCGGAAGTTGAGACCGGGCAGCGGCAGCGAGTTGTCGAGCAGCCACGCCAGCCGCTGCAAGCGCTGGCGTACTTCGTCGGAGCGATTCATCAACGTTCAGCGGACGTCACCGTCACGCGATCCCGAGGCCTGACGCGTTCAGCAATCGGCAAGCCCGACGACTCTTCCGCGGCACACGCATTGCACCACATCCTGCTGCATATCCCGCATGGGATGGAAAGGAGCTGTCATGGCACTCGAAGGATCGGAACGGGAACGCAACATGGTCACGGGACTCTTCCGCGACCGGGAAAGCGCCGAACGCGCGTACGAAGCATTGCCCGCGCGCGGCTACGGGCAGAACGACGTCAACGTCGTCATGTCGGATGAAACACGCAAGCGGTATTTCCCATCGGACGCGCAGGTGACGACGGAGCTCGGAACGAAAGCCGCCGAGGGCGCAGGTGTCGGCGGTGCGATCGGCGGCACGATAGGGGCCATCGCAGGCGCGCTCGCTGCGGTCGGCACATCGATCGCGATCCCGGGCCTGGGGCTCGTCATCGCAGGGCCGGCGGCGGCCGCGATTGCGGGCGCGGGCGCCGGCAGCATCGGCGGCGGCCTGCTCGGCGCGCTCATCGGTTGGGGCATACCCGAGGAGCGGATCAAGCACTACGAAAGCGGCATCAAGGAAGGCGGAATACTGATGGGCGTACGTCCGCGGTCGGAAGAAGATGCCGAATACATAGAGCGCGAATGGCGCAGCAATCGCGGCGAGCACGTCTACCGCTGAATGTCGCAGCATCAGAACGGGAAACCCCGCCGCGGCGGGGTTTTTTCGTGACGGTTACGACTCGGGCGGCGGCGCCACCTTGGTACCGGGATCCAGCCCCATGAGCTTCAGTGCCCACACGATGCCGAAACCTGCGACGAGCGGCCACCAGTGCATCAGCACGAGCGCGGTGCCGGCCGCCGCCCCGTACACGAGCCCCATGACGAAGATGCCGTAGTGACGCGTGCGCTGATAGGTGAAAAGCAGCGCGACGGCCATCAGAATGAACGAGGCCGAAAAGACGTAAATGATGAGATTCATGCGATGTGCCCGTTGAACATCCTCCATTTTAACCGAGCGGCCTCCTTGCCGCTGTGGAGCCGGTCGTTTTTGTTATGATGCTTAAAAACCGGCGGAACCGCTCCTCTTGTCGACATCCCGCTCCCGGCGCGCGCTCGGCTCCTGCTGCGCGGCGCATACGCTGCACGATGGCCTGTCGGACGTCACGTACGTCCTGCTGCCGTTGCTCGCGCAGACGTTCGGGCTTTCTCTCGGGCAGGTGGGTCTCATTCGCGCCGCGCACCGAACGGCGATGGCGAGCTTCCAGATCCCTGCAGGCCTCATCGCGGAACGGTGGGGCGAACGGAATCTGCTCGCGCTCGGCACGCTCATCGCCGGACTCGCGTTTCTCGCGCTGTCGAGGGCCGACGGATATACGTTCATCCTCGCGGCGCTGTTCTTTGCCGGCATGGGATCGGCGGTACAGCACCCCCTCTGCTCCACCATCATTTCGCACGCATATCCCGACGCGGGCCGCCGCGCCGCGCTAGGCACGTACAACTTCTTCGGCGACGTCGGAAAGTTCGCCTTCGGGGGGGCGGTGAGCCTGCTGCTGCTCGCCGGGATCGGTTGGCAGGTTCCGGTCGCCGCATTCGGCGTGATAGGGCTTGCGACGGCGGCTGCCGTCGTCGCGCTGATTGCCGATACGCACGCGCAGCCTGCACGTGATGCAGCGAGCGCGAATGCGCCAAGGATTCAGGGCTGGGGCATACGAAGCCCGCGTGGATTCGCCGCGCTCTGCTCCATCGAGATTCTGGACTCCAGCACGCGCACCGGCTTTCTCACCTTCATCGCCTTCCTGCTCATCGCGAAAGGCGTACCGTCGGGGTGGGCAGCGCTCGCCGTGCCCCTCGTGCTCGTCGGCGGCATGGCAGGCAAGCTCGCCTGCGGATTCCTCGCCGAGCGAGTCGGCATCGTACGCACCGTGGTCCTCACGGAATGCGCGACCGGTCTCGGCATACTGGCGACGCTCGTCCTGCCCGGCTACGCGGCCCTCGTGCTGTTGCCGTTGATCGGCGTGGCGCTGAACGGCACGTCCTCGGTGCTCTACGCGACGATAGGCGACCTCGTCGAGCGCGACCGCCTGCCGCGCGCCTTCGGCCTCTTCTACACGCTCGGCTCGCTTTGCGGCATCGCGGCGCCGTTGGGGTACGGCGTGCTGGGCGATCACCTCGGCCTGCACACGGTGCTTGCAATCGTCGGCATTGCGGTGTTCCTCACCGTGCCGCTGTGCCTGCTCCTCGCGCCGGCCGTGCGAACCGCCCACGCACCCACGTGACCTCACCGGATCCACACGCGTTGTCGTGGACCGTCATGGGCGTGGTGCTGCTCGGCGCGCTCATGCACGCGGCATGGAACGCAATCGTCAAATCGCGCGACGACAAGCTGCTCGACGTCACGAAAGTCACGACAGGCGCCGCCCTGCTCGGTGCTCTTGCGCTTCCCGGCCTGCCCGCTCCTGCTGCCGCGAGCTGGCCTTATCTCGTCGCCTCGGCCGCGATTCATTGCGCCTACTTCTGGCTCGTCGCCGCCGCGTACCGCACCGGGGAGCTGAGCCTCGCCTATCCCGTCATGCGCGGCAGCGCGCCGCTGCTCACGGCGGTGCTGTCGTACGCGGTGTTCGCGGAAAAATACAACGCCATTACGTGGTCAGGCATTGCGGCGCTGTCGGGCGGCATCTGGCTTCTCGCAGGCGAAGCAAGACGCAATCTTGGGCATCAGGGACGCTCGCTTTTCTTTGGGTTGGGCAATGCGCTCGTCATCGTGGCGTACACGCTCGTCGATGGAGCGGGCGTTCGTCTTTCCGGTGCACCATGGAGCTATGTCGCGTGGCTTTTCGTGCTGAACGCGCTGCCGCTGCTCTTCATGCTGCGTGTCATGCGCGGCCCGCGTTTTCTCGCCGGCCCACTTTCGACCTGGGTGCAGCCGCTCCTTGGCGGCGCACTCACACTCGGGTCCTATGGACTTGCGCTATGGGCGATGACGCGCGCGCCGGTCGCGCTCGTTGCAGCGCTGCGCGAATCGTCCGTGGTCTTCGGATTGATATTGGCTGCCATCGTTCTCAAGGAGCGCTTCGGCGCAACGCGTTGGAGCGCGTCGATCCTCGTCGCGTGCGGTGCCGCGACCCTCAAGCTCGCGTGAACGGGTCAGGCGCTTTCGACAGCGCCCAGCCGCAACTCCGCGGCGAGAAAATCCATGAATGCGAGGCGGCTCGCGGAAGGGAACCTTCCCGGAGGGAACACGGCATACAGCCCTGTGGGTCCCGGCACATCGTCGCGCAAAACGATGCGTATGCGCCGCGAGCGCAAATACGGCTCGAACATGAGATCGGGCCCGAGGGCTATTCCCTGGCCGGCGAGCAGCGCATGCATGAGCAGCACGCCGCTGTTCGTGCTCAGGTTTCCGCCAAGCGGGGTGCGGCGCGCACGAGGCGCCGTGCGCAGCTCGGGCCAGCGCGAGCGTGATTCGAACTCCGAGTACACGAGGCAGTTATGGTTCTTGAGCTCCGCAGCAGTACGCGGAGCGCCGTGTTGGCGCACGTAACCCGGCGTGGCGACCGCGAGGAAGCGCACGTCGCGCAGCTTGCGGCAGACGAGATTCGAGTCGGCAAGCTCGCCTATCCGCAGCGCGAGGTCGAAACCTTCCTCGATGGGGTCGACCTGCAGGCTCGTGACGCGCACGTCGAGCTGCACCTCCGGAAACTTCTTCTGAAAGCGCGAGATCAGCTTGCCCACCGGTGAAACGACGAGCGTCTGGGGCAGCGTGATGCGCAACAGTCCCCGTGGCCGCTCGCGTCCGGCATTCGCGACGGCGACCGCCTGCTCCGTCACCTGCTCGAGATCCTTGCAGTACGCGTAGAAGCGCTCGCCGGCTTCCGTGAGCGAAAGCTTGTGCGTCGAGCGATAGAGCAGCTGCACGCCGAGCTCCTTCTCCAGCAGCGACACGTGGCGGCTCACGACAGACTTGGACAGGCCGAGCCGGGAGGCGCCGCGCGTGAAGCTGCCGGCCCGCACCACGACGGCGAAGCTCGCCATGCGCCCGAGAAGGTTCATTCCTGCTGTTCCAATTGCTGCAACAAGGTGTTCGCTTTTGGCAGGATACCAAAATTATCTGCAACGAGGATAATGAGCCGTCATGCGCGAGGAACCTCTGCGCGACCGCATACGACTTCGAAGGAGTAACGACCATGGCAGGCAAGCAAAGGATCAGCTACGTTCCGCTCGAGAACATGACGCCCGAGATGCGCGAGGAAATGGAGCGCTGCGCGCGCGAAGGCACCCCGCGCCCCGAAAGCTCGGCTGTGCGCGCGCACGTGCCGGCGTGCTTCTGGTTCTTTGCGAATTCCTGGCGCGACGTATTCCGCAACGGAATACTGGACCACGCCATCAAGGAGCTGTGCCGCGTCTACGTGTCGCGCTCGGTGATTTGCGAGTTCTGCGGCAATCAACGCTCGATCAAGGGCGCGCAGGAAGGCTTGAAAGAAGCGCACTACGACGACCTCATCAACTTCGAGAAGTCGACGAAATACGACGAGCGTCAGAAAGCGGCGCTCGCGTATGCGGAGGCGATCACCTGGCGGCTGGACACCGACGACGCGTTCTGGGATCGGATGCACAAGCATTTCACCGAGCCCGAGCTGGTCGAGCTCGGCTGCGCCATCGGCCTTACGCTCGGCCAGCAAAGCTGGCTGCGGCTGCTCAACATCGATCATCACCAGGTGATGGCGGGCACCGCCGCGTCGATGGCGCCGGGCTTCGAAACGGCGGACGCGCTCGCGCGCTCCAAGGCCTCACCCGACTATTGGGCGAACCAGCGGGCGCAGCCCAAGAACGCGGCCTGATCGAGGCCAAGAACGCGCCGCCTGATCGCGCGGGTCCAGATATGCCGGCTGCATGGCGCAGCCGGCCTGCGACCGGTCAGGGTCCGGCGCGCTTCTCCGGCGCCTCGTGCATCACCGCCGCCGACAGCATGTCCGGCGCGGGGGCGACATACGGCCGGTTATAGGACTGAGGTCCGAACCTCGGCCGTATCTTTTCCTGACTCGGCTGGTGCTGATACCCCTTCTGAGTGGCGTCGTGCACGCACTCCGCATAGTCGGCGAACGTCACGCGCGATTCCGCCATGACCACCTTGTTGATCGAAAGCCGCTGCCACTTCCAGCCGGCATCCCCGTCTCTGTAGAACCGCCAGATCCCGAGCATTCCTTTTCCTTCTCCTCTGAGACCGCCCATCCCTGTGCGGCCGGCCCGCGTGCGGCAAGCAATGGCCGTACCCGCGGGCACGCGCCTTGTCGGGACCGTTACAGCGATCCGTTGTAGCCGTGCCGAGTGGCGTCCTTCGCACAATCCTCCATCGTTTCGAAGCCGCCCGGCGACTGCAGCAGCACCTCGCGATCCGGAGACAGCCTCTGCCATATCCAGTCGCCAAGCTCGTTACGCTGGAACACCCAGACATCGAGATCCGAGAGCACGATGCGGTCCATGGCCCACCCCTGAAGCGTAAAGATTGCGGCGTCGCGGCCACGGCGGTTTCCCGACCTGGCGCGGCGAAAAAAAACCGGGGCCGTGACCCCGGTTTTCGGCACATCGTTGTCAGTGCTATTTCGTGCGTCTGCGTGCTACACCGCCCGCGGCCAGCAAGCCGCTCGCAAGCAGTGCCAGAGTGCCCGGCTCCGGAATCGGACCGACGATCGGGGGTTGGCCGGTCGGCATGAACGACGTGACCGTGGTGGCCGTGCCGTTGATGATGCCGGTGAAGCCCTGACCGAAGGTCGTTGCGTTCGTCCGGATGATCAGCGTGTAGCTGGTTTCGCCCGGATCGATCTTGCCCGTGCCGCTCGTGCCTGGGAAGAAGTTGAAGCCTACGGTCCCGATGGTCCCGCGGTCCCCGCTCGCCGCCTGCTGCTGACCGGCCGTGAATGCAATACTGCCGACCGAGCCGGCGCCCGTCAGGCTCACCGCCGCAGCGGTCTGCTGCAGATTGGTGGTGAATCCGCTCGGGAAGTCGGAACCCGTGAGACGTCCGAGTGCGTCAGTCGACGAACTGGCGTTCGCGATCTGATAGTAGAAATCGAGGTTGACGCCCGCCTCCGGCCCATCGACCACGGCCGTCCGGAACGTTCCCGTCCAGTGCGGCGTCGTGACCGTCTCGCTCCGCTGCGCAAGGAGAGTGCCGCCGGGCGCTGCACCGATGATATCCACTGCCAGCGGTCCGCTGCCTGGCAGTAGGACCAAGGCCTGGGCGGAGGCGGCAGCGAGGCCCATGCCCAGTGTAGCAAGTGCAATGCTTAGTGATTTGAGCTTCATAAAATCCCCTGACAAGAGATGAACAACGAGGCCTTCCGGATGGAAGCACAGTCTTGCGAGCATTCGATGTGCCCGTGGGACGCGGCTGGTACAGAAATACTATCCCTCGCACGCCGTGCCACCGGCGACCCGCGAGTACGTCAAGGACTTACGATAGCCGGCATCTCGACTTGCGCGGCGCACGGCAAAGTCGCCGGAACCCTCCAACCCGCGCATCGCAGCAGAATTTGCAGCGCTTGGTAAAGATGTCGACATATCGGCGTGCGCAACAACGCCTTCGCGCGTGCCTTGAACCAGGCGGTCGCAAAGCATATGCCCGCCGCACAATCGGCACGCCGGGCCGCATTCCTGCATGACATTGCGTATCGCCCGCTATTCGAGGAGCATTTTCATGCGCACGCCTGCCAGCATCCGCCGGCACCCCATACATCCCATGCTGGTCCCCATACCGATCGGCCTCTGGGTGTTCTCCCTCGTCTGCGACCTCGTTTACCGTCTGGGTCCCGGCGACACAGTGTGGTTTACGGTCGCCACGTACAACCTCATGGGCGGCATCGTCGGCGCCCTGCTCGCGGCGGTGTTCGGTCTGATCGACATGCGCGCGCTGCCGGCGCCTGTGAGAAGCATCGCGAAGGTCCATATGACGATCAATTTGATCGTCGTCGCACTCTATGTGGTCAACGCATGGATACGCATCGCGCCCGGCGAATACAGCGAGGTGCCGCTGCTGCTGTCCATCGTCGGGGTCGTGCTGCTCGGCGTGTCCGGCTGGCTAGGCGGACACATGGTGTACGTGCACGGTGCGGCCGTAACGGCCGATGAGGCAGGAACGTCAGCGCCCGCGACTCGTACATCGCCGCAGGCGCCGCGTGGTGGACGCCACGCTCGCGCGTAGCGATATAGGGATCAGGCGGCTTTCCGGGCGGCGCCCGTTGCGGCAAGCAGGCCCGGCACGCGCGACGCGCGCACCAGTACCGAGCCTTCGAACATGCGCCGCTGTGTGCGGTAGAAGGCGCCCTGCTCCGCGTACCAGGCCGCATCCTTCCGGCGCACATTCGCGCCGACGACCAGCACGCCGGACGGCATGGCAATGCGTATGGGATCGTCGGGATTGTCCGTGGGCCGTGCCGCCTGGTGCACGACGCTGCCTTCTAGGCGCGCTGCAACGGCCATGCACAGCGATACGGTAAGCGGCAACGCACGATGCGGCTGGCCGTTGGAAATCACGCGCCCCGTGAGGTCGACATCTCCTGCCGCAATCGGGTCGCCGGTCAGAGTACGAGCGTCCTGCGCCGCGGACACGAAACCGACGAACGGTACGGCGCTTCGTTTCGCGGCCTCCTCGGGCGTGCGCGTAATGCCCATTGCAACGGACGCTGCAACGCGTATCGCGGCGAGCTTCTTCATGAGTTCAGCATCCGCTTCGATCGCCTCCGGCATTTCGATGCCGGTCAGGCCAAGATCCGCAGCACGCACGAAAACGGCAGCGTTCGCCGCATCGATCATGGAAACGGTGAACGATCCATAGCCCGGCACGTCGAGCTTGTCGCTCACGTTGCCTGTCGGCAGCAGCTTGCCCGTCGTCGCACCGCCGGGCTCGCGAAACTCGAGACGCACCGGCGCGCCCGTGCCCGCAACGCCCGGTATCGCGAGGTCTCCATCGACCGCGGCGCAACCATCTTCCACCGGAAAGCGCGCCCAGATGATCTTCTTCGTGTTGGTGTTGTGCACGCGTACCAGCGCTTCCTTGCCCTGAACCTTCACGAGGCCCTCGTCGACCGCGAACGGTCCCATCGCCGAAGACATGTTGCCGCAGTTCGCGCTGTAATCGACTTTCGCTTCCTTCACCAGCACCTGCGCGAAGGTGTAATCGATGTCGGCATCGGGCCGGGTCGACGGGCCGACGACGCATACTTTGGAGAGCGACGAGATGCCACCGCCCATGCCGTCGAGCTGACGGCCGTACGGATCGGGGCTGCCGATCGCTGCGAGAAAGATCTCGTCCCACTGCGCACGATCGTTCGGTAAATCTCGCGCATGAAAGACGACTGCGTTGCTGGTGCCGCCGCGCATGAACACGGCCGGAATTCGAATCTGCTTCATGATGCCTCCAATAAAGCCCGCGCGGCTTCAGTCGTTGCGCGGCAGTTCCAGGTAACGTTCGTCGAGCTCCGCGACGCTGTTGCAGCCGATCAGCGCCATAGTTCGGTCGACTTCCGCCTTCAAAATATCGATGGCATGCTTCGCACCGGCTTCCCCCGCGACCGTAGCGCCGTACAGCGGCGCGCGGCCGACGAAGGCCATGTCGGCGCCGAGCGCGAGCGCCTTGACGATGTCCGAGCCGCGCCGGAAGCCGCTGTCCACCATGATCTTGATACGCCCGCTTACCGCGTCCGCGATCTCGGGCAGCTCGTCCATGGGCGTCAACGTGCCGTCGAGCTGTCTTCCGCCGTGGTTCGACACGAATACGCCGTCGACGCCTGCCGCCATCGCGCGCTTGGCGTCGTGCGCCGTCAGTATTCCTTTCACGAAGAGCTTGCGCGGCCAGATTGTGCGCAGCCATTCCACGTCGCTCCAGTCGACCGCATCGCGGCGGGCGCGGAAAGACTGCAGATTCGCCGACACGATGCGCCCGCCCACGTTTTCGTCGACATTCTGGAAACGCGGCACACCGGAGTCGATCAGTGTCCGCAGGAACACGCTCGTGAGCCAGCGCGGATGCATGATGCCGTCCAGCACGTTGCGCGAGCCGAGCTGGAAAGGAATTTTCCACCCGTTGCGGAGATTGCACTCGCGGTTGCCGATGACCGGCACGTCGCTCGTCATCACCAGCGCCTCGTACCCTGCCTCGCATGCGCGGTCCACGAGGCGCTTCGCCGCGGCGCGATCCTTGGACATGTAGAGCTGGAACCATTTGGTGCCGCCGGCCCGCTCGGCAACGCGCTCGAGCGGCGCAAACGAAGCCGTGGACAGCACGAACGGCACGTTCGCCGCCGCTGCCGCGCGCGCGAGCGCAACATCGGCGTCGAAGCAATAAAGACCCGCGATTCCGGTCGGCGCCACACCGATCGGCGAATCGTATTCCTTGCCGAAGATCGTCACGCGCTGATTGCGCCGGGACACGTCGACCAGCACGCGCGGACGCAGTTTGATGCGTTCGAACACGGCGCGGTTGTCCTGCATCGTGACGTCGTCTTCCGCGCCGCGCTCGAGATAATCGTACGCGACGCGCGGCAATCGCTTGCGCGCAAGCCGATGCAGGTCTTCGATGTTGTATGCGGGTTTCATGGGCCGGTCTTCGGAGCGTGATCGAACGTTATCGCGCTGCGCTGGATGATGCGGTATTCTAATGCACCGTCGCTGCTGCGCATAACAATGAGAGATGGCGCAGCGGACAAGTCCCAAACCACATTCATCGCCGTCGACGCGCCCGGATTCGCCGTTTCATGTACCTCATCGCCGCGCTGAGCATCGCCATCCACAGCTGCTACATCGGCGCGAAGGTCGTGATCTCGCTGCTTGCGCTCAAGTTCGGCGCGAGCCAGGCCGTGATCGGCGTCATTGCGGCGCTGTACGCCTTTGTCCCTCTGCTGCTCGGCGTGTATTCCGGCCGCCTCGCCGATACCATAGGCATGCGCCTGCCGCTGCTGGCCGGCGCCGTGCTTGTCGGCATCGCGATGCTTGTCGGCGCGATGGGCCAGAGCCTCCATGCGCTGTTCGCGACCTCAGTACTCGTCGGCGCAGGCTTCGTATTCTTCAACGTGTCGATACAGAATCTCACCGGCGCGTACGGTCCGTCGGCGCAGCGCGTGCGCAACTTCACCATTCTGTCCATCGGCTACTCGATATCGACGTTCATCGGGCCCATGGTCGCAGGCTTCGCGATCGATTACGCCGGTCACGCTGCCGCCTTCCTCATTTTCGCGAGCTTCACGCTCATACCCGTCGTGGCCCTCACCTTGCGTCCGGAGCTCGGGCGCCTTGCGAGCACGGGCACGAGCGCGGAAAAGCGCAACGCGCTCGATCTGCTGCGCATGAGCGAAGTGCGGCGACTGGTGCTGACGAGCGGCCTCATCGTCGCCGCATGGGACCTCTTCGGGTTTTATGTTCCCATCTATGCGCACGGCGTAGGGCTCAGCGCGTCCACCATAGGCGTGATCCTCGGTGCGTATGCCGCAGCGGCGTTCCTCCCTCGCTTTTTCATGCCCGCCATGCTCGAGCGCTGGCGCGGCGATCAGGTGCTGTCGGTGGCGATGCTCGTCGGCGCTGCCGGCTTCGCCGTGTTCCCGCTCTTTCGCACTGCATCGCCGCTGATGGCGATCGCCGCGCTGATAGGCCTCGGCCTTGGCTGCGGCCAGCCGTTGTCGATGATGATGTCGTACGAGCGCTCGCCGGCGGGACGCACCGGGGAAGTCACCGGACTGCGCCTGACCGCGAACAATCTCGCTCGCTTCGTGATCCCGCTCTTCGCCGGCTCCCTGGGCGCCGCGTTCGGCACCTCGCCCGTGTTCTGGGCCAATGCAGCGAACCTGATCGGCATCAGCTGGCTGATCCGCCGCTAACGCGCCGGATCAGCCAGGTGAGGTGTGAGGTGTGAGGCGTAAAAGCGCGCTTCCCGCGCCCCTCCTAACTCCTTACCCCTCACTCCTCACTGCCGGGCCGCACTGCGGCCGGCAATACGGCCGAATACCGCACCGGACATGAGCCCGGTGCCGAGCGGATAGTTGTAGTGGAACAATCCGCCGACCATTTCGCCGCAGGTATAGAGGCCGGGTATGGGTTTCCAGTCGGTCGCGACCACTTCCGCTTTCGGCGTAATACGCAAGCCGCCGAAGGTGAACGTGATCCCGCCGGTTACCGGCCAGCAATAGAACGGCGGCGTGTCGAGCTTCTGCGCCCAGTTCGTCTTCTTCGGCTCTATGCCCTCGGTATGCAGGCCGTCGAGCACCGCAGGGTTGAACGTGCCGCCGTGTCCGGCTGCGGCGTTGTACTCGTCGAGCGTCTTCATCGCCTGCTTCCGGTCGAGGTCGAGCTGCTTCACCAAGCCCTCGAGCGTGTCCGACTTGAACGGCTCGCTGGTCTGGTAGCGCGGCTCGAGCAGGTGCATCACCTTGCTGTCGAAGATCTGGTACACCAGGCTGCGCGGCTGCTTGAGGATGAGCCCGCCGTACTTGGCATAAGTGAAGGAGTTGATGTCCGCGCCCTCGTCGATCCAGCGCTTGCCTTCCACGTTCAGCATCACGCCGAACGGGTACGACAGCCGGTTCGTCTTGTCGGTGAGGTTCTGCACGCCGTAATCGGGCGCGCTGGCGACGATGGGCGTGGCATGGCAGCCGCCCCAATGGCCCCACGGCATTGCGCCGATGTCGAGCGCCATCTTGAGCCCGTCGCCGTAGTTGAAATTCGAACCGCGCACCTTGGCGTGCTCCCATGGGTCGCCGAGATACTGGCGACGCCACATGGGATTCGTCTCGAAGCCGCCGCAGGCGAGAACCACGGCCTTGGCATGCAGCGGTTTCAAGCCGTCCGGCCCTTGCGCCATGACGCCGGTCACGCGCCCCGTGCTGTCCTGGATCAGGCTGCGCGCGCCTGTTTCATAGCGGACCTCTATGCCCATCTGCTCGGCTGTCTCGAACCATTGCTTCGACAAGCCGACCCCTTCGTGCACGGTGCGCACCATCGCGCCGCGCGGCCATTTGATCTCGTTGCCGACCTTGACGCCCATCACCGACAGCGCGAGCTCGAAATGGTGCTTGCCGACTTCCTGCACCCAGCACATCGTGTCGTACGAATTCTCGATGAGCACGGTGGAGAGCTCGGGATCGGAGCGGCCCTGCGTGACCTTCATGAGGTCGTCCCGGAAAGCCGACACGGGATAGGGCTGCACGCCTTTGTGAAAGCCGGGATAGTCGCGCTCGGCATTGGGCACGAATCGGTCGAGCTGCGACACGTCGTCGTAGATGAAGCGGAAGATGGCGCCGCTGAAATGCGTGTTGCCGCCGCGCTTCTCGCGCGGTGCCTTTTCCAGCACCAGCACGCGCTTCGCACCGCTGTCCTTGGCCGATACCGCGGCCGCAAAAGCCGCATTCCCTCCACCCACTACGATGACGTCGTAATCCATGTCGTTTCCGCCTCCTGAAGCGTTTGCGCCCGCTGCGCAAAGTAGCGGGGCATCGTAGCAAACATCCACTATTACTCATAACACCTAGTTTGCATACTGCAATCCGTTTTCGATATAGTGATACGGCTACCCTTCCCCCGCCCTGCCCCATGACCTTGAAACAGCTCACGCTGCTGCGCGAAATCGCCCGCCAGTCGCTCAACATGTCGAAAGCGGCCGCCGCGCTGTACACGTCACAGCCCGGCATCAGCCGCCAGATCCAGCTGCTGGAGGAGGAACTGGGCGTCCCCATCCTGGCCCGCCGCAAGAACCGCACGCTCGGCTACACCGACGTGGGCAAGTCGATACTGGAGGCCGCGCAGCGCCTGCTCAACGAAGCCGACAGCATCCGGGCCATCGCGGCCGAAGCCCGTCGCGAGCGCGGGCGGCTCGCCATCGTGACGACCCACCTGCACGCCCGCTATACCTTGCTCGATCCGGTGTCCGCCTTCATCAAGCGCTATCCGGACGTCGAGCTGCTGATCGTGGAGGCCGAGCCGGACAGCATTCCCCGCATGCTGGACGCCAATGAAGCCGACATCGCCGTCTCGACCGAGATGCTGTCCTCGCAGCCCACCCTGACGCAGCTGCGCGGTCCGACGATGAAGCGCAGCCTCATCACGCCGCGCGATCACCCGCTCACGCGCAGAAAGCAGCTCAAGCTCGAGGACATCAGCCGCTACCCTCTGCTCGGCTACAGCCCGCGCTCGCGCACCGGGCAGATCATCAACGGCGCGTTCGAGGCGCAGGGCATCAAGCCGCGCTATGTGATCAGCGTGGGTGACAGCGACGTCGTGAAGGCGTACGTCGCCAAGGGGCTCGGGATCGCGATCCTCCCGGCGATTGCCTGGTCGGAGGCCGTGGACACGGGCATACAGGCACGCGACGTGACAAGCCTGTTCCCGCGCAGCACGATGACGATCAGCTTCCGCCGCAACGCGTATCTGCGCAAATACGCGATCGACTTCATCGGCATGGTGCCCGGCATGCACAAGGACGACATCAAGGCGCTCGCCTGAGACGCATCCATGATGCGAACTCCCGCGCGTCGCACCATGACACGCGCAGTGCGGGCTCCTACAATAGCCGCGTCAGCCGATCGGCATGGAGGAGCATGTGATGGCCGCACCGTCTCGCGCCGCACGCCCTACTCTCGACGTCGCTCGTTGGGTCGCAGCTCTCCGCCACGAAGACATACCGGAACGTACGCGTGTGGTCGCGCGCTGCGCGATTCTCGACACGCTCGGCTGCGGCGTCTACGGCTATCGCACGCCGTGGGCCGGCATGATGCTGCAATGGGCGCGTGCGGGCGGCGCCAAAGCGGAATCCACGGTATGGGGCGATGCGGGTCCCACGTTGCGGGCTGCCGATGCCGCGCTCGTCAACGGCACTTCCGCCCACGCCTTCGAGCTCGACGACTACCACAACGCAAAGCTGCACCCCGGCGCGGTCGTCGTTCCCGCAGCGATCGCCATGGCGGAGAAGACCGGCGCCGACGGCAGGAAGCTCGTAACCGCAATCGTTGCAGGCTACGAGGTGATGATACGCACGAGCCTGGCGCTCAACCCTTCTGCGGCGCGATTGCGCGGATGGCATCTCACCGGCGTGTGCGGACCGCTGGGCGCCGCCGCTGCGTCGGCCCTGCTGCTCGGACTCGATGCGGAACGCACGGCGTGGGCGCTCGGCCTCGCCGGCACGCAAGGCAGCGGTCTCTGGGCGTTCAATGCGGACGGCACGATGAGCAAACGGCTTCATGCAGGAAAGGCCGCGCACTCCGGCGTGCTCGCTGCCGAGCTCGCCGCCCTGGGCTACACCGGCCCGACGCAGATCTACGAATTCAATGACGGCGGAATGTTGAGAGCCTATTCCGATGCCTCGGATGCCGCGCCGCTCACGCGCGATCTCGGAAGCGTCTATCATCTCGACGAAACGGCCATCAAGCCGTACTCCTGCTGCGGCAGCACGCACGCGTATATCGATGCCGCGCTCGCATTGCGGCGCAAGCTCGGCGCACCGTGGGATCCGATGCGTTCCGTGCGCGTCGGGACCAGCAAGGTGGTCGACGTGCAATGCGGCTTCGATTACCACCCGAGCACCGCGCTCAACGCGCAGATGAGCCTGCGCTACATCGTGGCCGCGGCATTGCTCGAAGGCCAGGCGCTGCCGCCGCAGTTCAGCGAGGAGAAGATCGCGGATCCGAAAATCGTCGCGCTGGCCGGCAGGCTGGAGCTCGTTCCGGA
>JBLNBW010000240.1:0-3668 GCA_050260255.1 Rhodospirillaceae bacterium | reverse complement strand
GTGCCGCAGGATGCGGTGAACTTCTACGTGGAGCTCTTCAAGAAGGTGCGCGAGACGCCGGACTGGAAGGAATACATGGAGCGCGGCGCCTACAACACCACGTTCATGACGGGCAAGGAATACCTGGCATGGGTGGAGAAGGCCGAAGCTCTGCATCGCACCCTGATGAAGGAAGCCGGGTTCCTGCCGAAGTAAGCTAAGAAGCCGCGGCCTGCCTCCGCGGCTTTTTTTCGCGCAGAACGGCGCGAGACACATTACATCGCTACCGAACGGTTATGACCGAAAAGACCCACCCGGAAGGCTCCGACAAGCCGGCAGTCGACATGCTCACTATGGAGCTCATCGTTGCGGCGCTGCTGTTCGCCATAGGGGCCGCCGTCGCGATTTCTAGCTTCAAACTGGGCGCACGCTGGGGGGACGATGGCCCGCAGGCGGGCTATTTTCCCTTCTACATCGGGTTGATCATCTGCATTTGCAGTCTCGTTACGTTCGTGCAGGCTATCGCCGGCAAGCTGGGCGCGAACCGCTCCTTCGTAGACAAAGGGCCGCTGCGCCAAGTGATGTCCGTGCTCGTGCCTGCGGCCGCCTACGTGCTTCTCATCCAGCTGATAGGGATTTATGTCGCATCTGCGGCGTACATCACGTTCTTCATGGTATGGCTCGGTCGCTATCCCTGGCTCAAGAGCCTCATCCTCGGCGTTGCGGTGAGTGTATTTGCATTCTTCATGTTCGAGGTTTGGTTTCAAGTGCCGCTGTACAAAGGCAGTGTGTTCGACCCGTTGAGCCTTATCGGCTACTGAGCGTTCCGCCCGACGGACGGAGGAGACGGTTTTGGAAGAAATCAACGCGCTGTTCCACGGCTTTGCGGTTGCGCTCACGCCGTTCAACATGCTGCTGATGCTGCTCGGCATCACCCTCGGCGTGATCATCGGCGTGCTCCCGGGTCTCGGTGGCGCGAACGGCATCGCGATTCTGCTGCCGCTGACATTCACGATGCCGCCGACCTCGGCGATCATCATGCTGTCCTGCATTTACTGGGGCGCGCTGTTCGGGGGTGCCATCACGAGCGTGCTGTTCAACATCCCGGGCGAACCATGGTCGGTGGCGACCACCTTCGACGGTTACCCGATGGCGCAGCAGGGGCGGGCGGGGGAGGCGCTGACCGCTGCGTTTACGTCGTCGTTCGTCGGTGCTTTCGTCGCGGTCGTCATGATCACCTTCCTCGCGCCGCTTGTCGCACGATTCGCGCTGGAGTTTGGGCCGCCCGAGTTCTTTTCGGTGTACTTCCTCACGTTCTGCAGTTTCGTCGGCATGGGCAAAGGCTCGCCCTTCAAGATCATCACTGCGATGATGCTGGGCTTTGCGCTCGCGGCGGTGGGCATGGACACGGTGACGGGCCAGCTGCGTCTCAACTTCGGCTGGACCGAGCTCATGCGCGGCTTCGATTTCCTCGTCGCGGTCATCGGGCTGTTCGGGATAGGCGAAATTCTCCTGTCGATGGAAGAGGGGCTGTCCTTCCAGGGACGCACCGCGAAAATCGATCCGAAAATCGTGTTCGAGACATGGAAGAAGCTCCCACGCTTCTGGATGACGTCCCTGCGCAGCTGCCTCATCGGCTGCTGGATGGGTATCACGCCCGGCGGTGCGACGCCCGCTTCGTTCATGAGTTACGGCGTTGCGAAACGGATGTCGCGCGACGGCGGCAAATTCGGCACCGGCCAGCTGGAAGGCGTGGTTGCGCCGGAGACTGCGGCGCATGCGGCGGGGACGTCGGCGCTGCTTCCCATGCTGTCGCTTGGCATACCGGGCTCGCCGACTGCGGCGGTGCTGCTCGGAGGACTCCTCATCTGGGGTCTCCAGCCGGGACCGCTGCTGTTCGTGGAAAAAGCGGACTTCGTGTGGGGTCTCATCGCGAGCATGTATCTCGGCAACATCGCGGGCCTGCTCGTCGTGCTGACGTGCGTGCCGCTGTTTGCCGCGATCCTGCGCGTGCCGTTTTCGATCATCGCGCCGGTGATCGTCGTGATCTGCGCGATCGGCGCCTATACGGTGCACAACGCCATGCTCGATATCTGGTTCATGCTGTTGTTCGGCGTGATCGGTTATGTGTTCAAGAAGCTTGATTACCCGATGGCGCCGATGGTGCTCGCGCTGGTGTTGGGCGACCGTGCGGAGGACTCGTTCCGCCAGGCGATGTTGATTTCGCAAGGCGACTTGCGCGTGTTTTTCTCGAACTGGCTGGTGGGCGCGATCATGACGCTGGGCCTCGTCATGCTGCTGTGGCCGCTGATCAGCCAATTCCTCGAGCGGCGGCGCACGCCGGTGCTCGCGTAACGATGCGTCGGGGCGGGATCGTCTCAGTCTCGCCGCGGCAGGCAGCAGAGCGGCGCATCTGCCGCGTCGTTGCAGCAGGCGGCTAGATCTTGCCGCGCCGTTTCAGCCGGCTCAGCGTTTCCGGCGACAGGTTCAAGTAGGAGGCGAGCTCCTTCTTCGGCAGGCGGTCGGCGAGATCCGCATGCTTGCGCATGAAACGCAGCACCCGGCCGGGCGCATCGAGGAGATGGAGGGTGATCGTATGCGCCATCACCTCGCTCATGAGCTTCATGATCTCGAACTCGAATTCGCGCTGGATCGTGGGATGGCGGTCGAGAAAGCATACCCATTGCTGCATCGACAGCTTCGCGGCGCGCACGCGAGTGACCGTCCGTATCGAGTACGGGATGGGCGTCTTCAACCGCCATGCCGCATAGCTCGTGTCCATGTCAGTTTCGGCGGCGAAGCGCAGGATCATCTCCCGCCCTTCGGCGTTCGACACCACGCGCTTCAGTATGCCGTCGATGATGAAATACTGCTCCATCGACAGGTCGCCCTGGTGCTCGAGCGTTTCCCCTTTGGGATAGTCTACGATCTCTATGAGGGGCTCCAGCTCCTGCCATTGGGCCGCTGTAAGGTGGCGCAGGGCCAGGTTTTGCCGCAGTTGCACGCGGATGATCTTGGCTTCGGTATGGGCTGGGAGCAGGGGCATGATGGCATGTACGGCTGGTTTCGCCGTAATCGGCGGAGTATAGCGAAATTCGCCATCCCGGCCCAAAAGCGGGGCACGCCGCGAGCGCCGAGCGCTATGCGAGTCTTGACCGCGGTCAAGAGCGATTGTGCACGCGGCCGCCTATGATACGGGCCACAAATCGCAGCCACATCCGGTGGCCCGGACTGCCGTGAATCGGGGAGCCGGCCGGTACCTTCAACGGATATGCATCGGACAAAACATTTGTTCAATCGACGGCGAGAACACGAGGCACCTCAACATGGACATGACGACTGACACTCAACTGGACGTGACCGACGGCTTTAACCTGGTCATCGATGCGCTGAAGCTAAACGGCATCGATACCATCTTCGGTCTGCCCGGTATTCCGATCACCGACCTCACCCGCAAGGCCCAGGCCGCGGGCATGCGCGTGATCTCCTTCCGCCACGAACAGAACGCCGGGAACGCAGCGGCCATTGCCGGCTTCATTACACAGAAACCGGGCATCTGTCTCACGGTGTCCGCTCCCGGCTTCCTCAATGGTCTTACCGCACTGGCGAACGCGACGACGAACTGCTTTCCGATGATACTCATCAGCGGATCGAGCGAGCGCGAGATCGTCGACTTGCAGCAGGGCGAT
>JBLNBW010000239.1:0-10987 GCA_050260255.1 Rhodospirillaceae bacterium | reverse complement strand
CGCGATAGGTGCGGCCGGTGGCGGGGTCGGTTGCCTGGACGTATTCGCGCCAGCGCTTGCCGGCATGCAGCGGGAACGGCAATGCGGCAAGGGCCGGTTGATAGCGCAGGTCCTGCAAGTTCGTCAGCGGCCGCTCGAGCCACGCGCCGTTCGCCGTGTAGTACTCCTGCCACGCGCGGCCCTCGTGGTTGCCTTCGACGATCACTGTGTCGCCCCGGACGTCGGTGACCCGATAGTTCACGGTGCCTTTCGGGATGTGCGTGTAGCCGTCGTACGTCGTGTACGTCCATGCGTCACCGGGCCGCAACGTCGGCGCCGCGACATTCGCCGGTGCGCCGGACGGCGCAATCTGCGCGGGAGGCGCAGCGCACCCGGCGATGAACAAAGCGAACAGTGCTACCGACTTTTTCATACGGCCTCCATCTCCGGCCTGAAGTCGCGTTGCCGTCGTGCAGTCCATCGGATCGGCTAGAACTTATACCCGCGATGCAGCGCCACGACCCCGGCTGCGAGATTGAAGTATTCGACCTTCTCGAGCCCGGCCTGTTCCATTATGGATTTCAATGCTTCCTGGTTCGGGTGCATGCGGATGGATTCGGCGAGGTAGCGATAGCTCGCCCCGTCTTTGGCCACCATTTCGCCCAGCCGCGGAAGGACGCGGAAGGAATAAAGGTCGTAGAGCGGCGCGAGGGGCTTCCACACCTCGGAGAACTCGAGCACGATAAGCCGCCCGCCCGCGCGCAGCACGCGTCCCATCTCGCGCAATGCGACGTCCTTGTGCGTCATGTTGCGCAGGCCGAATGCGACGCACACGCAGTCGAACGTCTCGTCGGCAAACGGCAGTCGCTCGGCATCGCATTGCAGAGCGGGCACCGCGTAGCCCGCGTCGAGCAAGCGATCGCGCCCGCGCGTGAGCATCGCGCCGTTGATGTCGGTGAGCACCACCGTGCCGGCCGGACCGACGCGGTCGCTGAAGAGGCGCGTAAGGTCGCCCGTGCCGCCGGCCACGTCGAGCACGCGCTCGCCCCGCCGCACGCGGCTTTGCTCCACCGCATAACGCTTCCACCAGCGGTGCAGGCCGACCGACATGAGATCGTTCATCAAGTCGTAGCGGGCCGCCACCGACGAGAATACGCCCGCGACTTTGCGTGCCTTGTCTTCCTCGGGGACCGTCTCGAATCCGAAATGCGTCGTGCCGTTGTCGGCATCGGAGCTCGAGGAGGGATTGCCGCCGGTGTAGCGCTTCATTTCGCTGCTTGGGGCTCGCGGCTCGCGCCCGCGTCACGCATACGCTGCAAATAGTCCTGCCACATGCGCTCCTGCCGCATCCCGTATTCGTACAGCAGGTCCCAGGAATAAATGCCGGTGTCGTGTCCGTCCGAAAACTTGAGCTGTATGGCATACGCGCCGACCGGCTCGACGGCGAGCACTTGAACATCCTTCTTGCCTACCTGCAGCACTTCCTGTCCCGGGCCGTGGCCCCGTACTTCGGCCGACGGAGAATACACGCGCAGGAATTCGAACGGCAGACGGAACGACTGCCCGTCTGCGAAGGCTACTTCCAGCACGCGCGACTGCTGGTGCACCTTGATTTCGGTCGGATGGGGATGCTGAGCCATGATCTGCTGGGATGATGCTGCCGGGAGAGCATGATAACCGACGGGCTGGCAAAGATAAAACGCGCCAGCGGGAAACACCCTTGCTGTCACATGGCTGTAATGTTTGTTTCATAATATTGGCGGCGCTGCGGACATGAGGCGGTAAGGCGTGGGTGCGACGATATTGGTGGTCGAAGACGAACCGGCAATCCAGGAGCTCATTTCCTGCAATCTCGAGCTTGCCGGCCATCGCACGCTACGGGCGGAAAATGCCGAGCAGGCCTTGGACATGCTGCGCGCGGAATTGCCCGATCTGGTCGTTCTCGACTGGATGCTGCCGGGCATGAGCGGCATCGAGTTCGCACGGCGCATGCGCGGCGAACCGCGCACGCACGACATCCCGCTCATCATGCTGACCGCCCGCGCTGACGAGCACGACAAGCTGCTGGGACTGGAGACCGGGGCGGACGATTACATCACGAAGCCATTCAGCCCGCGGGAGCTCAACGCCCGGGTGAAGGCCGTGTTGCGGCGTCGCGCACCGCAGGCAACCGACGACGCGGTGGAAATCGCGGGATTGCGATTGGATCCGGCGAGCCGCCGGGTCAGCACCGATGAGGCAAGCATACCGCTAGGTCCGACGGAATTCCGTCTGCTGCATTTTTTCATGACGCATGCAGGCCGCGTCTACAGTCGCGGACAGTTGCTGGACCAGGTGTGGGGCGATCACGTGTTCGTCGAAGAGCGCACCGTGGACGTTCACATCCGCCGGCTGCGCAAAGCGCTGGAGACCAGCGGCCACGACAGACTCATCGAAACGGTGCGCAGCGCGGGCTACCGGTTTTCGGCCGGCGCATGAGCGGCTGACGAGTCGCGCACGGCAGCGCGACGATCAGCTCGGGATCGGCCGAGTTATAAGGACGTCGTGAAAAAGGGGGAAGAAAGAAGCGGGCGAAGCGCGCCGTGACGCTCAAACGATGGTGATGGTGCCGCGGTCGAAGTCGCTGCCTTTCTCCAGCAGATTGAGCAGCTTCGCGACCTGCTTGCGGTCGGCAAAAATCTCCACGAAACGCCCGCTCTGGAACCAGCCCGCAGGCAACACGATCGTCGCCGGCGTGGCAGGCGCAGGGACCTCGGGAAGAACGAGTGCGCGCTCGTAGCGGCTGCTCCCGGCCGGGTTGAAGTTCGAAGGCCGCACGGCGACGGCTTCGGGCGTTCCCGGAAACAGTCGTATACCGCACTGCACTTCTTCATTGGCGTCGACTTTCACCCACTGCACCATACCGAGATGAAACTGCTTGCCGCTCTCGCGGCGCACCGCGAGGAGCTGGTTGTGGGCGATGCGCGCGCGGCCGTCGGGCTGGCGGGACATGCACATGAAGCCGGATGCGCTGTGATTCAAGATGAGCCAGTTCTCGGTGACGCCGGCGTCCGTCTGGCCGACTTCGTGATCGACGCGCGAAATGTATCCGAACGTATCCAGATCGCGCTTTTCACGCGCGGTGAGCTCGCCGGGCTGCCGGAAATGCCGCCCCCCGTTGGCCTGAAAATGCGCTGCCGCAATGCCGAAACATACCGTCGCGCGCTCCTGCGATGCGAGGCGGTCTTCGGCGCGCGAAGTGCCGGCGCGGCACCATTGCACGTAGAGCAGCATCAACAGGTTCTCGCAGCCCGGCTGGCGCGCGTCTTCGCCGAGCCCGAGCTGCGCAGGCGTCTGTCCTTGCTTGAGCAGATTGATGGTCTGGCGCAGCGTCTTCGCGAGCTGCTCGAGATCGAGATAGCGCGTCGTAGGCGGTTCTACGTCCTCCGCGAAACGCGCCCCCGTCGAGCTTCCCAGATCTATGGCGAGCGGCGGTATCTGGCTCGGCGGCAGCGGCTGCGGTGACAGGTTGACCAGGCTCGACCATTTCCCCAGCCAGCGGCGCACGAATACCGTCTGGCGCACGGACAGCGAGTACGGGTTGGCGAGGAACATGAGCAGCGCCTGCACATAGACTTCGGCGCAGCTTGCGTCCGGATCACGCTGTCCGAAATTGTCCTGCACCCGTATGCGCGCATAGCCATGCTGCTCGGCATATGCATAGTAGTGGTTCAAGTCGCGCCACAGTTGCGCGCTCGGCTGGCGATAGACCCGGTAATGGTCGTACATCATCCACGCGACGCAGGATAAGCAGCGCAGCGTGAGCAATGCCGCGTAGGGCGCAATGACGAGGTCACCCTCGCGATGCGCCTCGAGGCACAGCTCGTAGTTCTTTGCGAGGTACTGCCACAGCCCCATGGAGCGCGCCCACGCGTCGGCCTCGGCATTGTCCAGCGGCAACGGTTTGCCGGCGTAGATTTGCGCCGCTTCGTTCTGCACGAAGAGCAGCGGCTCCTTCAGTGTTTCGAGTATACGCAGCCGCTCTATCGGTGCGAGATCGCCAGCGGTGTGGAGCGCAGCGAGCTGCCCACCGATTTCGCGCTGCCCATGCTGAACGTTCGTGAGAGGCAGCGCCTCCAGCCAGCGGCGGCAACTCGCGGCGTCGGTAAAGCGCAGGGCGAGCGGGTCGGTGGTGTTGAGGGGCTGGAGGGCCATGGACGCTTTCCCGGGACGTGCTTTCTTCAACTGGCGGCCGGTCGTTCGAGCGACGGCAGCACTGAATGGAAAAGCAGGCTAGCGCAGGGCTGTACGGCCCTGCTATGAATTCCATCACGCGCACAGCGGGACTGCGGCGTTCGGTATCCAGACCTTGCGTTCGGACGGCTTAACCGCCGAGGGAAGCGGTAAGGGCTTGCGCGATGCGGCCAGGCAATGCAGCGTCGGGTCCGCGCACTGCCGCCCGCTGTACCGGCCCCCAGATCGGCAGCGGAAAATGCGGATCGTCCGCGTACCGCGGAATCACGTGCCAATGCAAATGCGGGGTGACGTTGCCCAAGCATGCCAGATTCATCTTTTCCGGGGTCAGCAGTCGGCGCAGCGTGCTTTCGACGGCGAAGACCGCCTGCAAGAAGTGAGCCCGGTCGCCCCCGTCGAGGTCGGTCATTTCCTTGACGTGCGCATTCCAGATGACCCGGCAGAAACCGGGATAGCCCGGCTCGTCGACGTAGACCACCCGGCACCGCGGGCTGCGCCACAGCACCTCGCCGCCGACACCGCTGCAAAATTCACACGCCATCGTTCACTCCTGTCGCCGTTGCAGCCAATCGATGGCCCCGCGAGCGGTCAAAACGCCCCGCGCGACGGCGCCATCCCGCCAACGCGGATCCTCCGGGCATAACACGCGCAGCAAAGCCTGCTTCGCCGGATGGCTGACGCCGCCTTGCCCATGAAAATGCGCCCTGTTCTCGTCGCGCAGGGCGGAAATCACGCGCAGTATCGGGTAAGTCCCGAACTCCTGCACGAGCGCATGAAGCTCGACGTCTGGCAGAGCGCGCCGCACACCCGAGGCCAGACCGCCTTTGACGACGTAGCTCGTTCGTTCGCCCGATGACGGGTCGACCAGCGGCCGCCCCAGCGCGTCGGCGAGCCCCGCAGGCGCTCGGTAGCCTGGTTCGGTGAGCAGGGTGTCCTCGCCCCAAGGTCCGAGACCGGTGTGCACGTCGAGGGCGAGCACCCGGCGAGCGTGCTGCAGCCGCTGCGTCAGCCACTCGATATAGCGGCGAGGTCCTTCTTCCAGACCCGCGCCGCCGAAGAACAGGCCTTGCGGAAAATCGTATTGACCTTGAGCGACCGCCTGCTTGACGGCCCGATAGCCGTGGCGAACCAGGCGCAGCACCGCGCGGGCCACGAAGGCATCGCGCCGCGGCGGCGTTGCGGGGTTCAGCAAGGGATCGAGCGTCGCGTACAACGGCGACGCGCCCGACCACGATTCGTCCTCTCCCAGAAAATTGCGGTTGAGATCGACGTTGTTCTCGTTCACCCGGCGCAGCCATGCCATCCCATAGGGGTTGAGCACATGGACGAGGGCAAGGGCACAATCGCGGCCGACGCGCGGAGCCTCGTGGAGCAGGGCGAGCTGCACGGCGGACCCGGTAAACGCTTCGACGCCGTGTATGCCGCTGGTATGCACGACGACATGCCGCGCATGCGGGGCCCCCAGCCACGCGATGTCTGTCGTCAGCGTCTCGCCGTTCGGCCCCGACGCCGCGATCGCCAAGGCTTCGAGTTGCGCGCCTGCGCTGCGCGCCGCCTCACGGAAACGATCCCGCGCGCTGGCGTAATCGGGGGAGAAATAGTCGGAAAGCGACCGGCGGGATGCTGCAGCGCGACCGGTCGCCATCGCCTACAACAAAACCCGCTCTATGCCGCCGTTGCGCGCTTTCGCGACGTAATCGGCCATCCAGTTCGTGCCGAGCAGATGCTTCGCCATTTCAACGACGATGTAGTCGGCGTCGGTGTCGGAGTCATTGTTGAAGCGTGCGAGCCCCTGCAGGCATGACGGGCACGAAGTGAGTACTTTCACTTCGCCCTCGAAGCCGTCCCTGCGCAGCGCTTCGGCGCCCTTGCGCATTTCCTCTTCCTTGCGGAACCGCACTTGCGTCGCAACGTCCGGCCGCGACACGGCAAACGTTCCCGATTCGCCGCAGCAGCGCGGATTGAGCGCGACCGGCGCGTTCATGAGCTCGTTGACGACTTTCATCGGCTGATGCGTGCGCATCGGCGTATGGCAGGGGTCATGGTACATATAGCGCACGCCGGTCACGCCATCGAGCTTCACGCCTTTCTCGAGCAGGTACTCGTGGATGTCGAGCAGTCGGCAGCCCGGAAATATCTTCTCGAACTCGTACTGGACGAGCTGATCCATACACGTGCCGCACGAGACGATGACCGTGCGGATGTCGAGGTAATTGAGCGTGTTGGCGACGCGATGGAACAGCACGCGGTTGGCGGTGATGATCTGCTGGCCTTTTTCCGCTTCGCCGGCCGCCGTCTGCGGATAACCGCAGCAGAGGTAACCGGGAGGCAGGACCGTCTGCGTGCCGAGCTCGTAGAGCATCGCCTGGGTCGCGAGCCCCACCTGGCTGAACAAGCGCTCCGACCCGCATCCCGGAAAATAGAACACGGCGTCCGATTCCTCGCTCACCTTCTGCGGATCGCGTATCACCGGGACGATCGCCGGATCTTCGATGTCGAGCAGCGCGCGCGAGGCCTTTTTCGGCAGATTGCCCGGCATCGGCTTGTTGATGAAATGGATGACCTGCGGTCGGATTGCGCGCTTGCCGGCCGTCGCCGGGGGATGCTGCGTCTGGCGTTGCGCCATGCCGAGTGCTTTGGCCGCGGTGTGCGCCACGCGCTGCAGCTTGTAGCCCCAGTCGATCATGCCCTTGCGCACGAGGTTGATGGTGCGCGGGTCGGTGGCGTTGAGGAACAGCATCGAGGCGTACGTGCCGGGATTGAAGTTTCGCGTGCCGCGCCGGCGCAGGAAGTTGCGCATGGCGATCGATGTGTCGCCGAAATCGATGTCGACCGGGCACGGGTTGTAGCACTTGTGGCATACCGTGCAGTGGTCCGCCACGTCGCCGAACTGCTCGAAGTGCTCGAGAGAAATGCCGCGCCGGGTCTGCTCTTCGTACAGGAACGCTTCGATGAGCAAACTCGTCGCGAGGATCTTGTTGCGGGGGCTGTAGAGCAGGTTCGCGCGCGGCACGTGCGTCGCGCATACCGGCTTGCACTTGCCGCAGCGCAGGCAGTCCTTGATCGAATCCGCGATGCCGCCCATGTCGGATTCCTCGAGAATCAGGCTTTCTGCGCCGAGCAGCGAGAAGCTCGGCGTGTAGGCATTCGCAAGATCGCCGCCGGTCAGCAGCTTGCCCTTGTTGAAATGGCCGTTCGGATCGACGCGCTGCTTGTACTCCCGGAAACGATCCACCTGTGCGGGATCGAGGAACTGCAACTTCGTGATGCCTATGCCATGTTCGCCGGAGATCACGCCGTCGAGCGAGACGGCGAGCTTCATGATGCGCTCGACCGCTTCGTTCGCCTCCTGCAGCATCGCGTAGTTGTCGGAGTTCACCGGGATGTTCGTGTGCACATTGCCGTCGCCGGCGTGCATGTGCAGCGCGACGAACACACGGCCGCGCAACACGGACTTGTGCACGGCGTCCATCCCGGCCACGACTTTCTCGAACGGTCGACCGCTGAAGGCTTCCATGAGCGGCGCACGCACTTCCTCCTTCCACGACACGCGCAGCGTATGGTCCTGCAGCACGTTGAACAGCGTGCCGTCGCGGTGGCGCGCTGCCGCGAGCGGCGGCAGATAAGCATTTTCGCCGAGCGCATCGACGGGGGTGTCCAGATGGTCGAGCAGCCATTGCCAGCGGCCGCGCGCTTCGGCGATGACCGCTTTCGCGCGATCTGCGCGATCGCCTACGAGCTCCTCGGGCGAGACCGCTTCGGCCTGCTGGTAGAGCGGAAGCTCTCCGCCGAAGAATTCGTCGAGCGCGTCGAGCAGCCGCAGCTTGTTCTTGATCGACAGCTCGATGTTGATGCGCTCTATGCCGTCCGAATAATCGCCGAGGCGCTCCAGCGGAATCACGACGTCTTCGTTGATCTTGAACGCGTTCGTGTGCTTGGAGATCGCCGCGGTGCGCGAACGGTCGAGCCAGAACTTCTTGCGCGTCTCGGCAGAAACGGCGACGAAGCCCTCACCGCCGCGTCCGTTGGCGATGCGCACGACAGCCGATGCGGCAGCCGCCACCGCTTTTTCGTCCTCGCCCACGATGTCGCCGACGAGCACCATTTTCGGCAACCCCGCTCGGCGCGCTTTGGTGGCGTAGCCGACCGCACGCAGATAGCGCTGATCCAGATGCTCGAGCCCCGCGAGCGTTGCATCCTCGTGCTGGTCGAGATAGCGCTTGATCTCGACGATGGACGGCACCGCTTCGCGGACTTGTCCGAAGAACTCCAGGCACACCGTCCGTATCGCGGGTGGCATCTTGTGCAGGATGAATGTCGCCTGGGTGATGATCCCGTCGCAGCCTTCTTTCTGCACGCCGGGCAGCGAGAGCGTCTTGTCGGTGACATCCTTGCCGAGGCCCACTTTCCGGAAGTGGCTGCCGGGAATCTCGAGGATTTCCGGCTCGCCGGCCGGCGTCTTTCCGTCGGCTGCGTAGCGCGTGACGCGAAAGCGCGCGCTATCCGCGTCATGGATTTTGCCGAGGTTGTGGTCGAGACGCTCCACGGTCATCCACTGCGCGTCCGGTGTCACCATGCGCCACGAGGCGAGGTTGTCGAGCGCCGTGCCCCACAGCACGGCTTTCTTCCCGCCGGCGTTCACCGCGACATTGCCGCCGATGCACGATGCGTCCGCTGACGTCGGATCGCACGCGAACACCAGGCCCGCCGCTTCGGCGGCTTCCATCGCGCGCCGCGTGACGACGCCTGCGCCGCAGCGCAAGACCGGGACGGTGTGCTGCACGCCGGGCAGGGACACATGCTCGATCGGGGCGAGCGCTTCGAGCTTCTCCGTATTGAGGACCGCGGAGAGCCGCGTGAGCGGTATCGCGCCGCCCGTATAACCGGTGCCGCCGCCGCGCGGGATGATGGTAAGGCCGAGATCTATGCATGCGGCGACGACCGGCGCCACTTCTTCCTCCGTGTCGGGCATCACGACGACGAAGGGATATTCGACGCGCCAGTCGGTCGCGTCCGTGACGTGCGAGACGCGCGCAAGGCCGTCGAAGCGGATGTTGTCGCGGCGCGTGACGCGCGAGAGCCGGCGCAGCACGCGCTTGCGCAACTGCGCGGTCTCGACGAAGTCGCGCTCGAACGCGTTCACCGCGGCATAGGCGCCATCGAGCAACTCGTCGACGCGCGCGTCCGGCGTGGCGCGGCGCCCCTTGATCGCATCGAGCCGCTCGCGCATCGCCGAGATCACGCCCGCGCGCCGCTTCGGATGCTCGAGCAAGTCGTCTTGCAGATAGGGATTTCGCGACACGACCCACATGTCGCCCAGCACTTCATAGAGCATTTTGGCGGAGCGGCCGGTGCGGCGTTCGCGGCGCAGCTCGTTCACCAGCTGCCAGTGTCGTGCGCCGAGCAGACGAATGACGATTTCGCGGTCGGAAAACGACGTGTAGTTGTATGGAATTTCTCGTAGACGCGGGATCATGTGATGAGCTGCGGGGAGGGCGATGCGGCTGCAACCGCCATACTAAAGCGTCCGGTGCCGCTGGTAAACCGCGTCGCCATCGTGTCGGATGCGTCGTCTCACATCGCGATCCACGCAACCACGATGTAACGCGCGAGCTTGCCGGCCGCGATAAAGAACGCTGCGATCGCCGGTTGCAGACGCAGCCATCCTGCGGCCACGCACAGGGCGTCCCCGATGAGCGGCACCCACGACAGCAGCAACGCGGGCGCGCCATACCGCTTGGCGAGCATCATCGCTCTGCCGTCGTAATGGCCGGGAATAAGACGGCCGACGAGATAAGAGGACATGCCGCCGAGCGTGTTGCCCGCCGTCGCGGTGAATATGGCCGCCCAGCACATGTCGGGGTGGGTTTTGAGCACGGCGTAAAGCACGGCTTCGGAGCCGCCGGGAAGCAAGGTGGCCGCAAGAAAGCTGGAGAGGAAAAGACCCCACAACGAGAGCGATACGGACATGGCGGCCGAACCTTATCACGAGCCCGCCGCCGGTGGGCTGCGGCATCCCGCATACCTCGCGCAAATTGACGCTTGCGCGTCCTTCTTCGATAATGCCCCGCGGCGCCAGAACCGGCGAGCAGAGTCCCTTTCCCCTGATCCCGTTCCACATGCTGTCCGTAGAGCGCATTGGCAAGCGCGACGCTCCTACATGCCGCCGACGGAAACTACATGACTGGACTACTATGACGAGCGCCGGCCCTTCAGCGACGCTGATTACCGAAGAGTATCGGCGGATGCAGCAGGAGCTGCACAAGAATCCGGAATACGGTACCGCTTCGGTCGGTTATGCCCCGCTCGTGGCGGAAGTCGTCAAGGCGCACCGTGTGACCGAGCTGCTCGATTACGGCGCCGGCAAGGGACGGCTGGGCCAGACCCTGAAGCAGTACTTCAATATCGACGTCACGATCCATCACTACGATCCGGCGATTCCGGCTTGGTCGGCGCCTCCGCGACCCTGCCAGCTCGTGGCCTGCATAGATGTGCTGGAGCACATCGAGCCCGATTATCTGACGAACGTGCTGGACGATTTGAAGCGCGTCACCGCCGGCGTCGGCGTGTTTACCGTCCATACCGGACCAGCGATGAAAGTCCTTGCGGACGGCCGCAACGCGCATCTCATACAGAAGCCGAGCTCGTGGTGGCTGCCGCAGTTCATGCAACGCTTCGAGCTCGTAGCGCTCAATCGCATCGATCAGGGCTTCTGGGTGGTGGTCGAGGCGCTCAAATCGTAAAGGGAGGAGACGTGAACGCACCCCATGCAACC
>JBLNBW010000238.1:0-6039 GCA_050260255.1 Rhodospirillaceae bacterium | reverse complement strand
CTTCATCTTCGAGATACTGGAAGTCTCCGGCCGCGCCGACCTGAAATCCGACCTGCTCCAGGAGCTCGAACGGCAGAAGCAGACGCTCGAAGGCCTGCGCGGCAATCCGGACATTTCCGAGGAAGCGCTCGATGACATCCTGTGGCAGATCGACCAAGCCTCGTCGCGCCTCTTCCAGGCATCGGGCAAAGTCGGCCAGGAGCTACGGGACAACGAATGGCTGATGAGCATCAAGCAGCGGACCAACATTCCCGGCGGCGTCTGCGAATTCGATCTGCCCTCGTACCACTACTGGCTGCAGCAGAGCCCGGAACAGCAAAGGCACGATCTGCAGACGTGGTTCGCACCTTTCCTGCCGATACGCGACGGCATCACGATCGTCCTGCGACTGCTGCGCGAAAGCGGAAAGAGCAGCCACCAGGTCGCGTACCAGGGCGTGTATCAGCAGATGATGGCGGGGCGGGTCGCGCAGATGCTGCGCATACGGCTTGCACGCCGTTATCAGTGCGTGCCGGAGATCAGCGCGAACAAGTACGCGCTCAACATCCGCTTCATGACCCAGGAAGGCGTGCAGCGTCCCCGCGCCGCCGAATCCGACGTCGACTTCGAGCTCACCTTCTGTAATTTGTAGACACGTTTATTAACGTCCACTAACGTCCGAACGTTTCACCTAACTCGCGAATTCCATTGCATTTGTTGTTCCGCGGCGTCCATCGCGGTACACTGCCAGCGAGCAGTTCATGGGTAGCTAGACGGGTAGCTAGGAGGCCAATGGGTAGCTAGAAGGCTTCTAGCTACCCATTTTCGCGAGGGCGCCATGGGAACGCTGACGGACGTGCAACTGCGCAACTGGATCAAGGCCGGCGCACCGCTTGCGAAGTCGGACGGCGATGGCCTCACCTTCACGCTTTCTGCGAATGGCACAGCAGCGTGGACGCTGCGCTACTACATCGCCGGTAAACGCAAAGAGATCACCCTCGCGCGCTACACCGATACGTCGTTGAGCGCTGCGCGCAAGCTCGCGATCGAGAAACGCGCGGCAATTCAGCAAGGCGTCGACGTTGCGCGCGAGAAGCAGAAGGCACTAAAGGAAACTGCGCGCGCGTGGACGGTCAAGCAACTTGCCGAGGACTATCTCAACCGCGTTGAGAAACATCTCGCACAAGCCACCGTATCCGGACGCAGACAGCAGTTGCGCGACTACGTGTTCGGCCGCATCGGCCACTTGGCCGCACGAGACATAACGCCGGCCGATCTGGTCGACATCGTCGAACACGCATCCCAAAAGTCGCTACACGTCGCGCGGCTCGTGCTCATCGCGCTGCGCGAAGTCTTTGCACACGGCATCGCCCGGCATGTCATCGAATCAAACCCCTGCGCGCACATCAGGGCGAAGGCCATTATCGGCGCACCGCCAAGCCGGCGTCAGCGCATCATGCTCTCGGACGACGAACTGCGTGCGATGCTGCCCGCCCTACCCCGTATCGGCCGCAGCAACGAGCTCGCCATAAAGATCCTGCTCGCTACCTGCACCCGCATCGGAGAATTAACGCACGCAGAATGGCGACACATCGATTTCGAGCGTCAGCAATGGACGATCCCCGCGGAGATTTCGAAAAACCGCAAACCGTTTGTAATCCCGCTTACGCAACCGGTAACCGAATGGTTCATGGAATTGAAGCAGCTTGCCTTCAATTCCAAGTTCGTGTTGCCGATTCGCCAACGGCACAAGAGTCGGCAAGGCGATGCACCGATGGAGGCCACCAGCCTGAACGCCGCCATTGATCGCCTGTGCAAATCATTGAAGAGCGCGTGCCGGCGCTTTTCGCCGCATGATCTGCGCTCAACGGCGCGCAGTCATCTTGGCGCACTAGGCGTTGATGTGCTGATCGCGGAGCGATGCCTCAATCATTCACTCGGCGGGCTCGTCGCTGTTTACGACAAGCACGATTACGTCGCTGAACGGCGCAAGGCGTTGACGCTCTGGAATAAGAAAATCACGGCGCTCGAGAAAGGCGGGAACCTGGTGCCGTTGAAGTTGGTGGCGTCCGACCGGTAAAGGCGCGCCGCTTGTTTGGGCTCGTCTACGTCGTCCGCGCGCAACTTCTGGCGCCGATCACGAGGTGTACAACACGTGGTAGTGCGGCGCCATCAGTATGCGGCTCAGTGCCGACAGGCATGAGTTGTACAGAACGAGTGAGCGCGGGCGCCTTCGGGAAGCGGCCGGCGGCTGGATATGATAAGGTGTGCGCCGTATGACACGTGAACGACAGAAACTTTGCGCGCCAAAAACACGGATGTTTCGGAGTGAGGCCGCACTCGTGCGCGCCTTCGTGTCAAGCCTGCAGGCTGGCAATGGGCCATGGGAGGTACATTCAGCCGCGCGAGAGTTCGACTACCAGCGCGGTCGTACGGACGTAGTGGCCGTCTCCCACGCGGGCCAGATCGTCTCGATCGAGGCGAAGCTTGATCGCTGGAAGGATGCCATGCACCAAGCCTACCGGAACACGTGCTTCGCGCACCTTTCATACGTGTTGTTACCCGAGGCTGTTGCTCTGCGCGCGAAGGAATTCTTCGATGAGTTCGACCGCCGCGCGGTGGGTATCTGCACCGTTCGCGGTCAAGATGTGGTTGTAATTCACGAGCCGCCGCCCGTTGAGCCGCTTCAGCCGTGGCTTTCCGCGCGAGCGACGGCCGCAGCAAGGCCGCTGCGCTCGTGTCGGATGCCCAACTCAAAGCGGTAGCGAACCGAATCTGCGTCTCGCGCGGATTCACGCTCAGCGAAACGCTGGGGCACGGTGCGTTCAAAGAAACCTATTTAGTTGCGGATGCCGCAGGCAAACAGTCTGCGTTGAAGGTCATTCGAGCTAGCGCTGACCCGGCGCGCGTGGGCCGGGAGGTCGCGGCTATGCTTCGCTGCAACCACCCCAGCATCTCGGTGCTCCGCGCATGCGACCTCGAAACGGTGGACGGCCATACCTACCACTGGCTGCTTGAGGAATACCTCGCCGGCGGAACGCTCGCCGACAAGATCAAAGCGGGCGTCCTTCCGGTCGATGAGATAAAGCGCTTGGGGAGTATCTTGATCGACGCGCTCGAGTATCTGCGCACTATTTCGCTGGTCCATCGAGATATTAAGCCCGAGAACATTATGTTCCGTGCCGATAATATGACTCCCGTGCTAGTCGACTTTGGCCTCGTTCGCGACCTCGGCCAAGAGTCGCTCACACAGACGTGGATGCTGCAAGGGCCGGGCACGCCCTTCTACGCGGCGCCGGAGCAGCTCCAGAACCGTAAGGACCTCATCGACTGGAGGACCGACCAATTCTCGCTGGGCGTAGTCCTCGCCGTCTGCGGCTTCGGCCGACACCCCTTCGCCGACCCGGACGAGGTGAAGGCTCGCACAGTGCAGAAGGTCGTCGACGGCGGCAAGTCGACTGGCTGTTTTGACGCATGGTGCAAGAAACACGGGCTTGACGCGCTGCAGCGAATGACGTCCGCTTGGCCAGTGCATCGGTTCCGCACCTCGGATCTTTTGAAAAAGGCTTGGCGCTAGTTCAGGGAGCTCTCTATGGCAGTGTTCCACCAGATTGGCAACGACTCGGCCAACATGCTGTTTGAGCCCGAGCTCACCGAGCTACGTGGGGCAATCCTGAGTCCAGTCAACTACGCGGCGACTGAGACCCAAGCGCTGGTTAACAAGACAAGGAAAGTCCTGAAGGACTTCACCATCTGGTTTGACCCTCAGCTCTACGTGCCGGACTCCACGCGCGGGGTGCTGCGTACCTGGTCTTACTTCCCAAGCGACTTCGACACCGCGGACCTATCCCAGCGCACGTGGTGGAGCAAAATTAACGATGGTGTAGTGCGTGAGTGCCGTGAGTTTGTGCCTGGTGCTGTATGTTCCCCAGCGCCGTTACCTAAGCTCTACTCCAACGACTTCTACAACCTCTGCGTCATGATCGCGAACGACCTTGCACCTAAAGCGGCGAAGGCGGGCATGAGCATAGTGCAGACGCTAATCGTGGCGGGACGCGACCTTGTCGCCGAGAACCGGCCGCTCGAGATCGCGAGTATCGCCTCGCGAACCTCCGCTGAGTGGATCTACCTGCTCATCTACGATGAGACGCCTCCACGGCGCGAGCTCTCCGACTCCCTCGAGATAGAGGCAATACTGCGCCTCATCGCTGCGCTGAAGGCTGCGGATCTTAAAGTCCTGGTGGGCTACTCATCCTCTGACATGGTGCTCTGGAAGGCGGCCGGTGCCGATTGTGTGGCGAGTGGCAAGTTCTTTAACCTCCGCCGCTTCAATCGCTCGCGCTTCGAGCAGCCTGCCGAGGGTGGCGGGCAGCTCCCATACTGGTTTGAGGAAAGCCTTATGGCATTCGTGCGCGAGGCCGACTTGAAGCGCCTCGAACGCGACAACCTGCTCGGCGATGCGAGCTTGCGCAACCCGGTTGGCAAGAAGATCCTAGAACAGCACCGCACTGAACCGGGCAAGCCGTGGATCGGGCTCTCGTGGCGGCAATACCTGTGGTGGCTGGCCGACTGCGAGGGACGCCTCCAGCCCGGCATCGATGGGACAGACGGACTTCTCGCCGCCGCCGAAGAGAACTGGCCGGCGTTACAACCAAAGAAAATCTTAATGGAAGAACGGGAGAACACGGGCGCCTGGCTCCGACCATGGCGTGCAGCGCTGCAAGGGTACACCCGCTAGGTTAATCCCGCCTTGATGATACTCAGAGCCCCTCACCCTGAGCGCACGCTCAAGCGCTTGGAAACTGAACGTCCGAGGACACGCCGCCGGCAACGTCCGCTGCCTGCCAGAAAACTAACGCTCGTTTGGCGCATGCTGAATGACCAAATTGGCCGAGGAGCAGTCGCTAGAAGCCAGACCTGCGGTCGTCCCTTGTTAGCCGCAAGCGGAAGGAGCGATCAGGGCAAACATCGCCTGCCACATTAAAAGGACTCACCCAAGCAGCGCTTAATTTCCGCAATCTTGTGCAGGTGCTGCGCCTTCAACCGACTTTCCCACTGTTCGCACAGGTCATCGAGGCTCACCCCGAGACCCTGTTTGTAGACGCATAGCGAAGGCAACATCCGCTCCAACTGCTGACGAGCTCGGGAAAGTGTGCCGAGCGCTGCATCCGGCCTCTTAACACGCTCAGTCGCACGTTCAACGTTTCCGACGAAGGCGCCCCACCATGGCAACAGCGGCGCCCGTGAAATGCTCGCGCCAGCGCTCGAATCCACGAAATCGAGATACTGCCTCAAGTAAGAGAACGCTCGAATCCGCCATTCCTCGAAGGGCATCCACGCAATGCCGGTTGCCAGACCGTCCGCCCACGCCTGCTTGAGCTCCAATTCAACACGCGTCGGCCCACGCCGATCGTAGATACGTACGAACCGCGGAGAAGAGCGCGAACCGATGTAGAGCGTGTGACCCTCGGCATTCTCCAGCCACTTGCTGGATTTGCGATCCGCTTCACATCGCACATCGCCCCGCTTCCACGCTTCGTGGCAGTCTGCCGGCGTAAAGGGCGCACCATCAAAGGCGACGTCCAGCCGGGTTACGTGAAATTTCTCCGGCCCCTCGCACAGCCGGTGTAAGTAATCGACGATCGCCTCCTGCCCAATGGTCTCGATCGCCTCGCCCGGGATCTCGAGACTACAGAAGTTCCCGCCGCTTCGTGGCAGGCGATAAAGGCGCATCTCGAGCGGACCGAAACACAGCGAGTTGAAATACCGTGCGCGGGAACCGGATTCGACGAAGTGCTTGCTCCAGTCCATCGGATCAGCGAGCGAGATATCTAGCAGGTGCTTAAGCAGGACTGGAATGAGATTCGACGCATGCGTAAAGACCGTGATGCTCAGCCAGTGAATGCTGACGGTGAAGGGCTTGGTTCCTTCACTTGTCATTATTACGTCCGTATTAGTAGGGGGACGTGGCGGGGGGGGGGGGGGGGGGGGGGGGGTGTGTGGTGGGGGGGGGGGGGGGGGGGGGGGGGTTGTGTGTTGGTGTTTTGGTTTAGTTTGTTG
>JBLNBW010000237.1:0-8256 GCA_050260255.1 Rhodospirillaceae bacterium | reverse complement strand
GAAAGTGAGCTCGCCCGGCTTCGTCTTGGCGAGCGCGATGAGCTCCTTGACGGTCTTCGCCGGCAGCGCCGGGCTGACGACCACGATGTTGGGCTGCGCGTTGAGCTGCGTGACCGGCGAGAAATCCTTCACCGGGTCGTAAGGCAGCTTGTTGTAGAGCCCGGGATTGATGGCGAACGTCGTCGTGATCATGAGCAAGGTGTGGCCGTCGGCCGGCGCTTTGGACGCGATCTCGGTGCCGAGTATCGTGGCCGCGCCGGGGCGCGTATCGACGACGACGTTCTGGCCCCATTTGTCCGTGAGCTTCTGCCCAACGAGGCGGGCGGTGATGTCCAGGCCACCGCCGGGTGCGAACGGGACGATGACGCGGATGGGCCGCGAGGGATACTCCTGCGCCGCGACCGTGACGGAGACCAACGAAGCCGATACCAGTGCTGCCAGCTGCCACTGCATGCCCGCGCTCCCGATCGATTTGGTCAGACTGCGTGAACCGTGAACATGACGTGCAACGGTGTTGCGCGTCACGTTCCTTATTCATTGCTGCTTACGCCTTGCTCTCGACCCCTGATGCCCTGCTTCGATGACTCGCCGCTTCTAGTAACCTACCGCCTGGCCGTCGGTGCGCCGCTCAGACGCCGCGAAGTACCCGTCCGGCATCTTGTAGATGAGCTGCGCGCGGCCGAAGTCGGTCGACCAGCGGTCGGCCTGCGGCATGTCGTGACCGCGCGCGCGCAGTCCGTTGACGACATCTGCGGGCACGCCCCACTCGATGCCGACCTTAAGGCCGGTATCGATGCGCCAGCGCGGCGCGTCGGCTGCCGCTTGCGGGTTCTGATGATAATCGACGAGGCGCGACACCATCTGCATGTGGCCTTGGGCCTGCATCGAGCCGCCCATCACGCCGAAGCTCATCAGCGGCTGGCCGTTCTTGGTGACGAAGCCGGGGATGATCGTGTGGAAGGGACGCTTGCGCGGCGCAACGACGTTGGGATGATCGGGGCGCAGAACGAAGCCGAAGCCACGGTTCTGCAGGCTTACGCCGGTGCCGGGAACGACCACGCCGGAGCCGAAGCCGGAATAGTTCGACTGGATGTAGGACACCATCATTCCCGACTCGTCTGCAGCCGTGAGATACACCGTGCCGCTCTTCGGCGTGCCGAACTTGGGGTTCGACGCCTTCTTCATGTCGATGAGCTTTGCGCGTTCCTTGAGATAGCTCTTGTCCAGCAGTGCGGAGGCCTTGATGCGCATCGTCGCGGGGTCGGATACATGCTCGTAGATGTCCGCGAAGGCGAGCTTCATCGCCTCGATCTGGAGATGAAGACTGTCCACCGAATCGACCGGCAGCGAGGCAACGTCGAAGTTCTCCATGATGCCCAGCGCGATGCAGGCCGCGATGCCCTGCCCGTTGGGGGGTATCTCGTGCAGGGTGTAGCCGCGATAATCGATGCCGATCGGCTCGACCCAATCGCAGGTGTGTGCCGCCATGTCATCGACGCTCAGTGCTGCGCCGTGCTCCCTGGCGTAGGCTGCGATTTTTTCAGCGATCTCGCCGCGGTAGAACGCTTCGCCTTTCGTCCCGGCGATTTTTTGCAGCGTGCGGGCCTGATCGGGGAAGGAAAACTTCTCTCCCGGATTCGGTGCGCGACCGTTGGGCATGAACGCCTGCGCGAAGCCGGGCTGATCCTTGAGCTCGGGTACCTGATTCGACCACAGGCGGGCGATGGTCGGCGACACCATGAAACCGTCCGATGCGTACCGTATGGCCGACTCGAAGAGGTCGGCAAACGGCAGCTTGCCGAACTTGTTGGAGAGCTCGACCCACGCGGAGACGCAACCCGGCACGGTCACCGATTCCCACCCTCGCTGCGGCATCGCCTGATGGCCCTTGAACCGCTCCGGCGTCCAGGCGGCGGGCGAGCGGCCCGAGGCGTTCAATCCATGCAGCTTCTTGCCGTCCCACAGGATGCAGAACGCGTCGCTGCCTATCCCGTTGCTGGTCGGCTCGACGACGGTCAGCGTGATCGCCGTGGCGAGTATCGCATCGACGGCGTTTCCGCCCTTCATCAGCATGCGCAGGCCCGCCTGCGCAGCGAGCGGTTGGGAAGTCGCAACGGCGTTGCGCGCGAGCACGGGCATGCGCTGCGAGGTGTACGGAAATTGCCAGTCGAAGTCGGTCATGTTGCGTGAGGAGTGAGGGGTGAGGAGTGGGGAGTTTACAGCGTGCGACCGGAGCTTGTCAGCGGAGCGGGGGGTTTACCCCTCGCTCCTAACGTCTTGCTCCCGAGCGCGCAGGGCGCGCGGCGTCATTCCGGCTCGATGCCGGCCTCCTTCACGACCTTGATCCACTTTGCGATCTCGGCGCGGTTGAATTTGTCGTGCTCCTCCGGCGTGCTCGCGATGACCTCGGCGCCCTGCTTGAAGAGGTTGTCTTTCACGCCAGGATCGTTGAGCGCTTTCACCAGCGAGGCGTGCACGCGATCGATGATCGGCCGCGGCGTGCCGGCGGGCGCGAACATCGCGAACCCGCTCGATACCACGAAGCCTTTGAGGCCGGCTTCCAGCATGGTAGGAACGTCGGGCGCGGCGCTGGAGCGCTTCTCGCCGGTCTGGCCGATCATGCGCAGCCGCCCTATACGGGTGTACTGCACGGCGGCGGGCATGCTCGGAAACTGCAGCTGCACGTGTCCGGCAACGAGATCGACCATCGAAGGGCCGGAGCCCTTGTAGTGCACGCCGGTCAGCTTGATTTTCGCCACGGAATTGAGCAGCTCGGCGGCGAGATGCCCCACGGTGCCGCGGCCTGCGGTCGAGTAGAACAGCTCGCCGGGACGAGCGCGCGCGATCGCCAGAAATTCCTTCACGTTCTTCGCCGGTAATGCGGGGTGAACCACGAACGCGGTCGGCACGTCGGCGATCACCCCGATGGGCGCGAAGTCCTTCACGGAATCGTATGGAAGCTTCTTGATCATCGCCGGGTTGATCGTATGGCCGGCGGATACCATGAGCAGCGTGTAGCCGTCTGGCGCAGCGCGCGCCGCCATCTCGGTGCCTATCACTCCGCCCGCGCCGCCGCGGTTGTCCACGATCACCTGCTGTCCCAGAAACTCTCCGAGCTTGGGCGCGAACACACGTCCTATGATGTCGGTATTGCCCCCCGGCGCAAACGGAATGATCATGCGCACCGGCTTCGTCGGATAGCTCTGCGCGAAAGCCGGCAGCGCCGTGGCGCACAATCCGGCGCAGGCGGCTGCGATCACGATGTGCAGCCGTTGCATTCTTCTCGTCATGATTGTCCTTCCTCCTTTATCGTTCGTATCTCGTCTGCGGCGACAGTCGCCGTGCGGTCCTCGTGCGATCGCGTTGCCGCACGCAACGCGGCTTGCACCATGCGGACGCGTGGTTCGTTGTGCGCGATCCGCGTTAGAATCTAGCGCAAGTCCGCTTCGCAAACCAGTCCTCGCATCCGAAAGAAAACTATGGCGACCACCCGCATGAGCATCATGGGCACCCGGCATGTGATATCCGCGGGCCACTACCTCGCGACGCACGCCGGCTTCCAGATACTGGAAGCGGGCGGCAACGCGATAGACGCCGGCGTCGCCGCCGGCATCGCGATAGGCGTGCTGCAAACGGAGAAAGTGAACTTCGGCGGCGTCGCACCGCAGATCATCTACACGGCGAAGGACAAGCAGGTCCACTGCATAGACGGACTCGGCGTATGGCCGCGCGCGGTGACGCCCGATTACTTCATGAAGAAGCATGGCGGCAAGATCCCGCCGGGTGTGGAGCGCTGCGTCGTGCCGGCCGCGCCGGATGCTTGGATCACCGCGCTGGAGCGCTTCGGCACGATGAGCTTCGGCGAAGTCGCGTCTGCCGCGATTCGTTTCGCCTCCGAAGGGTTTCCGATGTATCCGCTCATGTCGGAGTTCATCCGAGACAATGTGGACGCGTACAGCCGGTGGCCGTCGTCGAAGAAGGTGTTCCTGCCGAAAGGCCGGCCGCCGGAAGTCGGAGAGCTTTTCGTGCAGGCGGATCTCGGTCGCACGCTTCAGTATCTCGCCGACGAAGAGCGTAAGGCGGCAAGGCGCAACGGCCGGCGCGCCGGGCTCAAGGCCGCGCGCGATGCGTTCTACAAGGGCGACGTCGCGCAGGCCGTGACGAAGTGGATCGCCAAGGAAGGCGGCCTCATGCGCTACGAGGATTTCGCCTCGTTCAAAGTGAACTTCGAGCCGACGGTGCGTGCGCGCTTCGGCGACATCACGCTGCATGCCTGCGGGCCGTGGTCACAGGGTCCCGTGTTACCGATGGCGCTCAACATCCTGAAGGGCTACGACTTGAAGGCGATGGGGCACAACTCGGCCGACTACATCCACGTCGTCACCGAAGCGCTCAAGCTCGCATTCTCCGACCGCCACAATCATTTCGGCGACCCGAAGTTCGTGAAGGTGCCCATCGACGGGCTCATGTCCGAGAAGTATGCGGCATACCGCCGCTCGCTGATCCGCAGCGATCGCGCGTGGCAGGGCATGCCGCCGGCCGGCGACCCGCGCACGCTCAGCGAGATCGAAAATCGCTGGATGCCGCCGCCGCAGCCGCAGGAAGCGCCAGGACCGGGCGATACGTCGTATCTGTGCGTCATCGATCGCCACGGCAACGCTTTTTCGGCCACGCCGTCGGATGGATCGGACAAGACGCCCATCATTCCCGGCGTCGGCATCCTGTGTTCGGGCCGCGGCACGCAGTCGTGGTCGGATCCGACGCATCCGTGTTCGGTCGCGCCGGGCAAGCGTCCGCGGTTGACGCCGAATCCCGCGCTCGCGTTTCGCAAAGGGCAGGTGTACATGCCGTTCGGTACGCCGGGCGGCGACGTGCAGCCGCAATCAATGTTGCAGGTGTTCCTGAACATCAACGTGTTCGGGATGGATCCGCAATCCGCCATCGAAGCGCCCCGCTTCGTGACGTACAGCTATCCGGGCTCGTTCGAGCCGCATCCTTACTATCCGGATCGGCTGTATCTCGAAGGGCGCATCGACAAGAGCGTGGAAGCCTCGCTCGCCGCGCGTGGCCACAAGGTGTACTGGTGGGGCGAATCGACCTGGCTTGCCGGCGCGGTGTGCACGATCGTGAACGACGCGAAGAACGGCGTACTCCACGGCGGCGCGGATTTCCGGCGTCCTGCCTACGTGCTCGGCTGGTAGCGACAGGAGCAATCAAATGAATCGTCGTTTATCGGTTGCCGCGGTGGCGCTCGCATGCGTCGCGACCACGGCCGACGCGCAAACGCAGATCACGCGCCCCATACGCATCATCGTCCCGTACGTGCCCGGCGGCGGCACGGATACACTGACGCGGCTGATAGGGCCGTATATCAGCGAGGAGTTCGGCCAGCAGGTCGTGATCGACAATCGTCCGGGCGGCAGCAGCACCATAGGCACGCAGCTCGTCGCGAAGGCGCACGCGGATGGCGAAGTGATCGGCATGATAGACGCGGCGTTCGTCATCAATCCCAGCCTGCTCGGCACGTTGCCCTACGACACGATCAAGGATTTCGCGCCGATATCGCTCATCGCCGTGTCTCCGCTCGTACTTTGCGTGCATCCGCAGCTGCCGGTGAAGTCGGTGAAGGATCTCATCGCGCTCGCCAAATCGAAACCCGGCAAGATCCACTTCGGCTCCGCCGGGAACGGTACCGCGGTGCACCTCGCCGGCGAGCAGTTCCGCTCCGTCACCGGCACCGATATCGTGCACGTGCCGTACAAAGGGGCAGGGCAGGCGATCACCGATCTCATCGGCGGCCAGATCGAGATGGCGTTCAGCACGCAAAGCAGCGTGAAGCAGTACGTGTCGGCAGGTCGGCTGCGCGCGCTTGCGATCACTACGCCGAAACGGACAACGGTCATGCCGGAAGTGATGACGTTTACGGAAGCGGGTTATCCGGGCGTCGAGGCGAAGACGATCAACGGCCTCGTCGGACCGGCCGGCACGCCCAAGGATTACATCGCGCGCGTGCATCGCGTCGTGCAGAAAGCGCTGCGCCAGCCGGAATTCCAGGCGAAGCTCGGCGAGCTCGGCTTCGAGCCGGTAGGCAACAGTCCCGAAGAATTCGCGAAGTACATCCGCACGGAAATCGACAAGTGGGGGCGTGTCGTGAAGACCTCCGGTGCAAAGGCAGCGATGTAACTTGAAGATCACCCGCATCAGCACCGTCGCGCTCGGTCTGCCGTACGACATGGGCGGACCCAAGCCACAGTTCGCCGGCCGCACGCGGGAATTGATCGATCTGCTGCTCGTTCGTGTCGACACCGACGCGGGCATCACCGGCTGGGGCGAAGCCTTCGGCTACGCAGTGTGGCCGGCGACCCAGACGGCGATAGAGAAAATCATTGCGCCGCTGTGCATAGGACGTGATGCGCGCGACATCGCCGGTCTCATGCTGGAGCTGCAAAAGAAAATGCACCTCATCGGGCGTACGGGCCCGGTGATCTACGGTCTTTCGGGCATCGACATCGCGCTTTGGGACATTGCCGGCAAAGCGGAAGGCAAGCCGCTGCATGCGCTGCTCGGCGGCCGCAAGCACGACTCGTTGCCTGCATATGCGAGCCTGCTTCGCTATGGCAACGTGGAGCTCGTGGCACGGAATGCGGTTGCCGCCGTACGCGACGGCTATCGCGCCATCAAGCTGCACGAGATTACCGTAGACGCGGTCGCCGCGGCGCGCGGTGCGGTCGGCGCCGACATTGCGCTCACCATGGACACGAACTGTCCGTGGAGTGTGGACGAAGCGCTTGCGATAGCGCGCGCGGTGAAGCCTTATGGGCTCACGTGGCTTGAGGAGCCGATCTGGCCGCCCGAAGACTTCGGCGGGCTCGCGAAAGTACGGCGCCAAGGCGGTGTTGCCATCGCTGCCGGCGAGAACGCGATGAGCGTGACCGATTTTGCTCACATGTTCGCATCGGGCGCAGTCGATTACGCCCAGCCGAGCGTGACAAAGATAGGCGGCGTCTCCGAGCTCGTGAAAGTCGCGAAGCTGTGCGCTGCGCACGGAGTGCACTTCCAGCCGCATTCGCCGTACTTCGGCCCGGGATTTCTCGCGACATTGCACGTGGCGGCCGTTCAGGACCATGCACCGTGGATAGAACGCTCGTATTGCACGCTGCACGCAAGCCCGATGGGTGCGTGGATCACGCCAGAGCACGGGGAGCTGCGCGTCCCGGATGCGCCGGGGCTGGGCGCCGATCCGGATCCGGCGATCCTCGAGCGTCATCGCGTCGCGGCGTGATCGCCCGCATCGTGCAGTGTGCGGCGGGGGTCCTCGTTTCCGGGGCCGCATACGGCGCAGCGATTGCCATAGACGTCGGCCATTACCTCGCCCGTCCGGGAGCGACCAGCGCGCGGGGCGTGCCGGAGTTCGAATACAATCTCGAGCTCGCCCGCGGTATCGCGGATGCCGTGCGATCGCGCGGGCACGACGTGATGATGATCGGTGACGACGGGCTCGCTGCCGATCTCTATCGACGCTCGCCCCGTGCCGCAGGCCGCGATCTGCTGATCTCGGTGCACCACGACTCGGTGCATGCGGAATACATGTCCTATTGGGATTACGAAGACGCGACGCTGCGCTACAGCGACATGCAGGCGGGATATTCGCTGTTCGTGTCGCGACGCAACCCGCAGCTTCCTCGGAGCCGCCAGTGTGCTTCGGCATTCAGCGCCGCACTGCAGCGCGCGGGCTTCGTGCCGTCGCGTTATCACGCCGATCCTGTGATCGGCGAGGCGCGCGAATACGCCGACGCGGACTACGGTGTGCATTACTACGACAATCTCGTGGTGTTGCACACGGCGACGATACCGGCAATGCTTTTCGAAGCGGGGGTGCTCGTGAACCGTCAGGAAGAGCTCGCCATGCGCGATCCGTCGGTGCGATCGCGCATCGCGCGCAGCGCTGCCGACGCGGTGGACGAATGCCTGGGTGTCAACGGCAAGACGCATGGTATGTGAGGAGGAGCGGAGGATGAAGAGCAAAATGTGCGGCGCCATCAGCATGGCGCTGGCGATAGCGGGCGGCGCATCGATCGTGAGCGACGCATGGGCGCAGGGCGCGGCAAGCTATCCTTCGCGTCCTGTTCGTTACATCGTTGGCTACACGCCGGGCGGTACGGCAGACATTCTGGCGCGCGCCGTCAGTCAGCGCCTCAACGAAGCATGGGGTCAGCCCGTAGTGGTCGAGAATCGCGCGGGCGCCGGCACCAATAT
>JBLNBW010000236.1:0-9099 GCA_050260255.1 Rhodospirillaceae bacterium | reverse complement strand
CGACGGCTCCGTCGCCGGCATGCGCGTATGGGTCGTGGAAGACGATGCCCTCGTGCGAACGGCGCTTGCTGCGCAGCTGGCGGCATGGGGTTGCGATTACACGATGCTGACCGGCAGACAGGGCGTCTTCGAAGCGCGCTCGGTACAGGGCGGATGGCCCGATGCCATAATCCTCGACGACATGCTGGGCCCGCGTGAAACCGGTCTCGAGATCGCGAACGAAATCGCCCCGCACGTCGGCGCCGGCCGCATACTGCTCGTGAGCGGCAATTCGAATCCCGAGCGGCTTGCCGAGTTGCGGCAAAGCGGCTATGGATTCATGGCGAAGCCGGCATCGTCGGGACGGTTGCGCGCCTGGCTTGCGCCGCTACATCAGGCGGCGATGGATACAGAAGACGCCGCCGCGACTGCCGGCTAAATCAGCCCCAGGTCCCGCGCGCGCAGGATGGCCTGCGCGCGGTTACGCACGCCGAGCGAACGGTAAATCGTGTTCATGTGGGCCTTCACCGTACCGTCGGCCATGCCAAGGCGGGCGCCGATCACCTTGTTGGGCAATCCTTCGAGCAGCGCGCGGAACACCTCCTGCTGTCGTGGCGTGAGCGCGTGCAGCGGCTCCTCGTGCAGCGAGCTCGCGACATTGCCGGGAGCGCGTATGCCCAATGCGGCGGCGGCATGCTCGGGAATGTAGGAGCCTCCGGCGAGTATCATGCGGATGGCGCTCGCCACGATTGGCGTAGGCGTACTCTTCGGGATGTAGCCGCGTATGCCGTACTCGAACGCGTTCGCCATCGTCGCGACCGACTCGTCACCCGAAAAGATCACCGTCGGCGTGTCCGGAAACTCTTCCCGCAAAGACGCCAGCGCATCGAGTCCGCTGGCGTCGCGCAGATGCAGGTCGAGGATCACCAAGCGGTAGTCGCGCTCGCGCAAGGCCCGCTGCGCCGCCGCGAGCGTATCGACGACATCGACGGCAGCGAAGATGCGCATCGCCTTCAGCGCCAGAGACAGCGGCCCTGACACTATAGGGTGATCTTCTACGACGAGCGCGCACGCGCCTCCCGCGTCCATTCGTAATCCTTTCTTTCGAGGCCGTAGCGCCTAAACCATCGTTTAGGCCGGTTACCGGATTTTGTCATAAGACGCCGCTGCCTACATTAGGCGACGAGCGCGTGTAAGAGCACGCACGCCGTCAGGAGAAACGATGAAAAGCGATACGACCGTCGGCCACTCGCCGTCCGCATCCGCCCGCTCGACCGGAAGCCCGCCATCCGAGGACAGCCCTGGGCACCATTCCGACCGCTACTCTCACGCCTGCCCGCTCGCGGCCCCACCCGTCCTGCACGCCATCCTCGGCAATGCGCTGCTCGATGCGTTGGGACACGCTGCCCTTGCCTGCGACAGCTCTGGCGAGATTCTTCTCGCCAACTCGGAAGGCGAACATATTTTGAGAGGCGGGGACGGCCTCTGCCGTCGCGACGGGATGCTCGTCATACACGACCGGCAGGCGCAGAAAAAAGCACGACAGATCTTTCTTTCGCCGCCGCCCAGCGACGCACTCGACGCCGTACTCGTTCCTCGGCCCTCGGGACTCCGCTCATACCAGATGGTCGTAAAGCGCCCGTCGACGCTGCGCACTGCATCGGCCGTCCCGCCATCGGTGCTCATCGTGACCATCTCCGACCCCGCCTCTCCGCCGCCGATGAAACATCTCGCCATCGCCAAGCTGTACTCGCTCACCCCCGCCGAATGCCGTCTCGCGCACGATCTGGTGCTGGGCGCGACGCCCAAGGAAATCGCGCATCGCACCGGCGTCAAGATCAGCACCGTGCGCACGCAGCTGCGCACGCTGTTCCAGAAAACGGAATGCAATCGTCAGGCTGACCTGCTGCGCGTTTTCTGCACCGTGCCCGGACTGAGGTAAACGCTCGCAGGTAACAGCATGACCGTGCTCGCGATGTCGATGGAAATGGGCGCCCTCAGCAAGGAAGTGGCCGAGGAAGTCGCGAACGAGCTCGGTCTTAAGATCGTCTACGACGCCGTCGTCGACGCCATCACTTCGAAGCTCGGCACGACGAAGACCAGCGTATGCCGCTTCATCGAGGGCCGCACGAACTGGATGGAACGCTTGTGCGTGCCGGCGTTCAAGCTCGATGCCGTCGCGCGCGCTGAGTTGCTCACTCAAACGCTCGCGGGCGGCACGCTCGTGCGCGGCTGGGGCGGCGAAGCGCTATTTGCGCGAATTCCGGCGATACCACGCGTGCGGCTGTGCGCGCCGGTCCACCAGCGCATTGCGAACCTGCGCACGATCCTCGGCATGGACGACGAGGACTATCTGCGCGCCGAAGTCGCACGCAGCGATGCGTCGTACGCCAGTCGGCTGTGGATCGCGCGCGGCAGCGATCGCCGCCCTGCTTTCGAATACGATCTCGTCATCAACACGGCGCGCAACAGCGTAGATGCGTGCGTCGATCAGATACTGCGTCTTGTCCGGCAGCCGCGGTTTCGCGTCGCCCAGGCGACAGACCCGGCACTGCGCGCAGAGACGCTGCGTGCTGTCGCAAACGCCGCATTGATGACCGACCCGCGCACCGCCCGCGTGCGGATCGGTGTCGAAGTGCGGCCCCGGTGCATCATACTGAACGGTGTGGTGAGAGACGACGAGGAACGGCGCGCGACGGAGGACGTCGTGCGCGCCGCGACTCGGGTAGAGGACATCCGCAATCGACTGACGGCGATGAACCGGGATTTTCAGTTCATCCGGTCGACGGCACAGTACTAGAAACGATCCCAACGATGAGCAAAGATGGAGCCGCGATCGCGTACCGAGATCGGCGTTTGTCTGCGTCTATCGGTGGTTACACGGATTTTTCGAGACTGCTTGTAGCCATACTTCGCGCAGCTTACGTCAAAAAAAATGCCGCTTGCGCGGCATTAAGCTGCTCTCGTCAACTCGTCTTCGGTGCTTCTCCCCTTTGAGAATCGCGAGCTCTGCGCGTGATAGTAGCCTCGCCGCGACACCGCATGCATCCCTCATATGGGGGAGGACGCTTAATGTCCCGGACGCACCAGCCCTTCGCGCGCCAGCAGCGCCGGAAACCACCGCATCCACAGAACGACGATCAGCACCGTGCCGACGCCGCCCAGTACGACCGACGTCACGGCGCCCAGCCAGGCAGCGACGAGCCCGGATTCGAACTGCCCGAGCTGGTTCGCCGTGCTGTTGAAGAGCGAGCTCACGGCCGTCACCCGGCCACGCTTCTCGTCCGGTGTATCGAGCTGGACCAGCGACGAGCGGATCACCACGCTCACCATATCGGCCGCGCCCGACACGATCAGCACCACGAGCGAGAGCACGAATGATCTTGAAAGACCAAAAATGATCATGCACACGCCGAACACAGCCACCGCGCCGTACATGACTTTGCCCACGCGTGCGGTGAGCGGCGCTTTCACCAGATAGGCGGAGGCGAGCAACGCCCCGACGGCAGGCGCCGCGCGCAGCAGCCCCAGTCCCCACGGCCCCGTATGCAGGATGTCTCGCGCGTACACCGGCAGCAGCGCCACGGCCCCGCCGAGCAGCACGGCGAACAGGTCGAGTGTCATCGCGCCGAGCAGCACCGGACTGCTTCGAATGTGAGCGATGCCGCCAAACAAGGTCTGGAGCGTGACCGGCTGATGCGGCCGCTCCACGAAGGGCACTTCGACCGCGCGCAACAGCACGCCCGCAGCCACGAAGCACAACGCGCTCACGAGATACACCGTGCTCGGCCCTGCGAGGTACATCGCCCCACCCAACGCAGGGCCCGTGACGACGGCAACTTTGCGAACGCCGCCGCTCCACGCGAGACATCGGGGCAGTAATGTGCGCGGCACGAGTGTAGGCAGCATGGAGCGCAAGCTCGGCGACTGGAATGCGCTCGCCGTGCCGATCAGGAACGAGTAGAAATACATGAGCTCGCCGGTGACGTTGCCCGCATAACTGCCCCACGCCAGCGCGAGCGCAATGCCGCATTTCAGCACCTGGCACAGGAGCACGACGCGCCGCCTGTCGTAGCGGTCGGCCACATGCCCTGCGACGAGCGCAAGCAGGAATTGCGGCAAAAATTGCGCGAGGCCGATGAGGCCAAGGCTCAACGCGCTGTCGGTGAGGTCGTACACCTGCCAACCGATGGCGATGGCGAGCATCTGGTACGCGAGCACCGTAGCCGTCTCGCCCAGCCAGTAGCGGCGATAAGGGTCGTCCCGGGCGAATGCGGGAATGGGATTGGCGCGCATCGGGCGTCGCGCGCCTACAGCGTGAACCGTAAGGCGCTCAGCAGCGCACCAGGCAACCTCGAACTGGCCGTGGACCGTTCTTCGTACGTCGAGGTGTCGGGCAGGAATTCGCGCTCTCGCGTGAGATCGACCACGTTCTCACCCAGCATGCGATAGATGCTGTCGTCGAAACGCATGACGTTGACCGGCGCTTTGATGCGCCCGTGCTCCACCCAGAACGTAGCGAAACGCGTCATGCCGGTGATGCGCGCGGCCGGGCGGTCCGAATAGTTGAGATACCAGAGATTGTTCACGTAGAGCCCGGTCTCGAGCGCTTCGAGCACGCGGTCTGCGCTCAACGTGCCGGGCGCAAGATCGAGCGACGCCGGAGCTTCGCGCTCGCTTGCCGCGTTCGTGACGAGGCCGTATTCCTTTGCCGAGCGCGGCGACACGAGCGGCTCGCCGATGCGTCCCTGGACGATGAGCGGGACGCGCGGCGGTTTCACGTAGCCGTCGCCCTGGAACGGCGCCGCTATACCCTCCTCGGTGTTTTCCGTCAGCGTAACGAGCGGGCTCAGCGTCTCGCCGTGCTCCATTCGCAGCAACGGGCTTTGCCGGGTCTGCCGCGCCTTTGCCGAAAAGCCGCCCCAGCACAAAAGACCGGTGAGCTCCTCCAGTGCGCGCGCAGAGAGATAGGCGCGATACTCGCCGGGCTCTATCGTTTTCGCCGGCGCACTGAGGAGAGCGAGCTGAGCCGCCGCCTCGCTCATCCGGACATCGAACGCCCCCGCATCCCAGCGAAATCCGGCGTAGCCGGTCTTCACGGCTTTATCCGCCTGCAGATAAAGACTCCAATCGAGATTGAAGCTGTCCACTTCGTGCCAGTTGCGCTGTCCGAGCGAGTTGGCGAAGCCGCGGAACATCGTGCCGCCCGCGTAGAACCCGACGAGATCGTAACCGTCGGCCGCGCGTACGATGTGGTCCACGACATCGTGGCGCTGCGGCAGTTCGCCGCGATGCTCGGATTCCGTCGACTGCGGCGTGTGTGTAATCGCGAGCCAGGGGTCCTCCGGCAGCTGCACGATCACGTCGCGCAGCCGGGCGAGCGTCGCCCGCGCAGCAACGAGGTCTTCATCGTCTCCGGCCAGTGTCAGCGTCGCGGCGGCCTGCCGGCCGGCGCTCACGAGGCGCATCGTGAGCACACGCTGCTCCACCGTACCCGCCTGCCTCACCTTGCTGCCATTGAACCGCACGAAGTCGGAGCGCTCCGCTGCAAGCGTGCACAGGAGCACTTCGTTCGCATGCAGCCCGCCACAGACCTTGTCCGCCAGCGAATAAAACTGCGCTTTCATGACGCGCCGCCGAACACGTCGACGTTCGAGAAGACGCACGCCGGTGCGGCGTGACCCACGTGTATCACCTGGTTCGGCTCGCCTTTACCGCAGTACAGCGTGCCGTGCACCTCGAACGTGTCGCGACTGCCGACCATGCGCAGACTGCGCCAGAAGGTCGCCGATATGCCGCGGTAGTTCGGATTCTTGACGACGCCTTTGCGCTCTCCGTTCTCGATGAGCTCGCCCCACTCGCAGCCGAACTGAAACTTGTTGCGCGAATCGTCGATCGACCACGACACATTTGTGCGCATCAGCACGCCGCGCTCGGTGGAGCGCACCATGTCGTCGAGCGTGCTGGTCCCCGGCTCGACATTTATGTTGGCCATGCGATCCATCGTCGGGCGATTCCAGCTGCAGGCGCGCGCGTTCGCGGTGCCGGGCAAACCGGCTCGACGTTGTGAGAGATGCCCGCCGAGCGGCCGCTCCAGTATGCCGTTGCGTATCAGCCACGTTTTCTCCGCGCGGCTGCCGTCGTCGTCGTAGGCGTACGATGCCAGCTCTTCGGGCAACGATGGATCGAAGGTAACGTTGAGAAGCTCCGACCCGTAACGATAGTGCCCGAACATGTCCGGCGTCACGAAGCTCGTTCCGGCATAGTTACGCTCGTCCCCGAGGATGCGATCGAGCTCGAGCGGATGCCCGATCGATTCGTGGATCTGCAGCATCATCTGGTCCGGCATGAGAAGCAAGTCCATGCGGCCCGAAGGACAGTTCGGCGCGGCAAGCAACTGCAGCGCTTCGCGCGCGAGGCGTTCGCCGCAGCCGACGAACCCGGATGCCGCGATCTGCTCCAGCCCGCCCTGCTGCGCGTGCAGCAAGCTGCGCGTCTGCGTTTGCACGCCCTCGTTCGCCGCGACGTGCGCATCCGGTATGGTGTATCGGAACTGCTGCACGACATCGCCGCCGTGATTGGTGAGATAAAGCTGCGTAACACTGCGCCGCTCCAGTGCCGCGTAACGCGCGACGATGCGATCGTCGATTTTCGCGCCCCGGCATTCCTCGGCGAGCAGATCGCACAGTTCGCTGCGCGACATCGACGTTTCGGGGGATGCGCCGAGAAGCTCGCCACGGGGCGCCGGCATGCTGGTCGGGTCGTAGCAATGCACGCTCGCCGCGCGAGATGCCTGCGCCCAGGCGACGGCGCGATCGAGCGCCGATTGCAGGCCGGCAACAGAAAGGTCGCTCGTGGCGCAATAGCCGTATCCGCCGTCCACCATCGCCGTGATCATGACGCCGCGATCCGTGGTAAGGCGCGGCGGCTCGAGGGTGTCCTGACGCACCGCGAGGACTTCGCGAGACTCTTCGTAATAGCGGAGAGAATAGAATGGCGCTGCAGCTGCGAGCGCGCGAAAACGACTACGTAGCGTATCAAGCATCGATCGGGATCGGACGGAACTGCTGAAGGAGTCCGAGGTTACCACAGACCTGTGTCTACTTGACGCGGGGCGCGGCGGGCGAAACATGCCCGCCGCTGCGCTTCAGCTACCGCGACTCTCCCTGCAGCCCGGCGCGCTCGATCACCTTGGTCCACTTGTCGGTTTCCGCCTTTACGTAGGCAAGGAACTTGTCTGGCGTCGTCGGCGTGAGCTCTATGCCCTGATCCTGCAGCCGCTTCACAAGCGTTCCCTGCGCCAGCAGCTTGTTGCCGTCCGCATTGATCTTGCTGACGATCGCCTGCGGGACGCCAGCCTGGGTGCACAGGCCGTACCAGCCGGACACCTCGTAACCCGGCACGCCGGCTTCGTCGAATGTCGGCACGTCGGGCAGCTGGGAGCTGCGCTTGGGCGTTGTTACACCGAGCGCGCGCACGCGACCGGCCTTGATCGCCGCGAGTGGACCGCCGGCGAGATTGCCGACCGACGATTCCATGTGCCCGCTCATGACGTCCGCGAGGGCTGCGGCGGCACCCTTGTACGGCACGTGCACGATGTCGATGCCGGTCATCATCTTCAGCAACTCGATGGAAAGATGCGGCGATGCGCCCACGCCGGAGGAGCCGAAGTTGACCTTACCCGGGTGACGCTTGGCGTAATCGATGTACTGCTTCAGCGTGTGGGTCGGCATCGACGGATGCACCATGAGCACGTTCGGCACAGAGCCTATCATCAAGGGAAACGAGAAGTCCTTGATGTGATCGTACGTGAGCTGGCGTTTGAAGCGCGCCGGGGTGATCGCGTGTGAGCCGATGTTGCACAACACCCAGGTGTAGCCGTCGGGCGGCTGCTTCGCGGTGTATTCGGTCGCCACGTTGCCTGCTGCGCCGGGGCGGTTCTCGACGATGACCTGCGTGCCCCACAGCTCGGTGAATGCCGCCGCCATGATACGCGCGGTGGTATCGACGCCGCCGCCTGGCACGTAACCGACCATGATGCGTACGGGCTTTGCGGGATACTGCTGCGCCTCTGCAGGCGCGGCGGCAATGGTGAGCATCGCCGCAACCAATCGACACAGCCATTGCGCGCGTGCGCAGCCACTCGATGCAGTGGTCATGGTGCACCTCCTCCGGTTTATTTGTCCGGAAAGCATCGTGCACGAGACCCGCGCAAGTCAAGCGCCGCGCAACGCGCCGGCCGCTACTCCGGAATCTTCACCGTCACCGAGCGCGTATGCGCGGATACCGGCACGAATACGGTGTGCGACCCGGCACCGCCGGCCACAATGACTGTGATGTCGTCCGGCTTCACGCTGATCGGCAGCATCGTGTCGGGCGTGATGTCACCCAGCTCGGCAGCCCGTGCGTTCTTCAACCGCTCGAACTCGCTGCCCAGCGAACGCCCCGCACGCATTTTCGACGCTTCCCATAGACGGCGCTTCACTTCGGCCTTGCTCCATCCCGCCTGCTTGAAAAGCTGCGCATGCTGCGGCGAAAGCACCACCCAGGGCGCGCCCCCGTGGATGTAATCGCTGCTCGACGGATACTGCATGGTGTCCCCGATCATCGCGATGACGTTATCCGGATCCTTTTCCGTGATGTTGTTGTTCCATGTGCCGAGCGCGCCGACCACCGTCACCGTGCTCGTATCGCGCGAAAACCCGCGCTCCACGTGCAGCGGCGCCCACGGATTGGCCGCCTCGTTCTCCGCGCAGCAGAACGTCCACTTGCCGGGCTGGCCTTGCGTCGCCTTGTCCATGTCGCCGGGCAGCCCGCCGCCGATGTTCTGCAGGATCAACCGCATCGCGCGTCCGAGAGTGCCGTTCGCCCACGCACCCGGACCGAGACAATTGCCGCCGCTGTTGACGCCAAGCTTCTCCGCGATCGGACCGTTGATCACGAGCCATACGGCAGCGGGATTGGTCGTCGCCTGGATCGCCTGCAGATGGAACGCCTTCGTCGCGACCGCTTCGCACGCGGCGATCAGCACCGGCAGATATTCCGGCTTGCAGCCTGCCATGACGGCGTTGATCGCGATGCGCTCCACCGTCGCTGCACCGTAACGCGGCGCAATCGTGG
>JBLNBW010000235.1:0-14561 GCA_050260255.1 Rhodospirillaceae bacterium | reverse complement strand
CAGCCTGAGGGTGCCGCGCTCGTCTGCCGTGAGGCGTCCGAGCAGCTGCGCGGACTTGCGCAGTATGAGAGCGCGTGTGTCGCGGTATTCCGGCCTCTGCTTGAGCTTGCGGTTGATGCGCACCTGGTTCTCGGGCGTTGTCGCCTGGTTCGGCGGCAGCGTGTACACCGAGAAGAAGCCGGGCGAGTGTCCTGTGAGCCGGTTGGTGGCGACCATGCGTATCCAGCGATCGGCGCTGTCCTCGGTGCCCGCAGCTGCGTGCCGCGCGAGGTACTCGCGCAAGGCGAGCAGCTCGCGCTCGGTATCCGGGTGATAGAACATGGAGAGATCGATGTCGGCCTTCCGGCGTCTGCCCACCGGAAGCGTGCGCAGGCGCTCTTCGATGTCCGCAAGGTCGGGAGCTTCGAGCCGCGGCAGCGTGAATATCGCGGAGAGGGGATTGATGTCGTTGGCTGCGACGCGGCGTCCCATGAGTGCCGCTTCGACCGCCGTCGTGCCGCGACCGCTGAACGGATCGTAGACGAGATCGCCGGCGCGGGTCAGGCGCTCGATGAAATACCGCGGAAGCTGCGGCTTGAAGCACGCGCGGTACGACACTTCGTGTATCGCGCTCGCCTGCCGCTGGCGGCTCGTCCACAGCGACTGTTCGTACACGGGCACGGAGAGATCGTGCCGCGATTGCCGGCCGGCCTGCGGTCGCGGCATCGGCGGTACGCTCAGGCGTCCGGACAGCGTCGCGGGATCGAGTGCAAACATTGAAGCTCCGTGGAGTGGATCGCGGAGCGATAGTACCTGTCCGTACGCAAAGGTACAAGCCCCTTTCGGGGCGTGAAGGGTCAAGAGTCAGGAGTGAGGGGCGAAGGCAAGAAGCATCGAGTTGGTGCAGCAGCGCTGCGCCGCGGTCTTACTCCTGACGCCTCACTGAGACACGAGATCGTCGAGCGTTTCTATCCAATGACGCACCGGTACGTTCGTGCCGGTCTGGATGTGCATCTGGCAGCCGATGTTCGCCGTGAGTATCGCATCGGGCGCGCCGGCGAGAAGGGATTTCACTTTATTCTGCAGGAGCTGCTCGGAAATTTCCGGTTGCAGCAGGGAATACGTCCCGGCCGAGCCGCAGCACAGATGCGGATCGCGCACCGGCGTGAGCTCGAACCCCAGGCTCGCGAGCAAGGCTTCCACCTTGCCTCCCATTTTGAGCCCGTGCTGCAGAGTGCACGGCGACTGGAATGCATAGCGCTGCGTCGGCTTGCGTCTCAGCAGCTCAAGCAGCCGCGGTTGCTCCGCAATCAGGATCTCCGAAATGTCCTTCGCGAGCTCGGAAATGCGCGTTGCCTTCGCGGCATAGCGCGGATCGCGCGCGAGATGGTAGCCATAGTCCTTGACGATAGACGCGCATCCGGTCGCCGTGATCAATATCGCTTCGGCGCCTTGCTCGACCAGCGGCCACCAGGCGTCGATGTTGCGGCGCATGTAATCGAGCGCTTCGTGCTCGGCATTGAGATGCAGCGACACGGCGCCGCAGCAGCCGGAACGCGGCGCGCGAAGGACAGTGATGCCGAGCTTGTCCAGCACGCGCGCCGATGCCGCGTTCGTGTTCGGCGCAACGGCTGGTTGCACGCATCCGTCGAGCACCACGACTTTGCGCGCATGGACGCCGCGGGGCCAGCCCCGCACGTCGCGCGACGCCGGCGGAACCTTGCGCTTCAGCGCGGGCGGCAGCATCCAGCGCATCCATTGTCCGGCCCGGACGGCCGCGCCGAATACGAGGCCGCTTGGAATGAGCCGGCGCAGCGCCGCGCGCTTGGCTGCGTCCGCCTTGTCCCGAGGCACGCGTTTCTCGACCACGTCGCGTCCGATGTCGAGCAGCCGCGCATACTGGACGCCCGACGGGCACGTCGTTTCGCACGAGCGGCACGTGAGACACCGGTCGAGGTGAAGCTGCGTCTTGGACGTGACCGGCGCACCTTCGAGCACCTGCTTGATGAGATAGATGCGGCCGCGCGGTCCGTCGAGCTCGTCGCCGAGCAGCTGATACGTGGGGCACGTGGCGGTGCAGAAGCCGCAGTGCACGCACTTGCGCAGGATGTCTTCGGCGACCCTGCCTTGCGGCGTGTCCCTTATGAACTCGGCGAGCTTGGTTTCCATTTAGAAGCCGTCACTCGTGACTCGTGAGCAGTGACTGGAAAAGGCCTCGCGTTTCACGGGTCACCAGTCACGAGTCACGGGGCACGCAGTTAAAAATCAGGATACAGCCGTCCGCGGTTGAAGATGCCGGCCGGATCGAGCGCATGCTTCAGGCGCCGATGCAGGCCCAGCAATGCCGGGGTGAGCGGCTGAAATACACCCACGGACTTATCGCCGTTGCGGAACAGCGTTGCGTGGCCGCCGCTGCGAGCCGCCGCTTCGCGCACCGCCGATGCCGGTACCTCGCCCCGTATCCAGCGCAGCGCGCCGCTCCATTCGATCAGCGTGCGGCCCGGCAGCGAGAGGGGCTGCGCCGTCGCTGGCACGGCAATCCGCCACAACGGTTCGCCGCTGCGGAAGAACGAATGCGTGTGCTCACGCAGCGCCTGCCATAGCGTGTGCGCCTCGCGTTCGTCGAGCGCGTCGCCACCGAGCTTGCGGTGCGCGGCTTCCACCCCGGGCGCTGCGCCGGACAGCCGTACATGGAGCCGGTTGTCAAAATAGGCGGTGCCGCTGACAGGCAGCGGCTGACCTGCCCACAGATTCATCGTCTCAATTGCTTGGCGCTCCGGCAGTTCGACCACGACGGTGCGCTCTGTTGCCGGCAGAGGCAGCACCTTGAGCGATGCCTCGAGGATCACGCCGAGCGTGCCGAGCGAGCCGGCGATGAGGCGCGAGACGTCGAAACCGGCGACGTTTTTCATGACGCGCCCGCCGAATTGCAGCGCTGCGCCTTCTCCGTTCATGAGGCGTATTCCCAGTACAAGATCACGCACAGCGCCGGCATACATGCGCCGGGGGCCGGAAAGGCCGGCGGCGATGCAGCCACCGAGCGTTGCCTGCTCGCCGAAATGCGGCGGCTCGAATGCCAGCATCTGCCCGTGGCGGCGCAAGACTTCTTCGACTTCCGCAAGCGGCGTCCCGGCGCGCACGGTAATCGCGAGCTCCGTCGGCTCGTAATCGATGATGCCGCAATACGGCCGGATGTCGAGCGGCGCGCCACGCAGCGGGCCGCCGTAGAAATCCTTCGTCCCGCCGCCATGGATACGCAGCGGCCGCCCGGCGGTATGCGCCTCGCGGATCGTCTCGGACAATTGTTGAAGCACTTCGTTCATTTTCACGTGCGTTACTCGTTACCGGTTACTCGTTCGCGCACTTACCGATAACAAGCAACTCGTAATCAGTAACGGCTTTCAGAACCGTGGCAGATCCGGAAACTTCTCCTGTCCCGTATGCACGTGCATGCGGCCGAATTCCGCGCAGCGGCGCAGCGTCGGCACGGCCTTGCCTGGATTGAGCAGCGCGAGGTCGTCGAAGGCGTGCTTGATGCGATGAAACGCTTCCAGCTCCGCCGGCCGGAACTGTATGCACATGTGGTTCACTTTCTCTATCCCCACGCCATGCTCGCCGGTGATCGTTCCGCCCACCGCGATGCAGAGCTCGAGTATCTCGCCGCCGAACGACTCGGCCTTCTGCAACTCGTCGCCGACGTTCGCGTCGTACATGATGAGCGGATGGAGATTGCCGTCGCCGGCGTGGAACACGTTGGCGCAGCGCAATCCGTACTTGCGCTCGAGCTCTGCGATGCGGCGCAGCACCTCGGGCAGGCGCTTGCGCGGTATCGTGCCGTCCATGCAGTAGTAGTCCGGCGTGATGCGCCCTACGGCGGGAAACGCCGCCTTGCGGCCGGCCCAGAAGCGCAATCGCTCCGTGTCGTTTTGCGACACGCGGATCAGCGTCGCGCCGCTTTTTTCCATGACCTCCTGGACGCGCCGCACTTCGTCGGCGACTTCCTCTTCCGTGCCGTCCGATTCGCACAAGAGGATGCCGGCGACATCGGTCGGATAGCCCGCGTGCACGAATTCTTCGACTGCGCGCGTTGCAGCCTGGTCCATCATCTCCAGTCCGGCGGGAATGATGCCGGCGGCGATGACGTTCGCCACCGCGCTGCCCGCAGTCTCCACCGAATCGAACGCTGCCATGACTACTTGAGCGCATTGCGGGCGCGGAAGGAGCTTTACCGTGATTTCGGTGATGACGCCGAGCAGTCCTTCCGAGCCGGTGACGAGCGCGAGCAGGTCGTATCCCGGAGCGTCGGGCGCCAGGCTGCCGATCTCTACGATGTCGCCCGACATGAGGACCATGCGCACCTTGAGCACGTTGTGCACGGTGAGCCCGTACTTGAGGCAGTGTACGCCGCCGGAATTTTCCGCGATGTTGCCGCCTATCGTGCAAGCGATCTGGCTGGAGGGATCCGGCGCATAGTAAAGGCCATGAGGTGCCGCGGCTTCTGAAATCGCAAGATTCCGCACGCCGGGCTGCACCCGCGCCGTACGCGCGAGCGGATCGACCGCGACGATCTTCATGAGCTTCGCCAGCGACAGCAGCACGCCGTCCCCGAGCGGCAATGCGCCGCCGGACAATCCGGTGCCGGCGCCGCGTGCGACGACCGGGACGCGCATGTCGCGGCATACCCGAATGACGCGCTGAACTTCGTGTTCGGTAGCCGGAAGCGCGACCACCATAGGGGCCTGGCGGTACGCGGAAAGACCGTCGCACTCGTACGGCTTCACGTCCTCGTCGGCGAACAACACGGATTCGGCGGGGAGAAAAGCACGGAGGGCGTTCGCCACCGCCTGCTGGCGGGCGACATCCACCGGGACGGTTTCTACGAGTGCGGTCATGCGGACATTTTACTCGCTTCGCGAACTCGGCAGGCGGAAGCCGAGAGGCGCAAAAGCAGGGCCGCCAGGAAGGGCTGCCCGCATGAGCGACGAGAAAACGAAGCGATGGGAGGTGCGGCTTAGTCCGCCTTGACGTGCGCAGCTTCAATGACGCGAGCCCATTTGCCGATTTCGGCCCGCATGTACGCGCCAAATGCCGTAGGTGTCAGGCTGGACGTATCCATGCCTTGGGCCGATAGGCGGTCGCGTATGTCCGGTATCGCGAGTATGCGGGTCAACTCGCTGTTGAGCCGCGTCACTACGGCCGGCTGCATCTTCGCGGGACCCACGAGGCCGTACCAATTCGTCGCTTCGTAACCGGGTATGCCTGCTTCCGCCATCGTCGGCAGATCGGGCGCCGCAGGCGAGCGCTGTGTGCTCGTGACCGCCATCGCACGCAGGCGCCCGGCACGCGCATGCACGAGGCCGGCGACCATGGTCGGGAAGGCGACCTGCACCTGTCCGCTCAGCAAATCGACGATCCCGGGTGCAATGCCTTTGTATGGCACGTGTACGAGATCGGTCTTCGTCATCACTTTGAACAGTTCGACAGCGAGGTGACTCGGTGCGCCCGTGCCGGACGATGCGAAATTGACCTTGCCCGGACGCTGGCGCACGTAAGCGATGAACTCTTTCACCGAGTTAGCCGGTACCGAAGGATGCACGACGACGATGGCCGGTCCGGACACCATGCGCATGATCGGCGTGAAATCGCGTACGCTGTCGTAGGGCAGCTTCGGATACAGCGTCGCGTTGACGGTGTGGCCGGCCGATATGATGAGGACCGTGTGTCCGTCGGGATCCGCTTTCGCGGTCGTCTCGGTCGCGATCTGCCCGTTGGCGCCGCCGCGGTTGTCGACGACGATCGATTGCCCGAGCGCTTCGGTGAGCTTGGGGCTGACGGTGCGAGCGAGAAAATCGCCGGGACCGCCCGCGGCGAAGGGGACGATCATGCGGATCGGGCGCACGGGGTACTGTTGAGCGAATGCGCTTGCGGACAACGCCGCGAGAAGTGCGATGGCGAGCCGGCGTTTCATCGAAAGAGCGTGAGTGGCGGGTTACGAATAGTGATTGGTGAAGGGCGCCGCTTGCGACTCACTGCTCGCCGTTCACCAATCGCGTTTTATTGTGCGATTACTGCTTCACCTGATGATTCGCCATCGTCTCCAACGCACGCACCAGCGCGGAGTGATCCCATTTCGCACCGCCGTGCGCGACGCAGGCGTTGAACAGCTCCTGCGCCGTTGCCGTATTCGGCAGCGACATACCCATCGCGCGCGCGCCCGACAGCGCGAGCGACAGATCTTTCTGGTGCAGCTCGATACGGAATCCGGGATCGAAGGTCCGCTTGATCATGCGCTCGCCGTGGACCTCGAGGATGCGCGAGGCGGCGAATCCGCCCATCAGCGCCTGGCGCACTTTCGCCGGGTCGGCGCCGGCCTTTGCGGCGAACAGCAGCGCTTCGCCGACCGCTTCGATGTTGAGGGCAACGATGATCTGATTGGCAACCTTGCAGGTCTGGCCGTCGCCGTTGCCGCCGACGAGCGTGATGTTCTTGCCCATGAGCTCGAACAGCGGCTTCGCTTTGGCAAAGGCCGTTTCGGGACCGCCGACCATGATCGTCAGCGCTGCATTCTTCGCGCCGACTTCACCGCCGGAGACCGGCGCATCGAGATACTCGCAGCCCAGCGCGTTGATGCGCTTCGCATACTGCTTGGTTTCGATCGGAGAGATCGAGCTCATGTCCACGACGATCTTGCCCTGGGTGAGGCCTTCTGCGACGCCGTTCGCGGAGAACAGGACTTTCTCGACGTCCGGCGTGTCGGGGACCATGGTGATGATCACTTCGCTTTGCTGCGCAACTTCCTTGGCGCTCGCGCAGGCTTTGCCGCCCGCTGCGGTGAGCTCCTGCGGCACGCCGCTGCGGCTGTGCAGGAACAGCTGATGTCCGCCCTTGATGAGATTCGCCGCCATGGGCTTGCCCATGATGCCGAGTCCGATGAAGCCGATGTTGCTCATGTTCTTCTCCTGAAAACGGTGATGTGCGAGCGTCGCGTTCCGCCATTATAGAGGCGGATTACCGGGCTTGACCGCCGCTGTCGCGCCCGAGGTACGGGCCAGCGCGACCTGGCTCAGCGCAACGACGGCGAGCAATCCCAGACCGATCGCATCCGTGATGAGTCCGGGCTTGATGAGCAGGAATGCCGCGGAGATGAGGAGCACCCGCTCCCACATCCGTGCCGGCTGCGCCAGGTAGCCGAACAGTCCCGCAGCGAGACAGATCGTGCCCAGTGTCGCCGTGATGAACGACGAGGCGATGTCCTTCCAGTCCCCTATCATGAGCAACGAGGGCTCGAACACGAACATGAACGGCACGATGAATCCTGCCGCTCCGACACGCACCGCTTCCCAACCCGCCTTCCACAGATCGGTCTTGGCGAGGCTCGCGGCTGCGTACACCGCGAGCGCTACCGGCGGCGTGATCGCGGAAAGTATCGCGAAATAGAACGCGAACATATGGGCGGCAGGCGTCGGCGCGCCCATCTTGATGAGAGCCGGGACGAGCAGCGACACCATCACGATATACGCCGGCGTGGTGGGCATCCCCATACCGAGAACGATGCCCGCCACAGCGGTGAGCGCCAGCGCGAGCGGCAGGAGGTTGTTTGCGAGTCCGACGACGAGCTGCGTAAACACGATGCCGAGCCCGGTGATGGTCACACAGCCAATGATGATGCCGGCGCTCGCGCAGGCAAGAGCGACGGACAGCGTATTCTTCGCGCCTTCCTCGAGTGCGTCGATCACGTTGCGCCAGGTGATGCCTTCGCGCGTCGTTCTGCGGAGCAATGCCATCGGCAGGCAGGCAAGCGCACCCACGAGTGCGCAGAGCGGCGCCGAGTACCCCATGATGAGCCCGACGAGGATCATGACGATCGGGACGAACAGGTGCCCGCGTGCCGACATCACCGTCAAGAATTTAGGCAGCTCGTTGCGCGGCACGCCGTGCAGGCCGTATCGCTTGGCCTCGAAATGCACGGCAAAGAACACGGCGACGTAATACAGCACCGCCGGTATGACGGCCCACAATGCCACCTGCGCGTAGGGTACCGCCAGGAACTCGGCCATCACGAAGGCTGCCGCGCCCATGACGGGCGGCATGATCTGGCCGCCGGTCGACGCCGTTGCTTCCACCGCTGCCGCGAACGGCGGGCGGAAGCCGGTGCGCTTCATGAGCGGGATGGTCATCGGGCCGTCCACCATGACGTTCGCGACGGCGCTGCCCGATACCGTGCCGAACAGGCTCGAAGATACGACGGACACTTTGCCGGGTCCGCCTGCCGTGTGTCCGGTAAGCGACAGCGCGAAGTCCATGAACAGCTGCCCGGTGCCGCTCTTCTCCATGAACGCGCCGAACAGTACGAACAGCATGACGTACGACGCCGACACACCCAGCGTCGATCCGAATATGCCTTCCGTGGAGAGGTACAGCTGCTCCATGAGGACCGGAATCTTCACCTGGGTGAATATCGCGGCGTACACGAGGAACGCGAGGGCGGTGAGCGGCAATGCCCAGCCGAGCACGCGTCGCGTCGCTTCGAGGATGATGATGACGGCGACCACCGTATAAATTTTGTCGAGGAGCGTGAGATCGTCGATGTAGATGATGCGCGATTGGTGACGTACTCGTAATTGATGAAAATATGAAGGATGAAAGCCCATGAGGCGAGCAGCATCACGGCGTCGATCACGCGCCACGCAGGTCCGCCGCCGGGCTTCACCGGATAGAGCAGGAACACGAGGGTCAGCGCGAACAGCAGGTGGGTGCCGCGGAAAATCATCGCTTCGGGCGGACCGAAGGCTGCCACGTACATGTGGTACAGCGACATCGCGATCGCGATGAGCGATACGGTGGCCTTCAGCGCGCCCGATCGAGGCTGCACCGCGAGCTTCTCCTCCATCCGCGGCTGCACTACGGCTTTGTCTCCCATCCCCATTCCTCCGTGCTTTTATGCAAAACGGGGCGGCCAGGCCGCCCCGTCTATGAGTATCTACTGCGCGACGCGATCAGAGCGCACCGGCTTCCTTGTAGAACTTCGCGGCGCCAGGGTGGAACGGCACGCCGATGTCCGCCGCCATGTCCTTGGGCTTCAGGCCGGCCATCGGCTTGTTGATCGCGGCGAGAGACTCGACGTTCGCGGCGATCGTCTTCGCCATCGTGTAGACCATCTGCTCGGGCAGGTCGCAGGACACGACGAGGTGAGCCGAGTACCCTATCATCGGCACGTCCTTGTCCTGCTTGGGATAGGTCCCGGCCTTCACCACGAGGCGCTGATAGCCGGGGTTCATCTTGCGCAGTTCGTTCATGCTCTTGTCGTCGACCGGCACCAGATGGATGTCGCGCGCGCTGGCGAGGTCCATGACCGAGGAGGCCGGTATCGTCGTGCCGAGCGTGAACACCTGCGCGTGTCCGTCCTTCATCATCGACACGGCATCGGTGTAGGACTGGAAGTTGATCTTCGACAGCGACTGGTAATTGAGTCCGTTCATCTTGAGGACCAGATCGGTCAGCAGCTCGGCGGTGTTGCCTTTCGGCTGCGTCACGACCGACTTGCCCTTCAAGTCGGAGAAGCTGTTCACTTTCGCGTCGGCAAGAGCCACGACCTGAAAGTACTGAGGATAGAGATTCGCGAGCTGACAGACCTTCGTCGTTTTCTTGGGATACGGCGGCCGGCCGGCGAGGCCGTCGACGGTGGTGCTCGAATTGCCGAACCCTATCTGCGCTTTGCCTTCGTCGACGCCGCGCACGTTCGCGATGCCGGCGCCCGGTATCGAAGTCACGTTGAGTCCCGGGATGGCTTTTTCCCACATGCTCTTCAGCGCGCCGCCCAGCGGCACCCACACGCCGCCTTGCGGCCCGGTCATGAGCGTCACTTGCTGAGCGTATACGGGCGCGGCGAATGCCGCGGCCAAGGCGAGACCTGCCAAGGTTTTTTTCATCACTCCTCCTGGTGTACCCCGGATTACGAAAGCCGGTTTCGAAGATTCTGTCGCTGCGAGGGCGGCGGGTCAAGCGCTCCGCCCTGTCCGCGCGTCAGCGATCGAGGTACGGCCTCACCCAGGAAAGGCCGTCGACCGTCGTCGTCGCCGGCTTGTACTCGCAGCCTATCCATCCCGTGTAGCCGATGCGGTCGATGAAGGAAAAGAGGAACGGGTAATTGATCTCGCCGGTGCCGGGCTCATGGCGGCCCGGATTGTCGGCAAGCTGCATGTGCGCGATCCGGGGCAGATGCTTCTCGATCGTCGGCGCGAGGTTACCTTCCATCACCTGCATATGATAGATGTCGTACTGCAGGAACAGATTGTCGGAGCCGACTTCGCGAATGATGTCTAACGCCTGCGCGGTGTGCGTGAGGTAGAAGCCGGGCATGTCGCGCGTGTTGATCGGTTCTATCAGGAGCCGGATGCCGTGCTCCTTCAGCTTGAGCGCGGCAAACTTGAGGTTCGCGACGAACGTCGTCCGCAGCCGGTCTCCTGCGACGCCTTGGGGCACGAGACCCGCAAGGCAATTGAGCTGCTTGCAGTTGAGACGCGTTGCGTACTCGATCGCCGCGCCGACGCCGTCCTGAAATTCGCCCACGCGGTCCGGATGGCAGCCGATGCCGCGCTCGCCGCCGTTCCAGTTTCCCGCCGGCAGGTTGTGCAGAACCTGTTGCAGTCCGCACCCATGCAGCGCCTCGGCGATCTCATCCTTGTCATGGTCGTACGGAAACAGATATTCGACGCCCGAGAATCCCGCTTGCGAGGCTGCGCGAAAGCGGTCCATGAAGGGCACTTCATTGAACAGCAGCGTCAGGTTGGCGCAGAACTTGGGCATGGTCGCGATGGTGAAAAAAGAAAGGATTATAAACGCCGCACGCCAATCAGCGCGCCGCCTCCAGCTTGCGTGTGTACGCGCGTATGCGTTTTGCGTTCGTCCCGAAATCGTTGCGGCCGACCCGCGACTTCGAGCGCACGTCGACGCGGCTGCCGGTGCCCGCCGCGGCGACGCGTATCACGACGTCGTCGATGAAGCCGAACCAGAAGGTTCTGTCGCTTGCTTCTATGCGCCCTTCGGAGGGCACGTCGGCGACGATTTCCCAGCCCATGCTGCGCGCGGTGTCCAGCGCACGCTGATATGCTTGCGCGGGCGGCATCGCGAGCTGCACGCCGTGAAGATCGGCGTAAGCGATCTTTTGCTCCGCTGCGGTTTTCGCACCATCGTAGGTTGCAGGGTTCGGGGCGTCCTTGCGCAGCGGCACGATCGCGACGAAAGCGGGTGGGTTGTCGAGATCGGTGGTGATGTCATGTATGCGTGGCACCGTGGACCCGATGCGCTGCAGTTGCCACGCCGGCAGAACCACCGCTGCGGCGACGACGGCGCCGGTGAGACCCAGCAGCGCATTCGCACCATGTTTCTGTACGGTCGCCGCTATGAATGCAATGAGCGATACGATGCCGGCGCCTGCTGCGACGTACACCGCCCAGCGCAGGATCGCGAAGCCGTTGCGATAATCCCACCATCCCCAGCGGTGACCGAAGCCGGCCAGTGCGGCAGCAACGGCGCATCCGATGCTCACGAAAGTCACCGCGGTCAGCAGGCGGCTCGCCGGTTTCCTCTCTCCCATTTCGCGCATCTCCATCGTCGTCATAACAGCGGTCTCCCTGTTTGTTCCGTGGCGTGCGACGCGGGCATCTTACACGGAAGCCGGAAGGCAAGTGCGCGGGCCGCTATAATGGGCGCCGATGACGACGAAAGACGCCCCTTTGCGCGCCATTCTGCTCGCAGCCGGGCGCGGCACCCGCTTTGGCGAGGACAAGCTCGCACACCCCATGTCAGACGGACTGCCGATCGCGGCACATGCTGCGCGCAACCTTCAGGCCGCGGGCTTGCACGTGACGGCAGTCGTGCGTCCGCATGACGAGCATGTCGGCCGGCTGCTGGAAGGCGAGGGCTGCGAAGTGAGTGTCTGCCCGGACGCCGCGCTGGGGATGGGGCACAGCCTGGCTCACGGGGTTCGGCAGACGGCCGATGCGGGCGGCTGGATCGTGGCGCTGGCGGACATGCCGGCCATCAGGCCAGCGACGATCGAGCGCGTCGCTTACGCGCTCACCAGCGGCGCCGGAATCGCGGCACCCGAGTTCGACGGCGAGCGCGGCCATCCCGTCGGGTTCGCCGCGCGCCATTACGGCGAGCTCATCGCACTGTCAGGAGACACCGGCGCACGCAGCATCATGCAAAGGCATCGCGCCGACGTCGTGCTGATCGGATGCGACGATCCCGGCGTGGTGTACGACATCGACCGCAAATCCGATCTGCAGCGCCCGGTATAATCGCGGCCTTACATTTTGATTGTGCTGCGGAGGCACGCGGCACGCAGCCGAGGACATCATGACGCGTTTCGAAGGTACCGATCAATACGTGGCCACCGAGGACCTCATGATGGCGGTCAATGCCGCCATCGTGCTGGAGCGGCCGCTGCTCATCAAAGGCGAGCCGGGCACGGGCAAAACCATGCTCGCAGTGGAAGTCGCCAAGGCGCTCGGGCGTCCGCTGTACGAATGGCACGTCAAATCCACCACGAAAGCGCAACATGGCCTGTACGAGTACGACGCCGTGTCCCGCCTGCGGGATTCGCAGCTCGGCGATCCGCGTGTACACGATATCTCGAACTACATCGTGCAAGGCATGCTATGGAAGGCTTTTGCCTCGGAGCAGCCGGCGGTTCTGCTGATCGACGAAGTGGACAAGGCCGACATCGAGTTTCCCAACGATCTGCTGCGCGAGCTCGATCGCATGGAGTTCTATGTGTACGAGACGCAGCAGCTCGTGCGCGCCACGCACCGGCCGCTCGTCATCATCACGAGCAACAACGAGAAAGAGCTGCCCGACGCGTTCCTGCGCCGCTGCTTCTTTCACTACATCCGCTTTCCGGATCACGCGACGATGGAGAGAATCGTCGGCGTGCACTATCCCGACCTCAAGAAGAACCTGCTCAAGGAAGCGCTCGAGCGCTTTTTCGAGATCCGCGACGTGCCGGGCCTCAAGAAGAAGCCCTCGACGTCCGAGCTGCTCGACTGGCTGAAGCTCCTGATGGCTGAAGATATTCCGGCCGAGGCCCTGCACAGCCAGGACAGCCACAAGATCATCCCGCCGCTGCACGGCGCGCTGCTCAAGAACGAGCAGGATGTGCATTTGTTCGAGCGCCTGGTTTTCATGTCGCGCAGAAAGGCGTGACGAGTTATCCGTTACTCGTTACGGACCGGACGTGCTCCTGCAATAACGAGTAACCAGTAACCAGTAACCAGTAACCAATAACCAGTAACCAGTAACCGGTAACGCATACTCCGAACGTGCTCATAGAATTTTTCCTCAAGCTGAAGGAAGCCGGCATCCCGGTCTCCATCAAGGAATATCTGATCCTGCTGGAAGCACTGCAGAAGCGCGTCGTGTACGGCAGCGTCGACGATTTCTATTTCCTTGCGCGCACGTGCCTGGTGAAGGACGAGAAGTTCTTCGACCGTTACGACCGGGTGTTCGGCGCGTACTTCAAGGGTGCGGTGGACGTCGAAGGCGCGGTCGCCGCTATCCCCGAAGACTGGCTGCGTAAGCTCGCCGAAAAGCACCTCTCCGAAGAAGACAAGAAGCTCATCGAGTCGCTGGGAGGCTGGGACAAGCTGATGGAAACGCTCAAAAAGCGCCTCGAAGAGCAAAAGGGCCGTCATCAAGGCGGCAACAAATGGATAGGCACCGCGGGAACGAGCCCGTTCGGCGCCTACGGCTACAACCCGGAAGGGGTGCGCATAGGCCAGCCCGAGTCGCGGCATCGCCGCGCCGTGAAAGTGTGGGACCAGCGTGAATACAAGAACCTCGACGATACTGTAGAGATCGGCACGCGCAACATGAAGGTCGCGCTGCGGCGGCTGCGAAAATTCGCGCGCATCGGCGCGCCGGAAGAGCTCGATCTGGATGACACCGTACGCTCCACCGCGAAGAACGCCGGCTGGCTCGATCTCAAGATGGTGCCGGAGCGGCACAACACGGTAAAAGTCCTGCTGTTCCTCGACGTGGGCGGCTCGATGGACGACTACATCCGCGTGTGCGAGCAGCTGTTCTCGGCGGCACGCACGGAGTTCAAGCACCTGGAATATTTCTACTTCCACAACTTCCTGTACGAGCGGGTGTGGAAGGACAACCGGCGCCGCGCGACCGAGAAGGTCTCGACGTGGGATGTGATGCACACGTACCCGCACGACTACAAGGTGATCTTCGTGGGCGATGCGACGATGAGTCCGTACGAAATCGTCTATCCGGGCGGCAGCGTAGAGCACACCAACGAAGAGACGGGCGCAGTCTGGATGCAGCGCCTGCTTTCCGTCTATCACGACGCAATCTGGATCAATCCTCAGCCCGAGTCGGTCTGGGACTACCACGAATCGATACGCATCACGCGCGACCTCGTGGGCGAGCGCATGTTCCCCCTCACGCTCGATGGTCTCGATCGTGGCATGCGGCTTCTCAGCAAATCGCACTGATTCCCACTTTTTCAGCGTTTCATCCATCAGCCCGGCTGCCCCGCGCGGGATAAGCGGGAACGGGGCGCTCGCGATCTT